>NZ_QHCT01000001.1:328750-657500 GCF_003545885.1 Leptospira stimsonii
TCTTGCATTTTTCTAAATCAAGGGGATCGTTAAAGAAGGTATTTTTCATTTTTTGTATTTTCATCTTTTCCTTACTTTACACCAAGGTTTTTTCTAGAATCTTAGACTTAACCTTATGATCATCTTGGAGAACTTGAAAATGTTCCGTCCGTTTTTAATATCCATCGGGATTCTTCTATTCCTTACCGTTTGTACGAAACAAAGAACCCCCATCACAGAACCTGAAAAAGACGCCCTTCAGTCAATTTTATTAGAGAATGAATCGATACATAGCTTCTTGATGAAAGAAGAAGGAAAAATACCCGAACTCTCCAAATTGGAGACGAACGTTCAGGCTCTGATCGCATTGAACGGAGGTCTAAAATCCGAGGCGGAGAAAATGTTAAGTTCGCTCCGGAATAAGGATTCGAAGGACGTTGAAAAATTTTTCCAAGCGTATTCTTCTTTTTCCGAAACTCTCGCAGAAAGCGTGAAACTCGCGGGCGGAAACGGCGTCTTTAATAAATTTTACTGTCCGATGGTGAAAAAAACCTGGGTGTTGCAAGGTACGAAAATACAAAATCCATATGCTCCTGAAATGAGAGACTGTGGAGATCTTGTTCCCTGATTTAAGGAAGACCTCTGGAAAAAACTACAAAAACTCTCTGCAAAATCGGAATTTCACTAGGGGAGCCGTGTCCTGCAAATTGCAGACAGAATCTCATTCCAAATGAATGGAGTCGAGAAATCAGAGAATCTTGCATAGCCGAAGAGAAGATGAATGCCTTTGCGGAAGGAAGGGTTGGGATCAACGTGGGTGCATCGGCATTCTTGCAGGCGCATCCTCTCGTCTTAGAAGGATTTATCGCAAGGGGGGACGTCTACTTTGAAGTTCTAAGATATTTTCTTGCGATCATCGAGCCGGAAAAAATCAAAGAAGTCATAGACGCGTTTAGCGACAAATTACTTTATAAAATTGTAATACATGAATACAACATATTCATGCAGTCCGAAGACGAACGTCGAAGGGAAAGAAAGAACATCACTTTTTTGGATTTAAAATCCAACGATTTTTGGAAATCCCTTTCTTCAAAAAGAATTTGTAACTTCGTGGCCTACTGTGTTCGGGAAGCGAGAGACCCTGAATTTGCATCTCAATTTCTGACCGTTCTTCCTCCGGAAACCGTATCCGATCTAAAAACTCTAGCCGGGTTATCGATTGAGGAAGAGAAAGAATTATATCTTTCTCTCAAAGACGGAATTTACGAACTTCCAATCCGAAGCCCGGGCATCTATCATCACATTCTGAAACTTTTTGAAGACGATCCGGAAATTTTTATGATTCTTTCTACGATGGAAGAATTAGTTTCTCGAAAGCAACAAATCATAGAGTCTTCACATACGATTCTTGAAAAATACAAATCAGGAAAACTCAATCATCAATCTCTATACGCCGATCTTTCCGTTTTAGAGCCGGAAATAACGATGGAGATTTTGGGAATTTTCGAAGAAAAAGGAATTTTAGGAAGATCGGAAAAGAATCTGATCAAAGAACTGCTCTATAAGCAAAAATCTCCGAAACACTGATCCCGAGTTCTGACTTTGATTCAAAAACTTCTCCAGTATATTCTTTCCCCTTTTCTAAAGAATGAAAAAGAAATTCAATCCTTAAATGGAATCCGTGCTATCGCGATTCTTTTGGTAATCATCTATCACGTTTGGCTCCCGTTTTCCGTTACAAAGATGCCGAAAATTCTTCAGACCGTACTTTCGAACTTTAACTCCGGAGTAGACCTTTTCTTCGTTTTGAGCGGCTTTCTGATATATTCAGGAATTCTAAAATACCAAAATGAACCGGCTAAATTTAGTCAAAAAAGGTTTTTGATCGGAAGGAGCCTTCGTATCTTTCCCGCATATTATTTTTGCCTTATCATACTTTTCATATATTTTCACGGACAGTTTCAGAAATTATACAGTATTCCAAATCCGAACGAATTTCAGTCTGCGGAATTAAATTCAATTTCCCAGATGTTGCAGAATAGTTATTCGGATTTTTTTTATATCTCGAATTATACCGAACATCGTCTTTCCTTGGTCGGCTGGTCTCTTTCAATTGAAGAACAGTTCTACCTACTGCTTCCCCTTTTCTCGACGGTTGTTTTGCTGAGGTTAAGGCCTTCGAAAAGGATTCTTTTTTTGACGATTCTTTACTTACTTCCTTTGTTCTTTCGATTTTTCTACTTTATCAAGAATTCCGATATTTCAGTTCTGATTTATTCACACACTAGGATGGACAGTTTGATCGCGGGTATGATCCTTGCGGAAATTCGATGTCTTCCGCAACCTTTAGAATCGAGAAACCGAAAACTGAAGGAACATTCAGTTTTAATTCTATCAATTTTATTCCTTTTCGTGGGACACATTTTTCCGTTAGAGCATTGGTTCCGAAGAACGATCGGTTTCAATTTATTTAATATAGGTTATACATTGATAATCTACTCCGCCCTTCGGAATGATGGCCTACTTTCATCCTTACTCAGTTTTTCCATCTTACGACCGATCGCGAGACTCAGTTATACGATGTATTTATGGAATGTCGTAATCGCGGGCATTGTAGTTTCGAAAGTTCTTTCAGGAGTTCGATCTCCCGGCATCGGCGAATTTTTTATCGCCGTATTATTGGCGATTCTCTCTTGTTTTTTCGTTTCTTGGATCTTATACTTGGCGATCGAGAAACCGTTTCTGATTCTAAAGAAAATAGTTTTGAAAGAATCCGAATCGTAAGAAGAATTCAAATCGATACTACATCCACGCCAGATCCGTGATTCCGACATCAAGACCCATTTGAGAAAGGAGAGTTGTGATCTGACCACGATGATGGGTTTGATGGTTGAAAATATGATCGACTAAAACCCAAGTCGGCTTTTCAAGTTCTCTCTGATAAACGATGCTGAAAAAACGGAAAGGGGTTTCAAGCCAAGTCGATTCAATTCCTGAGGCCCATTCGATGATCTTTTCATCACATTCTTTTCTCTTTCGAAACAATTCACCGAAGTCCGAATAAAGATCAGAACCGGCCGTTCCTTTTGGAAGTTCCTTTCCTTGAAATCTCGCCAGCCAAGACAAATCCACCCAAAGAATATGATTCAAAGTGGAATGGATCGATTTAAAATATGCGCCTCTATCTTCTTTACGCTGAAGATCGCTTAACTTCGAAGAGGTGGAATAAACTTTTTCGTTCATCCATCGATTGTATTCAGCCAAAAGTCTACAGTGTTCCGGACTTATCATATATCCTCTCAGACAGAAATCGTCGAAAGTTTTCGAATCGATTCGCCGATTCTTTGAATTCCAAGTTCGATCGTTTCAATCGAAGAATGGGAAAAATTGATTCTCATCGTATTCGTTTCAGGTTTTTCCGTATAAAAAGGAATCCCTGGCACAAAGGCCACGTTATTTGCAATTGCGGCCTCGAAAAGTTTCATGGAATTCATTTCGTTTTTCAGAGTGAGCCAGAAGAACATCCCTCCATTCGGCGAAACCCAATCAGCTAAATCGATCATATAACGATTCAAAGATTCTTCCATGCGTTCTTTTTTGAATCTGTAAGAATTTCGAATCTTGTCGATTTGAAGATCCAGATCAAAACGATCGAGATACTCGCTCAATACGATCTGAGAAAGAATATTGGAATGAAGATCGCTCGCCTGTTTTGCGATTAAAAATTTGCTCTGGATTTCTTTCGGAGCACAAATCCAACCGACTCGAAATCCGGGTGAAAGAGTTTTTGAGAACGTTCCTAAACTGATCGTCCTTTCAGGATACAAAGATTGAATACTAGGAATGGCCTCCGACTCAAAACGAATTTCGCCGTAAGGATTGTCTTCGATTAGAATGCAGTTGTGCTTTCCCAGAATCTCGGCGATCCACTCTCTTTTTTGTAAGGAAAGAGTTTTGCCCGTCGGGTTTTGAAAAGTGGGATTGGAATACAAAAATTTCGGATTCGTTTTAGAAAGAGTATTTTCTAATGCGACAAGATCCAATCCATCGTCTTCCAAGGGAACTCCGATCAGAAACGGTTCATAGAGAGAAAACGCTTGAATTGCTCCCAAATATCCTGGACGTTCCATGAGAATCGGATCACCCGGATTGATAAAAATTTTGCCGATCAAATCCAAAGCTTGTTGTGATCCGGTAGTAATAAGAATATTTTCCGAACTCACGCCAGGATATTTTATGTTTTTATAATATCTTTCAAAGATTTTTTCCCGAAGTGGAGTATATCCTTCGGAAATACCGTATTGAAGCAGTTGAGAACCGTATTTTTGAAACGCGGAATCCGTTGCACTTCGTAATTCTTCCAAAGGAAACAAAGCGGGATCAGGTTGTCCTCCGGCAAAGGAAATGATTTCCGGATGAGATGTCACCTTTAAGATTTCTCGAATGAAAGATCGATTCGTTTTTAAAATCCGATCCGAATATGAAAATTCGTTTTCGTTCATACGTCGATCCATCCTTCCAAATACGGAACACAGGTTCCTCCGATTCGAACTCGTTCCCCCAAATCTTCGCAAAAAAGTTTTCCTCCTCTTCGAGAAGCTTGGTACGCGTTTAGATTTTTCTTCCCCAATCTTTCCGACCAAAAAGGAATCAAGGAACAATGAGACGAACCTGTAACAGGGTCCTCGTACAAACCCGCGGCAGGTGCAAAGAATCGGGAGAGAAAATCATAATCATTTCCGGGGCAGGTCGCTATAATTCCTAAAGAATCCAAATTCTTCGCTATCTCGACGTTGTAGGAAAGCTCACGAAGATCGTTTTCATTCTCATAGACGAGAAGATAATCTCTGGATTTCCAAACCTCTTTGGGTAGAATTGAAAATGATTCTATAATTTCTTTCGGAGTATTCTCCACTCGAATCGGCTTTCGAGAAGGAAAGTCGAGATAAAGAAGATTCTCCTTTTTAAAAACGGAAAGTTCACCCGAAAGAGATTGAAATCGGGCCACGTCTCCTTTGATCAGTCCTTGATCGAAAAGATAATGGGCCGTAGCAAGAGTTGCGTGACCGCAGAGGTCTACTTCTTGTTCGGGAGTAAACCACCGAATTCGAAAGAAGTCCCCTTCCGGTACGAAAAAAACGGTTTCACTCAGATTATTTTCAAGGGCGATCTTCTGCATGGAATCTTCAGAGATCCATTTTTCCAAAGGACAAAGGGCGGCCGGATTCCCCTGAAACACTTTTTCAGCGAAAGCGTCGATCTGTAGAATTCTCAGTTTCATAAAAAATGATTTCCTTTGGCACTGTATTATGTTATAACAAATTTACCTCGATCATAACAGATACAGAAATGAACATTTCAACCAGTACAGATCAAAATTCTAAATATGAGTCGATCGCAATTTCGCTCAAATCCATGCTCGAATCGGGAACTCTAAAGGCAGGTGATAAACTTCCATCGTTGCGAAAGGTTTCCATTGAAAGCAAAGTTAGCATCTCGACAGTCTTATTGGCTTACGAACTTTTAGAAAACGAAGGTTACATTGAATCCAGGCCTAAATCGGGGTACGTTGTACTTTCGAGGAAAACTGGATTGAAAGTTCCGACGATGCCTAAAAAACCGAAACTCGTTTCTTCCTTCGGGATCGACGAAAGAATCTCGTCTCTTTTGGATTCATTACAAAATCCTGATATTCTTCAGTTGGGAACCGCTATTCCGGAAAAAGAATATCTACCCATTCCCTCTCTCCACAAGAATTTAAAAAAAGCGATCTTAATCGCGGATAGTCATAACTATCAAAATTCACAGGGATATCCGGGACTTAGAAAACAAATTTCGTTACGATCCTCTCTTCAAGGAATCGCAAGTCATGAATCCGAAATCATCGTTACAAACGGTTGTCAAGACGCGTTGAATCTTTGTATCCAAGTTTTGACAAAGCCGGGCGACCTAATCGCAGTTGAATCTCCGGTTTACTTTGGGATTCTCCAGAGCATTCAGAGGTTGGGAAGAAAAGTTTTAGAAATCCCCACGGACCCAATTCATGGAATGAGTCTTTCTCATTTGGAAGACGCTCTAAATCGATATCCGATTCAATGTATCGTCTTAAATCCGAATTTTCAAAATCCAACCGGAAGTCTTCTATCCAGCGAGAACAAAAAAATCATCGTGGAGCTTTGCTCGAATAAAAACATTCCGATCATCGAAGATGATATTTACGGAGATCTTTATTTTACGTCGTCTCGTCCCTTATCCTTAAAATCCTTCGATAAAAAAGAAATCGTTTATAAGATTTCTTCTTATTCTAAAATTGTTTCCCCTGATTTGAGAATCGGTTGGATTCTTCCCGGAAAAAAAGGACAGGAATTGCAAAAACAATTAAAACTTTCCAGATTAGCGCTTCCTAGTATTCCGCAGATCGCGTTGAGTGAATATCTCAAAACTTCCTATGAAAGAAATATAAAAATTCTTCGAAGAAATCTTTCTTCCAATCTTGCTAAGATTCGAGAATCGGTTTTAAAACATTTCCCGGAGACCACTTCAATTTCCAATCCGCAAGGTGGTCTTGTGTTTTGGATAGAACTCCCGGCCAAAGTGGATAGTCTTCTTCTACAAAACGAAGCATGGAAATACAATATTTCCATCGCGCCCGGTCCTATTTTTTCGGGAACGGGAAACTTTAGAAACTTCCTCAGACTGAGCGGAGGAATTCGTTTAACACCAAAGGTAGAGGAAAAAATCAAAACGTTAGGAAAGCTAACCGCGCAATTAAAACATTCTTAATCAATTTTTTTCCCTTACAATAGGCTCAAACGAATAACGTGCCAGATGGAAAATTGAATTTGGATAAAACGCTCGTTAGACCTCGTTTCTGACACTTGTTTACGAGTTGACGATAGCGGTGTCACCCGTCATCAAGGTGAAGTTTCCAAAGAATTCAATGAAGTCAGTTCGGTACAAAGATAAAAAATGAAAAACAAGATCCTGGATTATATTTTCGGTGTTTTTAAAAAAGATCCCAAAGAAATCGAATCTCTCAACGGCTTAAGAGCCTTCTCAATATTAATCGTTTTATTTTTTCACTTATGGGAAAACAACGCCCACCAATTTTTAGAACAAGGATTGGTAACCGAATCATCTCTCAATTCGATTTTGAGTATGATTCATTTTATGGATTTATTTTTCCTTTTGAGCGGTCTTTTGATCTATGCGGGTTTGTTCCGTGCTTACGAAAAATATTCCACACTCAATATAAAAGAATTTTATCTGAAGAGAATATTAAGAATTTATCCCGCTTATTATACGGTTTTGATGATTACCTTTTTATTTTCGATCGTGATTTACAACGAAATGAAGGCGAAATCGAACTTAAACGAGGTTGAAGCCTTCGTTCTAAATCGAGCATCCGTCGCAATTTCCAATCCTTGGTCCGATATTTTTCTGTATTCCAATTACAATCCGAACCGTGTTTTCGAATTCGGTTGGTCTTTGTCCTTAGAACAGCATTTCTATATCATCCTTCCTTTTCTCTGTTTGTTTGCTTTGTTCAAACTTCCGTTTCAACGAAGAATGCTCGTTTTATCCGTAATCTATATCATTCCCATTTTCTTTCGATTTTATCATTATTATTATGGACCGATTGGCGGAATTTATTATGCGACACATACGCGTTTTGATGCACTTTTCGTCGGTATCATCACTTTTGAAATTTTCAACAAGAGATACTTTCAGAACTGGAACGGCCTTCATGCTTTTTTCTTATTCTTAGGCGCGGTCGTTTTATTTATCATCGGAGTACAAATTCGGAAACATCCGGTTTTGGAACACACGTTGAGCTATAATCTTTACCACATCGTTTTTATTCTGCTTACGATTTCGGCGATGATTCCCGCTAGTCCGGTCTATAAGTTTTTCTCTTCGTTCTTATTCAGACCGATTTCGAGATTGAGTTATACGATTTACCTTTGGCACGGAATTTTAGCGATTCGATTTGTCAGGAAAGGAATGGATAACTTGAGTTGGTCCGGATTTTTCTCGATCTACGTGATCGTTTGTCTCAAGATTTTTATTTCTTGTTGGATTTTGTATCTCATCATCGAGAGACCTTTCCACAATCTAAAGGTAAAAATAGATAAACAACATCCTACACCGGATAAGGTATAATCAAAATTCCGTCTTGAAAAAAGAAAGAGCCGATTTAGTAAACGGCTCTTTCTTCGACTTGGTATTCTTTAAAAAGACTCTTCTGATTTCCCAACTCGCTCTGAAACTCAACGGGATATTGCGAAGTAAAACAGGCGTTGCAAAAACCTCCGCCCTTATGATCGATCACCGCACGATTCATGGATTCAACGGATAAATAAGCGATGCTATCCACTCTGAGATACTTTCGAATTTCTTCGATCGTATGTGTTGCCGCAATCAGTTCGTTGTGAGTCGGGATGTCGATTCCGTAATAGCAAGGAGAAACCGTCGGAGGCGCAGAAACTCGAAGATGAATTTCCTTCGCTCCCGCGTTGCGGATCATTTTGATGATTTTTCGGCTCGTCGTTCCCCTCATGATAGAATCATCGACTACGATGACTCTTTTTCCTTCGACGACATTTCGCACAACGTTGTATTTGATTTTCGCTCCGAAATCCCGAATCTTCTGATCCGGTTCGATAAAAGTTCTTCCTATGTAATGCGAACGAATCAATCCCGATTGATAAGAAATACCTGATTCTTCCGCATAACCTAAGGCCGCGATACTCGCAGAATCCGGAACCGGGATGACCACGTCGGCTTCCACCGGCAATTCTCTGGCGAGGAATCTTCCTAAATTCTTACGAACCTTGTAAACGGATTCTCCAAAAATATTGGAATCGGGTCTGGCAAAGTAGATGTATTCGAAAATGCAGAGGCTTGGTGTCGCCTTTGGAAACGGATAATAAGAACTGACTCCGTTTTTATCAACGACGATCATTTCTCCAGGCTCTACGTCTCTTTCATATTTCGTATCGGTTATATCAAAGGCGCAAGTTTCGGATGCAAAAACGATGGCTCCGTCTTCTCTTCGCCCCATTACCAACGGACGAAAGCCGTTTGGATCACGGACCGCAATCAATTGAGATTTGGTAAGAATCACGAGCGAATAAGCGCCTCTCACTTTTTTCAGAGCGGTGGAAAGTGCGGAAAGAAAATCGGTTTCTCCGGATCGTGCCATCAAATGAACGATCACTTCGGAGTCGATCGTAGTTTGAAAAATGCTCCCTTCCTTTTCCAGTTGGCTCCGGAGTTCCCAAGAATTGACAAGATTTCCGTTGTGAGCGAGAGAAACCGGACCGAGATGGGATTCGACCCGAAGAGGTTGAGCGTTTCTTAAAAAACTGGCTCCGGTTGTAGAATAACGATTGTGGCCGATCGCGGAATTGCCCTGAAGTTCTTTTAGTTTGGTCTCGGTAAAGATATTGGCGACCAATCCCATCCCAGCGTATCGGTACAGATGCTCGCCGTCCGAGGAAACAATCCCGCTGGATTCCTGCCCCCGATGTTGCATCGAGTAGAGACCTAAATATGTGAAATTAGAAGCTTCCGGTGCGTTGAAAATACCAAATATCGCGCATTCATCTTTTGGTTTGTCATCCTGGGCTTGTCTTCTTACTCTGGATTTATCGGGAATTGAGCTCATTCTCTGCCTTCTTAAGCTTAAAATCTCAGGTCGCGTTTTTCATGCAAATAAATTCCGATTACATCGTCGTAGATACAATTCGAAGCCTACAACTCGTTCTCATCAATTTGGGTCAGGCTGACTCGATCTCCATAGATACGGAGTCCTCCGGATATTATACGTATTTTTCCAGAGTCTGTCTGATTCAAATTTCCGCGAAGGGAAAAAATTACATCATCGATCCGTTAAAGTTACAAAACTTAGAGGGTCTGGGCGCGCTCTTTGAAGAAGAAAAAATTCTAAAAATCTTCCATTCCGCCATTGATGATATCAAAGCCCTCAAAAAGGATTTCGGTTTTAAGTTTAAGAATATCGCGGATACAGGATTCAGCTCTCGTCTTTTGGATCATGAGCAATATTCCCTAACACATCTTGTCGATTATTATCATAAAATAAAGCTTTCGAAGAAAGAACAGAAGTCTAACTGGGAAAAGCGGCCCTTGGAAAAAAGTCAGCTTCAATACGCGGCTTTAGATACCGTTTACTTAGAAACGATTTGGGAAAAAATGAAAGAGGAACTCATTAAGAGAAACCTCTATGACGAAGCGCTTTCCGAATTCGAAAAAATCGCGATGGAAGAAGCCGGTTCCGAAGGGAACTCCATCTCTTTGGATAAGTTTCCCGAAATCTTAGAATTCAGCGCGGATGAGAGAAGATTTATCTACGATACGTTGGTTTTCCGCGATGATAAGTCGCGCAAATTGAACAAAGCCCCCTTTCGAGTTTTTAACAACGAAAAAGTGGTCCTTCTCATGAAAAACAGAAGAGATATGGCGAAGCTAACGGAAGTTCTCGGAAAAAAAGACGCGGAAACTCTCTTTCAAATTTATGCGAATCCGAGCGGACCTCCGATTCAGAAATCGGAACTTTTCAAAAAGCCCGGAGAAAATCTCACAAACGAAGAAGGCGAAAGATTCAAACGTTTGAGAATCTGGAGAGAAACGATCATGTCCATTCGAAGAATGAGTCATCAGATGATGCCTTCCAATAAAATGATCGCCGAACTCGCTCAGAGAAATCCGAAAACCTTGGACGAACTGAGGGAAATGAATTTGTTCTCGGAATGGAAAGTAATTCATTATGGACCTTCCATTTTATCCGCACTGGAAAACATTCCGTACGAATCGAATCTCAAAGGATTGATTCCGATTAACAAAAAATTCGAATAAAGGAAGATTCAATTTTCTGAATGTAGATTCAAGATGAAGTTCGATTTTCAAACGCTGAAAGAACGACTCGCGATTCCTCAGGAGAATTTTAACGGAATTCCGGCGCCTCCCTTACCCGGAGAAGAAAAAACAAAAGCTTCTTCGGTCATTCTTCCGATCTACGAAAAACCGGACAAAACGCAAGGTATCATTCTTCAAAAAAGAAATTCCAATCTCAAGGCCCATCCGGGACAAATCTCCTTTCCGGGAGGCGCGCATTCCTCGGAAGATAAGAATCTTTTACAAACCGCACTTCGAGAATGGGAAGAGGAAATGGGAGAACCGAGTTCCGTCCTCGACGTCTTAGGAGAATATCCGGGACTTTATACTCATACTGGATTTCACATTTCACCGTTTATAGCGAGATACAACGGAACGTTTCAGTTCAATACAAACCCGGAAGAAGTAGAACGATCTATTTTATTGGATCTAAATCGCCTGGAAACTTCTCCGTTCTATTCGATTCGAATTCGAAGATCCGGCGCAAAAGAGTTGGAAATTTACTATTTCGACTTGGAAGAAGGATTACTTTGGGGTGCAACCGGAAGAATTATCGTAAATTTTCTCCGAGAACACGCAGAATTCAATCGTGAACCGGTCAGAGTCGAACCAAACTTAGGAGTTCCTCCTTTTTTTGATCCGATTCGTAAATTCTCTAAAAAAAGTTAAAAAGACTTTTTTTTCTTCATCTAGATCTACGTCTGAAAATTGTGGATAGGAACTTGTCCCATAACGGGCGGAACCTTGAAGCGACTCGAAGCGCGCGTTGAATTCCCAGTTTGATCTTTTCAGAGAAGTCATTTTGGAAACGGCTCGAAGAATTCGGTAGAAAAGAGACGGCTCTTTCCCTTCCACCTTTTTCGTAGAAAATAATTCGGAGCAAGGCAGAAGTCGTAAATTATTGGATGGAATTTTTGATTCTGCCGATAATTTAATCGGACATAATCTATAAGGAGGTAAAAACGATGAAAATACTAAAGAACTTATTTCAAACCGAAATTCGTAATTCATTCTTAAAAGAAAGTTTTCAAGAAGAAGAATGGTATCAATCTCTGATCAATCGCCCAGGCATTGAAGAAAGATTTCCTTACTTCAAGACGAAAGCGGAAAATAGAAAAACTACTACTGCCATTGTAAGATGAACCCAGAAGAAAAAGCAAAATTACTACAAACACTGGATTTGATTCTGAAACACCTTCAGGATCAAAACGCCAGCTCCGGATCGGAATATAAAGTTGTGCTGTATTCTGTACCTATCTTTGGAATCGTCTTCGGATGCGCTTTGTTGTTTTTTGTTTTTTATTGGTGGTATAGACAACGGATTGAGATAATCAAAGCCGGGCTTTACAAAAAAGAGTCCTTCGATCTTAGAACGTATTCTTTTTTCTTAGGATTGATTCTCACATTTGTCGGAATCGCCCTTTCTATCGGATTTATTTCCGTATTAGGACAATCACTCGCGATGCTCGGCGGACTCGTTCCCCTCGGAACCGGGTTAGGATTACTCTGCTATTATAAATATTCCCGATGAGGGAAAATCCTTCCATCCTATGCAAACCGGAAGACTGGGATTGCATTCAAAAAGTCTTACATGGAGATTTCAACTCTTTCGAACAATTGATGAACCGGTATCAAGGACTGGTTTACTCGCAAGCGATCAAAGCCTTTCGAAATGAAACGGAGGCTGAGGATTTCACCCAAGACATATTCCTAAAAGCATTTGAAAGTTTGTCCACCTTTCAAGGGCGTTCCCAATTTTCCACTTGGCTTTTTACGATCGCCCGAAATGAAATTATCAGAAGATATCGAAAAGAACACCCGGAGATTTCCGGTTTGGATGCCTTGATTCTCGCCGAAAATGAAAAGGAGAAAAAAAAAGAAATCACTTCCGAACAAGAAAACAAACTTTTAAATCAAGAAAGTTCGGAAAAGATTCGGAATCTCGTGGAAAACCTCCCCGATGTATATCGAAAACCGATCGCGCTCCACTACTTTGAGAATATGTCCTATAAAGAAATTTCAAAAAAATTAAACTTGAAAATGAACACTCTGAAGAGTTATATTTTCAGGGGAAAAGAAATCATGAGAGATTGGTTGAATAAGGAAGAGAATGAAAAACAAGAATAATTCACCTTCCCACTCTCAACTCCAGGATTCCGTTCCTCCCGACCTTGAAGAAAGATTGCATTTTTTCGAGGAACAACCAGGGAACTCTTCCGAGAATATGACCGTTCCTCCCGATTTAAAAAAAAGGGTGATGCTTCACATCATTCCGGTTCGAAATATTAAGATTATCTTATCCGGCCTTTTTCTTTTGGGATTCTCCCCTCTTACTGTCCTCTTCTTTATCGATATAGGATTTCTGATTGAAACGGGGTTGTTACCTCTGATTTTAGTAACAAGTAGCATTCTGTTTTGTGTTTTCGCGATATTGGCCGGAATCTATCTTGTCCATTATAGAAATCCATATACGAAAGAATGGAAAAACAAATTAGGCTTTTTTGAATGAACCAAACTACACTGAGAATTTATATCCTTACCATTTTTACTCTTTTGTTATTTTATCCGATTGGAGCGGTTTTTGCTGATAAGATATCTTCCGATTCCAAACCCGTGATGAGCGCAAAAGAATATTTGAATTCCGAATTGGACCAAGTGTTCCCGATCATTCAAAAAATGAAAAAGGAAGACGCCGCGGTACTAATTACTCAAATTAGGGAAGAATCCAAAAAGGAATGGCAGAATGCGGATAAATTTTACTTCTTAATCTCTCACTTGGAAGCTATCAAGGCGATCGAAGAAGAACAAGAAAGACTCAAAAGTCTCAATGAAGTTTATCTAATCGGATCCATATTACTTGGAGGTTTCCTCGTCTTTTCAATTTTCCGTCAAAGAGCGTTGATTCGTAAAATAAATTCACAATTGGGCGAGAAAGAATAACCTTTGTTTTCTCTCTGTCATCTAATTCTTTAGAGAGAATCGATTTTCTGGAGTTTGTAATTTTTTCGTATTCTAATTGTAACGAATTTCTGGAATATTAGAACTATAAACTTTGTTCGGTAGAGATAGACAATCTGTCCAAATCGGTCAGAATCTTTATACTTAGAATTTTCGAAAACGAAAATCAAGTTGTAAGATAAACTGTAAAGCCGGCAAAAAAGAATAGGACTCATGAAAAACCAATCAGGGAACCCGGGACAAAAAGTCCTCGTTGTAGACGATGAGGAAGATATCGCCGAATTGATCCGATTCCATCTCGAGGAAAACGGCTACCAAGTAGACACGTGCCAAAACGGATTAGAAGTTCTTCCCAAGCTCGAAAAGAATACTCCTGACCTCGTAATTTTAGATTTGATGCTCCCCGGTATCGGAGGAATGGATCTTTGCAAAAGAATCAAAGAAAAATATTCCATGCCGATCATCATGGTCACCGCAAAGTCCGGAGAAACGGAAGCGGTTCTCGGTTTAGAACTCGGTGCCGACGATTACGTTCGTAAACCCTTCAGCACAAGAGAATTGATCGCGAGAGTTCGGTCCGTCTTAAGAAGAACCAAAGATGCCGAAGAAGAACAACAATTCGAAGGAAATATCACGATCGGTAGCATTTTCCTAAATTTAAAAGCACACAAAGCGTTTATCAATAACACCGAAGTGGATTTAACGTTAATCGAATATAAGATTCTGAATCTTTTTATGACTAATCCAGGCGTTGCGTTTACGAGAGATAAATTATTGGATCGAGTTTGGGGAAAAGATATTTACGTAACGGATAGAGCGGTCGACGTAAATATTAAGAGATTACGCGATAAACTCGGGGAAGAAAAAGAAAGACTCGAGACCATCCGCGGAATCGGCTATAGATTCAATGAGGCGTAGCTTATTTTCAAAACTTCTTCTTAGCAACTGGTTGCTCCTGCTCGTTTTGCTTGTTGTAGCGGGCGCCGTCCTCTTTGTAGAAAAATTCGTTCATCCCGATTTTAAAATTCTTCTTTTTTCATTTTACGTTCTCTTTGCGATGTTCGGAACGTTTTATATGTCCTACTCGATCGCGAAGAGCGTTTCCGAACCTCTGGATCGAATCGAAAAAAAAACGGGAGATATCAACGCCGGAGATTTCGGTTCGGAGCTGGGACTTCCCGACATTCGCGAACTTGCCGACCTAGCTTCTTCGATCAACCTGATGTCGACCAGACTCAAAAATCAATTCGTGGATCTTACGATTGAAAAAGAGAAATTCGATTCCGTTTTGCAAAACTTAAAGGAAGGCGTTTTTGCGATCGATCCAGACAACGCTTCCATTCTTTTTCAAAACAAAAGTGTTCCCGGTTCTTTGATAGAGCCGAATTCTCGATCCAGAAAAGTCGCCGATGCAACGAGAGATCACAGACTTTTGGAATTTGTTACGGCTCATTTGAAAGGATCGGGCGATTCTAAAATGGAAATCGATCTCGGTCAAAACTTCTACGCGATCAAGATGTATCCCTTGAGAACCAACGGAAAAATTCTGATGTTTATCGGCGTTATCCGAAACATCACTGAGGAAAAACAATCCCATATCATCCGTGAACAGTTTGTTCAGAATGCGTCTCACGAACTCAAAACTCCGATTACGTCTATCAAAGGTTATACGGAAACGTTACTCGATCGTCTCAAATTGTCTCCGGAAAGTCACGAAAAAAGATTCCTCGACGCGATCTCGAGAAACACCGACCGAATGGTCCGTATCGTCGAAGATATGCTCACGATAACAAGAATCGAGAATCAGACAAAAATATCCGGAGATGAAGAATTCTCCCTTAAGTCCTTGGTGGAGAATTTAAGTTACACCGTGGAAGGTGTCATCTCTTCAAAGAACCAAAAATTCGTGGTCGAGATGAACGGACCTCTGATGATATACGCGGATTGGGTCCTTTTGGAACATATGCTTCTAAACCTCATTTCAAACGCGTCCTCCTATTCCCCGGACGGAAAAACGATTACGCTCAAAATTCTTCCGATCAAACCGGATCAGGTTCAGTTTCAAGTCATCGACCAAGGAATCGGTATTCAAGACGAAGACAAAAGCCGGATCTTTGAACGATTCTTTCGTGTGGATAAAAACCGGTCCCGAAAGGAAGGTGGTACCGGTCTCGGTCTTTCCATAGTAAAACATATCGTTCGCCTTCATCACGGTTCCGTGAAAGTTTTCGACAATCCCGAAGGTGGAACCATTTTTTCCGTTACCATTCCGATCCGGTATCAACCCGAAGTTTCCTGAATTCTTCTTTCCCGTAGGAAGAATTTTCCAAATATAGATCCCAACAGACACGTTGAGGGATCTTATCTATGACCATGCCGAAAGGTTTTTCATCCTTTGGGATAAATATCGGAATCAAAGACAATACGAAAGACTTCGGAGTAATTTATTCCGAAGTGCCTTGCAAGGCCACCGCCGTTTTTACGAAGAATAATTTTCCTGGCGCTCCCGTCATCGTCGGCAAGGAACATATCCAATCGGGTTTTCTTCAGTCCATTGTGATCAATTCTAAGAACTCGAACGTTGCAACGGGCGAAAAAGGAATTCAAAATTCTAGGGACATTTGCAACACAATCGGTCAATCTCTCGGCATTTCAGAAAAGTTGGTCCTTCCTTCTTCCACAGGCGTCATCGGCGTTCCCCTTAAAATGGAAGTGATTCTTCCCGCTTGTAAAAAGGCAAAGGAACTTTTGAAGCCGGGAAATCTGGAAGAAGTCGCAGAAGCGATTATGACCACGGACACTCGAAAAAAGATTTCTTACCGAAAAATTAAAACGAAGTCCGGAGAAGGTGTGATCTACGGAATCGCAAAAGGAGCCGGAATGATCGAACCGAATATGGCGACGATGCTTTGTTATATTCTTTCGGACGTCTCCCTTCCGGAAAACACGAACCTCTACTCGATATTGAAATCTTCGGTCGATCAAAGTTTCAATTGTTTAACGATCGATTCCGATACTTCCACTTCCGATACGGTGGCTTTGCTTTGTAACGGATTAGCGGGAGAAGCTTCGGTTGACGATTTTTCCAGTGCTCTTGTGGAAATATGTACGGATCTTACAAAACTCATCGCAATCGACGGAGAAGGCGCAACCAAGTTGATCGAACTAACGATTACCGGCGCGAAAAACGAAATCCAAGCGAGAAAGATCGGAAAATCCATCCTCAATTCTCCTTTAGTAAAAACTGCGATTTACGGCGGAGATCCGAATTGGGGCCGTTTGGTAATGGCAGTCGGTAAGGTTTTTGACGAACCGATCTCTTTCGAAGGTTTGGAAATTTATTTCGGCTCGCTACCGGTAAAGGAAGCGAATCCCGAAACCTTGAAAAAGCTTTCCGAATATTTAAAAAATAATACTGAAATTTCCTTAAATGTAGTATTGAATGTTGGGGCTACTTCCAGGAAATTCTGGGGTTGCGATCTTACTGAAAAATACATCGAAGAGAATGCTTACTATACTACCTGATAGCGCAAATAAACAACCCGGATTTAGAGAAGCGTTTCGTTCTCTCGTAACGGATTACTATCTTATTTCCGGAATCATCAATCTATTCGCAAAAGGAATTTCCATCGTCATCGCGTTAGGACTTTATTTTTTTATTCTTTCGGTGATTCCTACCGCGATAGAATATTATATGGAAGTAAGTCTATTGTCGACGCTTATGTTTGCCGTTTTCGTTCTATTCCCTCTTCAGGAAAAACTCAGCGGCAAACTGAAGTCTATTTTAATTTCGGAATACCTAAGCGACGATCCTCGGTCTTCAAGAATGGCGTATCGAAGATTCGATCACGACGGATTGATCAAAAACGTATTTCCGGATTTAGTGCGATTGACGGAAAGCAACTACGGCAAACTTGCGTTGCTCAACAACGATCTTAGAACGTTCGAACTTCATACGTATGCAAAGAAAAAACAAAGAAAGGTAATCACTCACGACGGAATCAACCCGGATGCCAAACTTCTAAAATACATTCTGAACAAGAAGAATGGTGCGATGATCGGAGAGCCGGATCAGAATCACGAAATCAATGAAGACTTCGTAAGCCTAAGGGCCAACTTCATTCTTCCGTTCGTATACAGAGAAACTCTCTTCGGTTTTCTTGCAGTTTCGAACATACCGAAGGATTCGGTTCGACAAGACCTCAGTTTTTTATCCGGAAAATGTGGTATCGCAGTTCACAATCATATCTTATCTTCCCAAGTTGCCGAAAACAAAAAGTATAGAAAGGAATTGGAAACGGCGGGTAAGATCAGAAAATTTCTGGAAGCCGCCGAACCGCCGATGATCGGCAACATACGGACCGAAATTCTATCGAGGGAACCCGGTGAACTCGTCGAATTCTTAAATGCAGACGGAGAAGAAACATATTTCGTAATCTTAAAATTAGGCGTAACCAATCAAGTCTCTGTTTTGGTTCTTTGTTATATATTAGGAATTCTTTATTCGGCGAGAACTTCAAAATCCGTTCAAAGTTTGAATTATATAAAGAATCTTGTGGAATCGTATCTCAAAGAGATTTCTTGGAACGAAGAATACGACCTTTTGGTGGGAGTGATTCGAAGAATGGAAAGTACGATTTCTCTTCGGAGTTCGGGGAAAAATTTTAAAGTCCACAGAAATTCCGATTTCGATAAAAATCTTCTTTCCATCGGCTGGGAAGTGGAAGAAGAAATCGGAAACGATCCTTTAATCCTCACTTGGAAAACGAGACCTATGATTTCCTTTTACGATCTGAGGTTTCCATCGTGAGAAACATTCTTTTACTTTTTATCTCTTTGATTCTACTGAGCTTTGCGCTTCTCATCGGCGTTTTACAAACTTCCTCCGAAAGTTTACGACCGCCGTTTTATTATTATCCGAATGGAACCATCATTCAAACGAACGAGGAATATCCCGGCGTACTCGGTAAAAAAGTGGATCTTCTCGAATTGGAGATCGCGGTTAAGATGGCTGAATCCGGTCAATCTTACGAAAACGGAATTCACGTCTACGACAAGGGAGTAAGCGAAACGATTCCGGTGATCCTCGCGCCGAAGTCGGATTATTCGGTCTTAAAGGATTTCACGCGCGATATTTTGATTTCGTTGATCTATCTTTCCGTGGCGATCTGGTTTTTCTTTTATACGAGAGACGTTTATATGCTCTTGTTATTCGGATCCTTATCTTGTTTGAGTCTTTTTAATTTTTTTCTGGTGGGATTTCACGAATTTCATTTTTTATTCTTCTTCTTTTTATATTTCACTTCGTTCGTAATTCTCAACATATCGTTTCGATTGAGAGGAAAAGAATTACCCACAAGATGGTTTGCACCGGAACTTATCTTTTCTCTCATCGCCGGTTTTGTTGGACGTTCTCAAAAAGCAGACCCGCATATTTTCGGAATTCTCGCAACCAACGGGGTTTATTTTATTCTTCTTTGTTCCGTGATCTGTATCTTCTTTTTGATTTTGGATTCCATTCGGAATTTATTTCCTCTTCAGAGTTTGTTCAAAAAGCTCAGCCTGATCCTTGCTTTCAGCGCAATCTCCATTCTTCCCTTTGTTTCCGTGGAATTTTCAGAGATCATCTCACCGGATCTTTCGAAACTTTTGATCTTATTCGCGTTTCTGATTTTTCCGGTTTTGATCATCTACGGAACATTTACATATTCGATCGTTCCGGTTCAGATTGCATTTAGCTCTTCACTGACTTCCATTTATCTGATTTTGATGTTAGCGGGAGGTTATCTCTTCCTCTTAGGAGCCTTCTTTAAGTTCAATCCGATTGCGGCGGACAAGTATTTGGAAGAATTCAATATTCTGTTTCTTTCGATAAGTATCTACACTCTAAGTTCCTTGAATCGCAGACTTTCCAATCTCGTGGATACTTGGAGTTTTAAGAGGAATCAAAAATTACATACAGCTCTTGAAAAAGTATCCGCGATGATCAGCGCTCCGATTTCAATGAGAGCCACGATCAACAGTCTGATGCGAAAAGTTTCGGAAGCTTTGGATATCAGCAAGGTTCTTGTATTGATTCCTGCGGATAAATTTCCGAGAACCGATCTAAGGAACATCAACTTCATCAGAATTTCCTCCAGCTCCGAAATTTGGCAATATTTCGCGGCAAATACGGAAGTTACCGTAACAACTCACCTCGCATACGGATTAGGAATCAGAGAATCGGTTTATAAATTCCTTCACAACTCCGGAATACAGCTAACGTATCCCATTTTCAACTATTCCAAAGGGAAAGAAGTTCTCGGTGTGTTTCTTGTCGGAGAGAAGAACAATCGAAAGAACTTTAATCTCGGAGAACTTCATTTTCTGAAAGAATGTACAAGAATGGCCTCCATGTTACTGCAAAACTACGCGTTATTAGCGGAAGAAGTGGAAAAAAAGAGAATCGTTCGTGATCTCAACATGGCCGCGATCATCGATAAGACGCTCCACGTTGCGGAAGGAGGATCGATCAAGGGAACACAGATCGGATTCTTCTCGATTCCAGCCGTTGGGATCTCCGGAGATTACTTAGACATTCAAAAATTGAATTCAAATCGAATGTTGTTGGCTTTAGGAGACGTTTCAGGCCATGGATTGGGAACAGGATACCTTGTAAGTGCGATCAGAGGCATCATTCAGAATCAAATCCGTAAAAAATCGGACTTATCGACGATTTTCAAAGTAATCAATTCGTTTCTCATCGAACGTTATCGAGGAAGCGAGTTCATGACTTTTATCTGCGGAGAGTACAATTCTCAAGAAGAAACGTTCAAATATATCAATGCAGGTCACTCTTCACCCATTTGTATTCGAAAAAGCGGTAAAATAGAATTGAGAACCGAGACACAAAGAGTTCTCGGAGTATTGCCTACCGAGTATAAACACTTAACGATACCGATTTATCCAGGTGATAAATTAATTTTATTCACCGATGGCATCACTGAAACGTTCAATGAGAATGAAGAAATCTTCGGAGATGAGAATTTTTTAAATCTTTTAAAGAGTAATCATCATTTGAATCCACAAGATCTTGCTGATCTTGTATTAAAAACGATTCAAGACTTTCGCGGAATCAAAGATCCAAGCGATGATATATCTTTTATCTGTGTTGAAGTGAATGATAAGCCTTCATGATGAATCAAAAAATAAGATGAGAAATAAATTTTAAAAAAAATTGTAAAATTTTATTAAAACACTTTACATTTTTATCTTGATCCATTAATTATGTCCCTAATCACGGCATTTAGCTCTGAACAAAATTCAGAACTGATGTTAGTAACACGGAGGAAGAGTCAATGGTTGCAAAAAAGAAAGCAGCAAAGAAGGCAGCTAAGAAAAAAGTTGCTAAGAAAAAAGCAGCTAAAAAGAAAGTTGCGAAGAAGAAATAAGTAATCTCGCAACACACTTTCATTCTAAGAAGGGATGAAACTTTAAAACCCGCTTTTCGAAGCGGGTTTTTTCTTTTATACACATCAAATTGATCGTTATAGATCGCAGATTCGAGCTGAAACCAGCTTAAAAACCTAAAAATCCGGTAAGAAATATCATTTCGTCCTTCATCTCGGGCAAAATATCGCCATAAACTTTGATTTGTTTCGATTCACCGTCCGCATTGATCTCATAAAGACGATATTCTTGATTGGTTGCCGGTGATCTTTCTAGTTTAAAGAACCTTGTAGGCTTTCTTGAAAAGCGATTGTATAAGGTAAACTTATGATAATAGAAGCCGTCTTTCCCCGCATTGATCGGATATGGAATGAAATATTCAGCACCCAACAAGAGAGAATCCGGTTTTACGACGATCATTCTCGTCCAAGTAGCAAGATTGATCGGATAATTTTCCTCTAAGAAAGACTTCTTAAACTTTTTTTCCCAGAAAGATAAGATTCTTCTGCGCGTTTCATTCGCTTGTTTGTGTCTCTGAAGTCCGTTTAAAGAAATTTCCAAGAGTGATAAGAGAGGAATTGTCTCATTTTTACCACTCTTAGAAAGTTCTAATTGTACTAACTTCTTAGAAGAATGAAAATCTTGATTATAAATTTCTTGCCAGATCTTTTCCTGAACTTCCGCGCTAAGAGGATCTGTACTTTCGGATAAAAGAGATAACGGAAGAGTCACCCAGATTAATCCGAAACAAATCAAAGTTAAAAGAAATGCGGACTGATTCGAATAACGTCTGATTGCGCGGGTGATTTCTTCCATAAAAACCATTTTAGATAAGTGAATGTCTTTCCGCGTCATGAAACCAAGGAAAGTTCTTTTCGTCCCAGATCTGATTGAAGGATTGAATTCCATCTTTCTGTGCGTATTCTTTTTCTTCTTCCGAAACGGGTAATAACGATAAGAATCGAATCTGTTTTCCATTTTCAGAAATCAGACCTCTTAAATCGGGTACGTTCTCACCAGGAGAAAAGGTTTCTAAATCTCGAAATAAAATCGAAGTGAAATTGAGATACAGGGCTTCGGGATCCTTCCGAGACATGGAAATCGTATGTCCGTTACCGAACCATTTCGCCATATTCCAAGGAAAACGGATGAGTTCGCCGATTAGATGGGGAACCCATGACTCCGATCTCTCCAGGCCTTCGGAACCGATCTTTACCGACAATACAAGCTCGATACGCGCGTAGTCCTCATAATCCTTGTGGAAGAGCTCTACGGAAGGCATATTCTGAGCGCTCATTCCGATAGTGGTATAAATCCAAACATCAGGATTCTCAGGTGAACGAAACCGAACAATTCCGAGTTGAGGATATTTTCCACCGTCAGCGGACCAATATTTATCGTGTTTTCCTAGTTTCGATTCCAAGAAATGAAGACGTTTCTCTTGAATTTCTTTCCAAGCGCCTTTTTTAGAACGTGCTTCCCAAAAATCTCGAGAAGCTTGGACCCGATCCGGAATTACGCCGAATTCGGAATTTCCCAAAGGATATGCAGTGAGTGAATCTACTTTCGCATGAATCGAATAACCGTGAAATCCTTTGATCCCGGACCAAGGAGGAAGAAACGCATACAACGTTTCCTTGTAAAAAAGAGCGACTCCGTCTCCTTCTTCCGTCCAAATAAAATAGAGATCTTTTTCTTCTAGTGCCGCATGAGGTTTAGAATCCAATACTTCCGATTTGAGAAGAATCGGTGCTAATCCATCGGAAAGGTCTTCTCGAATTCTCTGCTCAGGCGCCTCGACTCGATTGCAAACCCAGACGGACTTGATGCCGAACTCGGGATTTTGTTCTCCTTGGAGATAGAGATAAACCGTCCTTCCGTCGTCTTCCAAAAACGCGGTGAAGGTTCCGTAAGGATTGGCCTCTTGGTAAATAACTTTTGGTTCCATCGTTTGATTCATTGAATAGGAATATCCACGATTCTTTTTTTAAATTTTTCGAGAAGACTTTGGATCGCTGTTTCGGATCTGTACTCGTTTAGAACTTCTGGCTGATAAAAAGAAGCGTTGAGAAGTCCGGTAAGTTCGATTTCATTCCAGTTTTCGAAAGAATCTAAGACCATCACGACTTCATCGGAGATCGGTTCCTGATTCTTTTTGGCGCGGATAAACGTTTCTACGGCTAGGGTAGGAGTCATCGGTTTCTTATACATGCTTTCCTCGGTCTTTAGACAAGGTTCCAGCGGAATAAGAATGTTTCAACTCTCTAAAGAAGCGATTCTATAAGTAGAATCGGAAAAAGGCAGGTTTAAAAAATAAAAAACCGGGAGCCTCAAAAGCTTACCCGGTTCAAATTTACTCGAAAACTAACGGTGAACGTATTGTTTAAGAGCTCGAATTGGAATTCGTTCCCGGGAAACCCTGGTTTTATACTGCTCAAAGAGAATTAAGAAGAGTAAGGTGATCAGAAATAAGTTTTCCATACTTACAGTGGACTACAATTCCTAAAAAAAATCGAATCATTTTGGAAATTTTTTTCCAAAAGTTTTTTCTTCAATCGTTCTTTTTTTGGAAATAAATTGACTGCTTTGAAAAAAAAGAAAATAAACTTTGGCACACTTTTTTCTCGGCAACGTATACTGAACTCAGGAATCTTCTGAGGCAAACCTACCGATTTCTCAATTTCAGATATGCCGAATCGATTCTAAAAAGATAAATCATCCTTCGTTCATGAAATTCTCCGAAAAAAACTAAGAACGAAAGTATCGTTCTTATTATCCTTGAAGGATATTCTTTGCCGCAGATTTGATCGAGTTTTTCAATTTGGTTCGACTGGCTGTTGAGAGTTTCGCCATAATTTCAATCGTCTTAACGAATTCCTCAGCGGCTAAATCTACCATGTCCGAAAGACGAATGTCGTTCTTTTTTACGGAGGAAGACACGGAAGCTCGTTTTTTTTTCGGAGTCGCTTTTTGGATTTTGGTCTTCTTTTTTTGGACCATGATGAATTCCCCTCGGAAAAGAATAGTGGATACGGATTCTATGAATGCTTCGGATCGAATCCAGCAGAAAGTGAATCTTATTCCAAAAATATTCCCATAACGCGATAACAGTCCATTTTGCTTTCTGAAATTTCAATTACCGACCCGTCCGGACCGAATTCTTGCAATTTGATTTTATCCGGAAATCCGGTTTTAGAGACAGAATCCGATACGACAAAGAACGTGGAGTATTTCCGTAGATTCAGACAATTCTCGACCTTCCTTCCGTGGAGAAACATGGTTCCTTCTTGTTCATGGGAAGAATCTGGAATTAAGATCAAATCGGATCCGTTAAAGATGCGAATCTGACCAGTCTGTATATTCTCAGCCTTAATGTGCATAATTCGAACCAATCCTGAGAGAAAAATCCCTCACCCGTCCTAAGTCCGAATTAGCGTATTTGTATTTGAAGAATGCTAAAAAGGAACCGGTCGGAAATCTAACTATTCTCGTTCCACAACTGCAACTGAATTTAGAATCAGCTTTTCCATTTCGAGATCCACGAAAAACAACACCTTCTTTGACTATTCTTCTTCGAAGATTCTCGGAAAATGTACAGACTGATCTTCTTGGAAATTTCTTTCAATTCAAGATAAAATTCCTTTTAAAAAACCGTTTTCATTTACAATTTTTAATTTCGAACGATCGATTTCTAGTGTTTCGTCCGTTTTTAGGAGCTCGCCATTCTTATTATATGCATTTACCATAACATATCTACCGGATTTCATCTTCACGAGGACAAGTGAATAAGGCGCTTTTGTAAAAGAACCGGGGTTCATGTTAACGGTTGTAGAAGAATAAACCGTTCCAATCTCGTTTTGTTTTGCGCCGTTCTGGTTTAAGAAGAGTTTCGGACGTTTTACGGACTTCGATTTTACTTTAAAAGATTCTGATGAAAAAATCGCAACGGAATTGATGCTATCCACGCCGCCGTTTCCACCCAAGAGAGATTTTCCAGGTCGTGTCACTTGAATGTTCGGAACTGCTTTAGAATACAATCCGTAATGCGCCGCAAGGTCGATTAACCCGGTTGCGGCAGACATAGACATGGCGGCCTGGTAATTTAAAATTCCGCCCATCTCATTGATCTTAATTTTTTTTCCATTCTTAAATTGTAGCTCTCCGTTCTTCAGAGTTTGTGCAATTTCTTTCTTCGATAATCCGAAATATTCGGAGGATTGAAGAATCACCATCCCGGTAAAACAATCGTAGATCCACGCGTAATCGATGTCCTCCCTTTGTATTCCAGCAGAAGCAAACGCGATTTCTCCAGCCAATCCCGCAGGAGTCGCAAAATCACCTTTGAGCATAAAATACTCCGAGTGAGCCGCATGACCGGAGCCGATAAGATACATCGGTGCCAAATCCTTTCTTAGTTTTCCTTGAGCTTGAAGCTTCTTCGCTTTTTTCTCGGACATAAGTAAGGTTGCAAAGCCGTGATCGGTAACAATGGCGATCATCGGAGTAGAATACGGATCCGCAATCGTACGAGAGATTTGTTTTTCGGTAATTTCTTGTTGATAAACGCTCGCCCTCGGATTGGAAATCGCGTTGGATCGAAATCGTCTTGTGATATCTTCTAAATCCTTTTGACTGATTTCGTGCTCGAACATCATTCTTTTCATAAGAAGTCCGTACATAGCAATCAACGTCGCGCCATAGTTCAGCTCGAAAACCGGATGACAAACGGTTTCATTCAAACGTTTCAAGTCGGAAACCTGTTTGAAAGAAGATTTAGGGATATCCGCCGCGGCGACTAAAACCACCGCTTCCGGATCGGATTGAAGAATCATTCTTGCTTGTCCGATCGCACCGGTTACACTCGCGCCGCCCAAATCGATCAAATGCGAACGAAATCCCGTATAACCGAGTTCATTCGCAATACGGACGCTGTGTCCATAACCTGACTTACCTAATGAAGCGGGCTCTATACTCACAAAATCCGTGAGAAGATTCTGAAGAACTTCCGGTTTCATTTCCAAAAACTGAAGAAGATCGGATATTGATTTTTTATAATGTTCTAATACTTTTTTTTCTCCGGACCATTCTTTGTATTCTTCCGGAAAATCGTTTGCGATCGAATCGCTAATTCCTAATAAAACGGGATTCATAAACTTGCCTTTTGGATTTTTTTTAATTAAGAAAGAATCAAGAATTTGGGTCCGGCGGAAGAACCTTACATTCCCCCTTTCCGATCGTGTCCCCTTTTTGATTGGTCCAGAGAATTTTCATCTCCACCATCTTTAATCTCTCGACTTTAGATTTTACTTCGACGGTACATGTGATCGTATCTCCGGGATATACCGGTTTTCGAAACTTGGTCACCGTTTCCAAAGCGACGGTTCCCAACCCGGGGAGTTTCATTCCCAAAACCGGCGCGAGTAAAGAGGCCGCGAGCCCCCCGTGTGCGATCCTTGTTCCGAACATGGTCGTCTTTGCATATTCTTCGTCCACGTGAAGTGGATTAAAATCCCCGCTGATACCTGCAAAAAGATAAATGTCCGTTTCCGTGATCGTCTTTGAAAAACTCGCTTTATCGCCGATTTGAATTTCTCCGTAGGATTTCCCTTTTTGGTACATTCAAAATTCTCCGTAAATTTATGCGGAAACCGCAGTAGCTCCGAGGATTCCCTCTTTTAAGAATTCGATGCAGTTTTCGACTTCCTTTTCCGGAACGGTTAAATCGCCAAATGCCTTTAAGAATTCGTTAACACCTTGTTCATCCAATTCTTTTAGATAACCGATTCCGCGTATATAACGAGCAGTCAAATAATATGCAAGAATTTGAATATCTCTTTCCTTATCGGAAACCTTGTAATGATTGCTGTCTTCGAGCAAATCCCAAACGCTTAATTTGAGAATGGTGGTCAAGGTCAGAAGATCGGCAAAGCCGAATTCAAAAGGTTGTCTTTTTTTTCTTTCCGGATTCTCTCCAACCGTGCGAATGAGTTTCTCGAGCTTTGTAATCAGCTTTGCAACGGGATTGTCTTTGATTTTTTTCTCGGAGGCGATCCGAGTTTCTTCGGAAACTGCGCTCTCAATGATATTCTTAAATTTATCGTAACCGCCATAACTTGCTGAAATGATACTTCTCTGTACTTCGGAAGTACCACCTCCGATGGTGCCGAGTTTTACATCCCTATAAAGACGGCTTACGGGAACTTCTCTCATATAACCCATTCCACCGAAAATCTGAACCGCATCCGATGCTACTTCTTCACTCACTTCGGAAGCGTAAACTTTTACGATCGAGCTTTCCATCGGAAGACTCACATCCGGTTCTGCATCTTTTTTGCGTGCGACGAAATAAATGACCCTTCTTGCCGCGCAGAGATAAACCCAGGTTCTCGCTATTTTTTCCTTCATCGCAAAAAAGGAAAGAATCGGTTTCCCGAACTGATGTCGATTCCAAGCGTATTGTAAACAACTCTCTATTGAATATTCCATTCCTCCCATTAAAGCGGCAAGAAGAACCGTTCTTTCCCATTCCAAGGTGGCTTTTCCGATTCTTAAAAAACCGGAATTGAGAGGACCGAGTAAATTTTCCTCAGGAACGAACATATCTTCGAAAGAAAGTTCAGCGGTCGTGGAAGTGTTGTGGCCTAATTTTTTTAGAACTTTAGAAACTTTGAATCCTTTCATATTGGATTCTACGATAAACGCGGAAACTCCCATCGGACCGCGAGACTTTGTCGTTCGAGCCATCACGATAAAAACTTGTCCATTCGGACCGTTCGTGATATACATCTTACTTCCGTTCAGAATAAAACCGCCTTGCGTTTTTTCCGCGAAAGTTCTCATTCCCGCCGCATCGGAACCGGAATCCGGTTCAGTTAAACCTAAACCGGCAATCCATTCACCGGAAGCGAGCTTCGGTAAATATTTATTCTTTTGTGCCTCCGTTCCTTGAAAAAGAATCGGAAGAGTCCCTATGATCATGTGCGCCCCCCAGGAAAGTCCGAACCCTGAGTCCAACGAACCGGCGTTAAACGCTTCCTGCGCGAGACAACACTGGAAGCAACTTCCTCCTTGTCCTCCGTATTGTTCCGGAAGAGGAATTCCAAGTAATCCCATACTTCCCATCTCTTTCCAAAGTTCATCATCCCAGGTGCAGTCTTCGTCTCTTTGTTCCACGGTTGGAAGCGCTCTTTCTTTTGCGAATTCCTTTACCGTGATATAAAAGTCTCTATCTTCGTTTTTTAAATATGGATTTAAAAACAACATCTTACTTAGTTAACTCCATTACTTCTTTTTTAAAGTTTTCTAATATTTCGTTTCGTTTCATTTTTAAAGTTCGAGTCATTTCTTTATCCGGATCGAACGGTCTTGGCACGACGTAAAATGCGTTTTGTGGTATCAATTCGAACGCCTTAAATCCGCCTTTACGTGAAATTCTGGATGAAATCTCTTTCTTAAAAACTTCCCGAACTTTTGGATTTTGATTCCACTGTGCCGGGTCTTCGGGAATTCCTTCTATCTCCGTTTTCATTCTATCAAAGTCCGGCACAATTAAAACAACAAGATGTTTACTTTCGTGTCCTGTAACCATGACCTGATTGATAAATGGAGAATTGAGTAGTTGATCCTCGATCGGAACCGGTTCGATATTTTCTCCGCCAGTAAGGACGATCGTGTCCTTCGCGCGCCCGGCAAAGGAAAGTTCTCCTCTATAATTCACTCGCATGATATCCCCGGTATCAAAAAAACCGTCCTTGTCAAAAACGACTTCGTTGAGTTCGGGACGTTTGTAATAACCCATAAGGATTTGTTTCGATTTGAGCCAGAGAGTCCCTTTTTTCGTACTTCCTTTCGGAATCGGATTTCCGGCTTCGTCTTTTAAACGATACTCATAACCTGCCACCGGAATTCCGACCGTTCCGGAAGAAGGTTTTTTCGGTTTTCGAATCGACGTCACGGCGGAAGTTTCCGTCATTCCGTATCCTTCTAAAACGATCAAACCGATCGCAGATAAGAATTTATCTACAACACTCGGAAGCGCACTTCCGGCAGATACGGATACTCTTAATCTTCCACCTAACGCCTTATGAACCGATGAGAAGATTAGAATCGCAAGGACCTTGAGCGGAGAAAGAAAGGTTAGTTTCAAGAGCGCGAGTAAACGTCTCGTGGATTCTTTGAAAAACGAAGGTTTTTCGATTTGAAAGTCATATCCGAAAAGAATGGATTTGTTAAGCGACCAGATCATTCCAACTTTCAGGAAAAAATGAAACAAAGCCCTTTTGAAAGCCGATTCTTTGGAGACCTTCGCCATGATTCCGTTATACAAAGATTCCCAAATTCGCGGTACGGAAGGAAAAAGAGTCGGACGAAAGTCCCGAAGGTCCTCTTTCAAAGAAGTAATATTAGAAATTAAGAATGTGACTCCAAGAGCAACGGTGCAATATTCTATCGCCCGTTCAAATGCGTGCCAAGGAGGAAGAAGGCTAACACCCGAATCTTCCGAGGTCAAACCCGCAAAACCGATTACTTTTTCCACAGCAGAAATCCAACCGGTTTGATTGAGCATGACTCCTTTTGGAGCCCCCGTCGTCCCCGATGTATAAATCAGAGTCGCAAGTTCATCCGGAGACTTCTCCTTCAAACGATCTCTCACGGCGTTCGGATGACTTCTTAGAAATTCTCTTCCGGAATGGATCAAACTCAGAACACTTTCCGGACCAGATCTCAATTCTCCCTTATCATCTTCTAAGACGAAAACTTTTTTGATCCCGGGAATTTGTAAAGCGAGTTGAACCAATCGCGCCTTATCTTTATCCCTTTGAACCATCGCGTATCTACTTTCCGAATGATTGACTATATAAAGAATATCCTCGTCTACGACATCGGTTCCTCTCGGAACGCAGACCGCCCCCGAGCTGATGATCGCCAAGTCCGCTAAAAACCAATTCACACTCGAATCGCAAAGATAAACGACCTTGTCTTCTTTTGTAATTCCTTCAGCGATTAGGCCCGCCGTAAGTTCATCGACTTGGTCCTTGAGAGTGGAGAAAGTCCTTCCCTGAATTCCGTTCTGAGTTCTCTTACAAAATGTTTCTTTGTTCGGAAAACGCTTCGCGGACCGTTCCAAAAGATCGTATAAGTATTTAAAATCTGTCTCCAAAATCATTCCCCTCGAGAAAAGAATATTCTCTTCCGGCAGAAAGAATAGAAATCGAAGTCAGTCTATCAAGTTCTTTTTGTGAAACACAACGAATTTGAAACGAAATAAACGTTTGTTCACTCTTTCATCGGATGCTTCATCCAATGAAAGGGGCAAAAACCAACTTTTGTCGGTTTCTGATAAACCGAAATGTTCTCTCCTTTCGTAAATGAAATTTTGAAAAAGAAATCCGAACACCGTGTAAAGCAAAGTCAATAGAGAATCCGATTTCTGTAACATTCGAATCGCCGAAAAAAGAATTGGGAATTTGAAATCGCACGATTAAAAAATCCTAATAGAAAAAGGAAAGCAGGAACGGAATTCAGGATCGGAATGGAAGGAAAAAATATAAGTCGAATATCATTCAACTTCCTTACGTGGATGAATTAGAATGAATAGAAGAAGCGACTCAGAATCAATTCAATTTCTAAAATCGATTCCTTGCGACTTCAACAAATCTAAGAATTGATTTTCATCAAAAACGGTGATTCCAAGTTCATTCGCTTTTTCTAATTTAGAACCGGCACCGGGACCGGCTAAAAGATGGGTCGTTTTCGAACTCACGGCGCTTACTTTTCTTCCACCGTAATAGACGATCAAATCCATCGCCTTATCTCTCGGCTGAAAGTTTTCAAAGGATCCGGTCACGCACCAGGATTGGCCGGCAAACGGTTGACGATCGGCGACTTTTATAGGATCGGCTTTCATCTTGAGTCCGGCTTTCTTGAGTCTTTCTAGTAATTTTAGAATCTTCTTATCTTTGAAATTCTCTCCGAACGCTTGAACCGTAGAAGGGCCGATGCCGGGAATTTCCAAAAGCGATTCGATCTTCTTTGGATTTTTCGAAATGTCCAAAATTTGATCGATAGAATTAACACCGTGTTCAATCAATAATTCCGTAACCTTATGACCGATCTCGGGAAGCCCGATCGAAGGAAGAACGAATCGGAAATCTTTTTGTTTGGAATCTTCGATTCCTTTGAGAATGATGGAAACGCTCTTTTCTCCGAAACCTTCCTCTTCCATTAGCTTTTCTTTTTTATCTTTTAGATCGTAAAGATCGGCAATGGATCGAATATAATCATGATCATATAAGAATTCGATCTGTTTATCTCCGAGTCCTTCGATGTCCATTTGTTTTCTTTGACAGAAAAAAATGATTCCATTCTTCACTCGATCAGGGCAATCGGAGTTCGGACAAAACAAATCGACCAAGCCGTCTTTCTTAATCGTTTTTGTTTTACACGAAGGACAACGATCCGGAATCTTAAAGACATCCTTACCCGGAGTTACGACCTCTTCTACCGCCGGAATGATCTCGCCTCTTTTAGCGACTCTAACGATCGCTCCGATTCCAACTCCGAGTTCGTCGATATAGTCTTGGTTGTGTAAGGTGGCAAAAGTTACGGTGGTTCCCGCTAAACTTACCGGTTCTATTTCCGCTCTCGGTGTAATTTTTCCGGTGCGCCCGACCGCATAAGTGATCGCTACGATCTTACTTTCCTTCATCACTGCGTCGAATTTATAAGCACGAGCCCAACGCGGTGAATGGGAAGTATAACCCAAAGCGTCTCTTTTCGAAATATCGTTTAGCTTGATGACAAGTCCATCCGTTGGAAACCCAAGAGTCTCCTTCCTCTTTTTGAAATCTTTGATTGTCTTCGCGATCTTGGACCCGGTCACATAGACGGTATCAGGAGCCAATGGAAATTTCAGCTTTTCTAACTGAGAAAGAATTTCCTGATGAGTTTTTAGTTTTTTAGTTTGATTGGGAAAGGTCGCGTCGTATGTAAAAATTCTCAAAGGACGTTTTGCGGTATCCGAAGAATTCTTTTGTTTGATGGATCCAGCCGCAAGATTCCGAGGATTTGCGTATTTACCGGAAGAAAGTTCGTTGAATTCTTCGAAGTCTTTATATGTCATAAAAACTTCGCCCCGCAAATAGACGCTCGTAGCATCCGGCAATCGAAGCGGGATATTTCGAATTGTTCTAATATTATCGGTTACGTCGTCTCCGATTCCTCCGGAACCGCGAGTTACGCCATTCTGCAACATTCCATTTTCATAATATAGAACGATAGAAGCTCCGTCAATTTTCCATTCTACCGAATAAATTCCTTCCGGATCGGTTTTGTTGACCCAATCCAAAAGTTCCTCATCGTTGTAAGTATTGATCAAAGAAAGAACCGGAAGTTTGTGCTGAAATTTTTCAAAGTCTTTGTCCAAGTCGGATCCGACGACTAAGGTCGGGCTGGCGGGATCTTTCAGTTGAGGAAATTGTTCCTCAAGATCCTGTAGTCTTCGAAAAAGTTTATCGAATTCGAAATCAGAAATCGTAGCGTTATTCTTTACGTAATAAGAATGTTGATGAATACGAATCTCATCCATCAACTTGGTTATTTCTTTCTTTGCCTCTTTCTCGGAAAGAGATTTGTCTACGGTCTCTTTTTTCTTAGCCATATCGAATCGGAAGCAGGTTTAATAAACGGGAACTTTTAAAAATTCCATCGGATCGGTACGATTGGATTCTCCCAGCCATACTTCGTAGTGCAAGTGCGGGCCGGTCACGTTACCGGTCGATCCTACTGTTGCGATCAAATTTCCCTTTCGAATCTGTTGTCCGTCTTTTACAAAAATTCTCGTACAATGTCCGAAAAGAGAAAAATAACCGTTCGCGTGTTGAATGACGATATGATTTCCATAACCGCGGTTGGAATAGATCACTCTGTGTACTCGACCGTTGCCAGTCGCATAGATCGGAGTTCCGGGCACGTTTGCAAGATCGATCCCGTCGTGGTATTCCATATAACCGGTAGTAGGTGAACGTCTGGTTCCGAAATAAGAAGTGAGATTATAAGAATAAAGCGGTTCTCCGAAAGGAAGCGCGTCCATGATATCATATCTTGAGTTGAGAAAGTCATAAACACTATCCATAAGAGGACGTTGTTTATCCATGTAAACTCTCGCGGTACGATAACCGTAAATTTCGGAAAGATAACTTCTTCCCAACATCAAATCTTTGTCTGCCGCTTCTTCCGTTTTTAATTCTGCGAGAGCGATCGATTCGATATCCGATTCGTCCGGAAGTTTGAGCATTTCGTCCCTTTCTCCATCCACAAGGGAATAAATTTCTTCGAGACTTTCGGTGAGAGCGAGAAAATCATCCTGCACTCCTTCCAGTTGTTCTGAATATTCGATGTATTCGTCGAAGTATTTACCGTAAACCTGCGCGAGAGCGTTGATCTGCTTTCTTGTATTGTTGTATTTAACGATCCCGAATACGGCGATTCCTAAAATGGAAACCAAAAGGCTGAACAAGAAGAAGATCGTGAATACTGATATTTGAAAATGAAATGATTTATCGAATCCATGAGGGATCAACAGTACTGTGAGTCTTTGATGACCCTTTTCCTTTACTTGATCCAGTCGTTTGCGGATTTCCTTTTCCATGGGAATAGACTCCAGATAAAGAGTCTATTCCGGGGAAGTATAGGTCAAGTGGAAACCAGATCCATCAACATTCCGTATTTCGGTCTTAATGTGACTAAAGGTTCCATTTCTACTTTATGTCCAGGAACGGGCTTCAGATCAAATCTTCTCGCGATCATACTTAGGATAAGAATCCCTTCGGTCATCGCAAAGACGTTTCCGATACAAATCCTCGGACCGCCGCCAAACGGGATGTACGCGTATTTCGGGCGATCTTTCGAGTTTTCCTCCGAGAAACGTTCCGGCCAGAACGTTTCTGGTTCTTTCCAAAAACGAGGATCTCTGTGAATCGTATAGATACATATGGAAACGTTCGTTCCCGGAGGAACCTTGTATCCTCCGACCTCGTCCCAACCCAATGCGGATCGTTCGACTGTCCAGGCCGGCGGAAAAAGGCGCATCGATTCTTCCAAAACCATTCTTGAATAAGTCAGAGATCCGACGTCTTCTAAGGATGGAATCTTCTCTCCCAAAACATTCTTCGCTTCCTCTTTGAGTTTGGAAAAAACTTCCGGATGATTTGATAAAAGATGAAATGCCCAAGTCAATGCGTTCGCAGTCGTTTCATGTCCGGCGAGAAGAAGAGTAATCGCTTCGTCTCGAACCTGTTCGACGCTCATCTTTTCGCCGGTTTCTTCGTCCTGGATTTCCAAAAGCATACTAATCAAATCATTCGATGGATTTTTTCTTCTTTGATCGATCAGTTCGTAGATGACTTCGTTCATCGATTCGATCGACTTTCTGAGTCTTAGATTTCCGGGGAGAGGCCAATGAACCGGCGGAGGAAAGACCATTGTCAAACGTTTGGTTACTTCCTGCATCGCGATTTCGACATTCTTCGCAATGATTTCGGAATATTCCTTCACATCGGATCGAAACAAGGTCTTGCCCACGATCGCAAAGGTGAGTCTCATCATCTCTTCCGAAAGATCCACCCTGAGAGTTCCGTTTTTTTGTCTGGATTCCCATTCTTGAAAAATATTCTGAGTTTCCCCCGCCATGATCTGAGTAAATTCTGATATTCTCTGACGATGAAACGCGGGTTGAATGAGCCTTCTCTGTTTCTTCCAGAAGTCTCCTTCCGAAGTGAGAAGTCCCTTTCCTAAAATTCTTTTAAGTTCGATGTAAAAGACGCTCTTATGGTAGTTGGCGCTATTTTCCTGAAGAACGTGACGGATGTCTTCCGGGCTCTGAATCATAAAGATTCTCGTTTTACGGATTCCGAATAAAACGACGTCCCCGTGTTTCTTTCGCATGTCTTGGAAGAATCCGATGATGTCTCTACGCATTCGATACAAATGACGAAGCGCGAAGAGGCCGTAGGAACCGGGAGGAGATTTGATTTTTCGTAAGTCTTTTTTCGGGGAAAGACTGGAGTTTAAAGAAAACATTGGATTCTCCAAGTTTGATTTTATTTCCGGATCGAGCCGGACTCCAGCCGAGACACTTATCATATTAGAATTCTATAATTCTAATATTGCATTCGATTTTTATTTCTAAAGGGAATCGGAATTCCTAAAATCATTCCATCACGATTCACTTTCGGTAAAGACAGTGAAGAATACGAACAAAATCACCTGAACTTCGTTCGTATTCTCTTACTTCAAAGAATTATCTTCGATCTAAGGAAGCCTCGATCAAAGTATCCACATCCAAAGAAACGGGCATCGTATTGGATTCTTCTTCATTGAAGAATGTGCTTTTTGCCTTGGATTCCGCTTCTGCGGTCGTTCCGTAAATTTGCTCTTGAACCCAAGAATGAAGTTCGTTGCGAGCAATGCTGTTTTCATTCGTTTCAAAAAACGCGAACCATACGATGGAACTCGAAAAAAACGCGGATAAAAATGTGACCAACGCCAATTGGATCATCTTCCACCTGCGTTTTTTATAAACTCCATCACAAATTTTAGAACTCCAAACCTTACTACAAAGTCTGTCTGAAATTTCTTTTTCGAATCCGTTCGATTTCATGCCTTGTTTATCCTATCTCTCACTTATCAACGAATATTTTCTTTAACATCTGTTTTCCTCGAAAGGCTCGGGACTTTACCGTTCCTTCGGGAATACTGAGTTTCTCCGCAATCTGTTGTTCTTTGTATCCTTCTCCAACGAGACTCAACACGGACTTATATTTCCATGGTAGCATGGCGAGAAGATCTTTCAATTCAAAATCGGTAAAGCTTGCGGAAGCGGCTTCCTTCTCTTGAATAGAATGATCTTGGATCACCTTCTCCTTCAGCCTGCTCGCAAGGGCCGTTTGTCTGGAACGTTTTTGGTTCATTCTCAGAGATTCGTTTCTTGCGATCGTATAAAGCCAAGTGCTCACCGCGGAATCTCCGCGAAACTTGTTTGCGGAAAGACTTTTGTAAGCTCGGAAATACGTTTCCTGCACTACGTCGTCGATCGAGTCGTGAAATTCTTCAAATAAGTTTTTCTTAATCGCGGACAAGACGATATGTTTTGTCGAATCGATTAGCTCGGTAAATTCTTTCTGATCCATGGATACCTCAGTGTAGGATTCCCTGTATTGGTAGTATAATTCTTTCCGGAGAAAAAAGATTCACTGGGAATCCGTTTTCTTGGCGTGTAGAAGGCTCTTTGATTTTGGACTTTTGGTCCTGCGTTAATATTTTTTCTATAGCGAGGCGATGAGAAATCTGATTGATACGGATTTCGGTCGTATATCTTCCGATTTCAATCAAGAGTTTTCGAATTTTCGTCAAGTCAACGTTAGGCTCCATCAAAAGCCCTTCGAGTTCGATCTCTATCGGAGAGATTTTTTGGAGCCAACGAAAATGCGCTTGTTTGTGTTTTTCATTGATTCTTGAAATCTCATCCAATTGTTGTTCCGAAAGAGCAAATCGTTCCCGAACCGTATCCACATTTCCGAACACAAGTCCGAAACTCCTCAGCTGGCGAATCGGTGCCAATTGACGAACCGGCGCGGAAGTATTGGAATCCGTACCGGAGCGGAGCCCCATCAGTTCTTGGGAAAAAATAACCGCCGGCGCAAGAAAGCAACCGGCGACGGTCATTCTGACAATTGAATTCAGGAGATTCATGAGGTATTTGCTCAAAATATAAGACCCGTAGCCTAAAGGTTTGTTTCCTGTTTCGAAAATTTTTACCGGATCCTTCCGGCTGAAAACAAAAAAAGGGTTTTTCTCTTTGAATTTGGCTTGTAAGGCCCTAAAAAAACAATCCTGATTTTCACGGAATTGTCCAATTGTGTTTCGCTTAAAATTCTATAAAAAACCTACATTTTACGTTTGGACCGGATTCATTCTGTTCCTTCTCGTAGCCGCTCCGATCGCGATCGATTTCAGTTTTGAAGAATCGTATCTTCATACCGAACGATTCCAAAACCACAGATCCGCCAGACCGGCCACCGTTGCTGTCGTTCCGGGAGCGTCGGTTTACAAAAACGAACCTTCGCCGGTTTTGAAAGATCGATTGGATTGCGCTTTAGAATTGTATCATCAAGGAAAGGTGCGTAAGATTCTTCTCTCCGGCGACAACGGTTCGATTTATTATAACGAAGTAAAGCCGATGCTCCTCTACATTCTTAAAAACGAAGTGAACGAAAGGGACATATTCGTGGATCACGCCGGCTTTCGAACGTTAGACACCTTGGTTCGTGCAAAAGAAATTTTTCAAGTTAAGGATTTGATTTTCGTGAGTCAGAGAGTTTATCAACCGAGGGCCGCATTCCTTGCGAATAAGATCGGTCTGAAGTTCCAAGCGTTCGAAGCCGACAGAAGAATTTACACGAGCGGACCGTTCAGTCGTATTCGAGAATTTTTCGCGCGGACGCTTGCATGGGTGGATATGAATCTATTCAAAACAAATCCGAAGTATTTGGGAGATCCGTTTCCGATCGAAGGGAGCGGGATAAAGACCTGGAAAGGATCCGTGCTCTAAATTCTTTTTGCATTATTCTATCGATCCGAAATTTTTAAGTAAATTCTTCTTTCGCCATCGCTTCCAAAAAGAAAAAGATCGACCTTGATTTTCCTCGAAAGGTGCGAAAGGAATTCAGACGCAAGAACAAGAACAAATTTTGATTTTGAAATCCGATTCTCGACGGGAATTCGGAAAACAACGTTTGAACTCGCAAGACATCCGTTACGTTATGCGAAACGGATTTGATTCCATAATTTTAGATGTCAGAAAAATTTCAGAATTCCTTAACTTGCGTTCCGACCCAGTGATAAACATCGCGAATCGTATCCGCTAATCCGAACTCGGGAACCCAGCCTAACTTCTTAAGTTTAAAATTGTCACCGGACAATCGCCTCATCTCTGCGGCTCGGAATCGAGAAGGATCCACTTCCACCGGAATTTGTTTTCCGGAAGTCGCAATGATCTGATCCAGAATTTCCCGAATTATAATTTCTTTTCCGGAACAGATATTGTAAATCTCGCCCGGTTCTCCTTTTTCGCAAAGAACACGGTAAGCGCGTACGACATCCCGAACGTCCAAAAAATCGCGTGTGGAAGTCAGATCGCCGACCAGAATCTTTCTTTCACCTTCAGTTTGTTTGGCGGATTTCCAGACTTGCGCGCAAAAATTCGGAATCACAAAGTTCAAACTCTGTTTTGGCCCGGTGTGATTGAAGGGTCTGGCGATCACGACTTCGATTTCCGGAATCCAACGATGATACTGAAGGCAATAAATTTCTGCACAAGATTTGGAAGAAGAATATGGATTCAACGGTGCGGGAATCACAGACTCCGAAACCGGGAGATCCGACTCGGAAACGTTACCGTAAATGTCGGATGAGGAGATATAGACGAAGCGAACTTTCTTTTTTAGTCCTCGCAGAGCTTCTAAAATATTCATAGTCCCGTGAACGTTGATCTCCAACGTTTCACCCGGGTCTTCGATTGCACGAGGTACAAAGGGTTGTGCGGCCAAATGAAAGACTGCATCAGGAGAAAAATCTTGAATGATTTTTCGAACCTGATCTCCGTTTCGAATATCGCAAATTGTAGAACGATATGTTTTAGGAAGCTCAGGATCGTCCTCTAAATTCGGTCCGGGAAGAATTCCGATCCCTAAAAATTCGGAATAAGAATCCTTAAGCTCCTTTAGCAGGTAAACACCTACAAACCCAGCGGCTCCTGTAATAAGGCATTTCATAGAATTCTTGATTTTCCGTAAAAATACTGTTGTTTTAGAAAATGAATAAAAAACAATCGAATAAAATTCTCTCTCCCTTTGCCGCATGGAAGATAAATTTCAGGAACTATTCGAAATCAGAGATTCCCGGATCAATGTCCGGGAAATTATGGAAGAAATAGAATCCAAACTAAAAAAGAATCCTTCCACAAAAGAAGAAATCGAGAAACTCGCTCATTGGAAGTTCTCTCCTCCGAGTCCGGAAGGTTATAGAGATTTCGATCCTGCTGAAATCGCACATCTTTTTGAAAAAGGAATTGCGGCTCCTAAATTCTCCAATCCAAAACTTTGGTTTGTGCGAGGACCTTTGAAATGGTTGTTGATCCGATTCGCGGAATTCTATTCTTTCCTTGATAAAAAACTTTCGGAGAACAGAACGCGCGCATTCTACAGCGTGTTACATGAATTGATCCTGATCCGTTCTGAAAATCAAAATCTCAAACGAAAAATGGAATCCTTCTATTCCGAATTCTTAGAATGGAATCAAGCCATCGGGAAGGAAGTGCGACCAGAATTTCTTTGGGCAAATGAAAATCTTTATTCGGAGGATACGATCGAGGAAAGCGAAACGTTTTTGCTGGAGTCCATCGATCCTTCGGAAAACGTTTTGGTTCTTTCTCCCGGTTGGGGAAAGGTTCTAAAACAACTTTTAAAGTTAGGAGTACAGTTCGATTCCGTAACTTGGAATCGGTCCTGCGAAGAATTCATTCGGACTTCGATCACAGCGAAAATCGATCTGGAAGAACCCGGTTCTATTCCGAAAAATTGTTCCCAATATTCTAAAATTATAATATCTGAAAATCTTTCCATTCATCCTCATTGGTTGATCGAAAAAGCGCTTCGCTCTTTGAGTCGGATGGTTGCGTCCGGAACGGAAATTCGGTTTCGATTCTCCAATGAAAACTCGAACTACCCTTCTCCTTTTTTGCCTTTGCGGCTAACAAAAATTCAGGAACCGTTGATTCGAGACTATTTAAAACAATTAGGTTTTCGAAATATAATAGAAAAAAAATCGGAAGACGGATTCACAATTCTATCGTTTAGAAAATGAAAGTCTATCAGCACGTTACAGAGTTCCGGGACGGAGACGGAATCGGAAACGATATCAAAGGAATCTCCGGCGTGTTGCAAACATTAGGAATTTCGAATTCGATTCTCTGTCTTAAAAATTTTTCCAAAGAAAACTTCGACGTTCAAGCTCATCCGGTCGTAAGTGAATTCAAAAAAGAAGACGTCCATATTCTGAATTACGGCGGATGCGGTTATCCTCTGGACTGGTTTCGCGATCTCCCGGGAAAAAAAATCATCCGATACCAGAGTTTTACACCGGCCATCTATTTTAAGAATTTTGTAAGTTCTGAAATTTACAACACGCTTCAATTGGAAGAAAAACGTTCTCTTTTGGAATTGTATTCTCTAAAAAACGAAACCGATTTGTTCTTACCTTCTTCCGAATTCAATGCTGAATTCCTAAAATCACTCGACATCGAAAATCAAATCGTTCTGCCGATCGTAAGAAAATACAAAATTCGAGAAGGAGTTCCAAAATACAAAAGGGAATTCACGATCGGTTTTATCGGAAGAATTTCTCCGAACAAAAAAATTGAGGATCTCCTAGAGCTCCTTCCTTCAATTCTTAAATTTAGACAAAACATCCAACTATTGATTTGCGGTAATGTTTCTCCCGTTTTCGAAGAATATTATATTTTCCTTAAGAAGCTCGTTTTACAGAAACGCCTCATGGGGCACGTTCAAATAAGACTGAATGCAAACGACGTTGAAATGCAATCGTTCCTCAATTCGATGGATCTTTACGTTTGTATGAGCGAACACGAAGGATTTAATATTCCCGTTTTGGAAGCGTTCGGTGCGGGAATTCCCGTCATTTCCTATTTTGCAGGTGCGACGCCTGAGACGATGAAAAACGGAGGAATTCTTTTTAAAAACAAGTCTTCCGAATCCCTAATTCTTCTGGCCGCCTTGATAGACAACCTCATCGAAAGAAGAAATCTTAGAGAACAGATTTCTCAAAAAGAAAAAGAAGTCATCGAAGAATACAATCGTTTTCCTTTTGAGAATTTGTTTAAAGAGCGGATATTGTCATGAAAGCAGTTCAACAATTTTCCGCCGGTTTTAATCCGGGTGACGCGATCAGCAATGAAATGTTGGAAATTCGAAACTACTTAAGGGAATTGGAATATAAAGGAGATATCTATTCCGAAAACATCGGTGCTTCCAGACTTCCTTTTGTGAAAAAATATAAGACTTACAACAAATCGTCCAAGGATATTTTATTCTATCATCATTCCATTCACTCCGGAATCTTCGATTTTCTAAGAAGTTTTCGGTCTCCCAGAATTCTAATCTATCATAACGTAACACCGCATCATTTTTTTGAATCATACGATCTCAAGATGAGCTACCTTTTGAAAAAGGGAAGAGAAGAACTAAAGGAAATGAAGGATCGTTTCGATCTCGTTTTCGCGGTTTCTAAGTTCAATCAAGCGGAATTAGAGACGTTGGGTTTTCGCAACGTGGAGATTCTTCCGATCACTTACCAACTTTCGCAGTCGATTTTAAAAACGGAAAAGGCCGTTTCTCCCATCAAAAAAATTCTTTTTGTTGGGCGGATAACACCGAACAAAAGGCAAGACGATCTTTTGCGTCTTGCTTATGCTTACAAAACTTTATATTCGGATCAGTTTCAATTCTACCTCGCTGGATTTAGTTCCAAAGAATTGTTCCTTTATCGGGAAGAATTGGAGAGGATGTTGGACTTTTATAATTTAAGAAAGAACGTCTTGATCACAGGATTTCTTTCGGATAACGAATTGAATCATCTCTACCAAGAAGCGGACGCTTTTGTTTCCATGAGCGAGCACGAAGGATTTTGTGTTCCTTTGATTGAAGCGATGGTTCATAAAATTCCAATTCTTGCATATGCCGGCGGCGCCGTTCCGGAAACGCTGAACGGTGCGGGAATTCTTTTTAAAGAAAAAAAATTTCCAGATCTGGCAGTTTTGCTCCATAAAATTTTGACTGACGTTGATTTTAAGAATCAAATTTTAAACCGACAAAATCTGCGTTTGGAAGAATTTAAGAATTTAGAATCAAAATCCGTTCTGAGGAAGGCGATTGAAAACCTCTCTTAAAAAAATCGCCGTTGTAAGTCCGATTTTTTCCGATCAAGTTTCGGGCGGATCGGAAAAACTGATCTTTCAGTTCGTAGAGTTATTGGCGAAGGATTTTGAAATCACCGTGCTTACGACTCGAAGTCTCGATTACGTTTCCTGGAAAAACTCGATTCCGATACGCGAAAATTATATTCTTCAAGATGGGAACCTTCCATCCAAACCGATCGGAATAGAAGAGCGTACTTCTTCGTTAGGAGGAACGTATAAAGTTCTTCAGTTCACGGTGGAAAAGAGCAGAAATATCGAAAAGTTTAATCGACTTTCTAAAAAAATCTTAGAGGAACCTTCCCTTCAAAATCGGGAAAGCGTACATCACTGGATCGAAGAACAAGGCCCTTACGTTCCGGAAATGATTCAATTTATAGAATCTCGAAAGAGTGAATTCGAAGTTTTTTTCTTTGTGAGTTATCTTTACTATCCTCTCGTTCTTGGCTCACCGCTCGTCGCGGAAAAATCGGTTATCATTCCGACGTTTCACGATGAGGCTCCTGCGCATCTTCCTATCTACAAGGAAGTTCTCACAGATCAGAGCTCTTATTCGTTTAATACTCCGGAAGAATTGGATGTGTTTCGGAATATATTAAGATTTACTCCGAGCATATATTCTATCACAGGAATGAACCTAAATCTGGATAAGAGTTCGTTCACCTCCGATTTGAAGAATCATTCGAATTCTGAGAATTTCAGTTCTGATAAGGAAGATCCATTCTTATTGTATGTCGGTCGAGTGGATTTGGGTAAAGGTTTTCTGGAGATGGCGGAATGGTTTTTGGATTGGAAAAAGAATTCGAAACTTCCGCATAAGCTCAAGATAGTCGGAAAAATCGCCTCCAAAATTCCTCCAAGAATATTAGAAAATCAAAATGTGGAATTTTTAGGTTTTGTAGAAGAGCAGACAAAGATTCGACTTCTACAAAATTGCAGTTGTTTAATCAATTCTTCCCCTCTTGAAAGTTTTTCCATCGTTCTTATGGAAGCCTGGCTGGCGGAAAAACCCGTTCTCGTAAACGGAAAATCGGATGTTCTCAAGGGGCATTGTTTGCGAAGCAACGGCGGACTTTTTTATTCGGATAAGAAGAGCTTCTCCGCAACATTAGATTATATCCTAGAACATCCGATGGATTCTTTGGAAATGGGGAAGAATGGAAAACGCTACGTGGAACAGAATTTCAATCCGGAAGTCGTCCGCGAAAAACTTCTGCGTTTGATCGATAAGACAATTCAGAAAAAATACGCTGGAATTTAATACGGAGAGTCCATTCGTTTTTTAAGATGAAAACTTTCTCCGTAGACGAAGTGTCGTAGTTCCGACAAAATCTTTTCTAAAAAATATTTGAATCGGACGTAAAGTCCGATTTTGAAAAAAATACGGCATATTCTTCTTTTTTGAGATTCGGTATTTTTTATTATCCATAATATTATATTTTTATAATATATATTTTTCCCTAATGCCCTATTGTCACACTTTAAGTTAAGTCGTGAAGATATTCACTCATCCCGGCTAACATCTTCTCGTGTAAGATTCCGTTGCTCGCAACCAGATTCGGGATATAGGGTGAAAATAGATTTCCATCGTATGTGGATAACTTTCCGCCGGCTTCGTTCAAAATTACCGAAGGCGCCGCCATATCCCAAGGTTTGAGACCTTCTTCCCAAAATGCATCGAATCTACCTTCCGCAGTCCAACAAAGATCCACACCGGCGGATCCCGTTCTTCTCACTCCACGCGTCTTGAGTAAAAAATTTCTATAATGAAACATCAATCGATCGATCTTCTTTTCTCGATCGTAAGGAAAACCAGTACAAAGAAGAGATTGTTTCAGTTCCTTTGTTTTCGAAACGTGAATTTGTTTTTTATTCTTAAAGGCACCGAACCCTTTTTTGGCGTGATAGACTTCCCCCGTTCCAGGAAACGGAACGATACCGAAGACGACCTCTCCCGTTTCCTGGTTTTCCAGACCGATACAAAGACAGTACAAAGGAAGTCGATGCGAGTAATTTACGGTTCCGTCTAACGGATCCACGATCCATTTGAAAATCGAGGTTCCTTTTTTATCGGTTCCTTCTTCGCCAAGAATCGAATCCGCAGGAAACATTCTTTCAATTTCGGATATGATTCTTTCTTCCGAACCTTTGTCTGCCTTCGTAACCAAGTCGATCTCACCTTTGTAAGCGATTCCAAGATCGTTTTCCTCTTGAGTTTCGGATAAGAATTCCATCACCTTGGGAACAAAGTTCAGGAAATGCTCGTATCTGATTTTGATTTCGTTTTCTAAGCTCATTCTATCTCCAGCTTCTTTCTCGCTTTATCGCGATGTTCCGCTCGAATCGCGGATTGGACACTTGCCAGTACGGCCGCGATCACTCCCGCGTCATCCAGAAATCCGGCTCCTGGAATAAAATCGGGAACCGCGTCCAGAGGAGAAATGAAATACGCAAGAGCGCCTGCGATTATGAGTTTGGTTCGTAGCGGAGTTTCTGGGTCCATCATCGAATAATAAAGTGCGACCAGGTCTTCCGCAAAAGGAATCTTAGAAACCACAGACTTCAATTTCGGCCAAAAATCTCTTTTTACCTTTTCGATCAGATCCACAACGCCTCCTTTTCCTATTGGAAATTGATTTCTCTCTTGTCCCAGATTCTGCTTCCAGGTATCAAGAAAGAAAGATGATTTTTATTTCCACAGCGCTTTTCCCGGAAGCAAAACCTTTGATCGAATCTTTAGAACTCAAAATTCGTAGAGAAAAATCACCTTTCCCTATCTATCAGAATGAAACCTTTTCTTTGATCGTTTCCGGTATCGGAAAAATTTCCTCGGCGATGGCGACCTCATTTCTTTTAAGCCGACTGGAAAAGGAGATTCAAGAATCGTCTTGGATCTTTAATTTCGGAATCTGCGGTTCTCCTGAAAGTTTCGCAAAGATCGGAGAATCGTTCTTAATCCATAAAGTCACTGATTATGGCTCAGGAAAAAACGTTTATCCCGATATTCTTTTCAAATCCCCTCTGAAAGAATCGCCGCTTGTAACGGTAGACAAACCGGTTTTCGAAGAAGAATCTTCCTATCACAAAAACACGATAGTCGATATGGAAGCGTTCGGTTTTTTTCAGGCCTCAAGGAAATTTTTCACCTCCGATAGAATTCGAATCGTAAAAACGGTTTCGGATCACTTTACAAAAATCGAATCCTTTTCGGGTTCCAATCTTACGAATATCGTTTCGGAAAAAATTCATTCGGCTCTTCCTGAAATCCATAGCATTCTTAAAATTCCTGTCGTTCCCGAAAAAAAGATCGATCTTGAAGAGGAAGAATTGGATACCCTGCGTTCCTTCATCGAATTTCTTCGTTTATCCGAAACGGAAACGATCCAACTCAAAGATTGGATGTTGGGCTATAAGATGAGAACGGGAAAGTCTTCCAAACACGGACTTACCATCATACAACAAAACTTCGAAGCAGAATCGGAAAAAGTGAAAACAAGAGAAGAAGGTAAAAAAGGATTGTATGCGCTCAGACAATTTTATCAGTCCTAAACGATTTTCTCATATTTATTTGGAGGAAGCGGCGAAGAATCATCCGAAGACAAAGGAGATTCTTTCAAAGTTTCCGGAATCGATCGTGATCCCGATCGATTCTTACAAAGAAGTTTTCAACCCTTCTTCTCAGAGTTTTCAAACTCAAAAACGAAGCCCAAAGCTTATTCTTGCAAAAAGAAAGGAACAGTTTTTATATTCCGGCTCGGGCGTCGCTCCCGACTTCGGTTATCAATTTTTCTATTACAACGCGCTGGTTCTCAATTGTCTTTACAACTGTTCTTATTGTTATCTGCAAGGAATGTATTCTTCCGCGAACTTAGTGGTCTTTGTAAACAACGAAGATTACATAAGAGAAACCGCCGAACAACTGAAGTTATCCAAACCGCTCTATCTCTGTATTTCGTACGATACCGACCTTTTGGCCTTGGAAAGTACATTAGGATATTGTAAAGAATGGATATTATTCGCAAATACAAACCCGGATTTGATCGTTGAGTTGAGAACCAAAAGTGCGAATTTCAAATCGATCTCCCACCTAACACCGACGGAAAATGTCATTCTTGCGTGGACGCTTTCTCCGGAGTCCGTGATCGCCGAACACGAACCGTTGACTCCTAGGCTTTCCTCGAGATTAAAAAACATCAAGGAAGCTCTGAACGCAGGTTGGCAAGTTCGTCTTTGCTTGGATCCAATTCTGGGAATTCCGGATTGGAAAAAAATTTATTCCGACTTTGTCCAGGAGATATTTAATCAGATCGACGGAAACCAATTGAGAGAAATCAGTCTCGGAGTTTTTAGGATGAATTCCGATTATTTTAAGAATTCTAAAAAAAGAAGACCCGATTCTTATTTGTATTATTTACCGATGGAAACCCACGATTCCATCAAATCTTATCCGGAAGAATTAGAAAAGGAAATGTTTTCCGAATTGGAAAAAGAACTGGTCCGTTTTATTTCCAAGGATAAGATTCACAGATTAGTTGCGAGTGAAATGGAATCCAAATGACTCAAATTTCTAAACCGAACGGCTTCTCCGCAATCGTAACCGGATCTTCGAAAGGAATCGGACAAACGATTTCAGAATTCTTAATCTCCAAAGGATATCGAGTTCTAGGAATCGCAAGATCGTTGCCGAGCTCATCTCTTTTAAAGAATTCTTCCTTATATCGTCATATCCAAATGGATCTTTCTCAAACCAAGGAAGTGGCTCAACTTTCCGATCTTCTCAAAGAAGAACCTCCTTTGAAAATTCTTGTGAACAACGCGGGCTTTGGAAATTTTTCCCCACACGAAGAAATACCGATCGAAGAATTGGAAAAAATGCTCCTTGTGAATTTTGTCTCGCCTATTCTGATCACCAAATTGCTGTTAAGAGATCTCAAGAAGAATGAAGGCTGGATTTTTCAGATTCATTCCGTCGCCGCAATCAAAGAATCTGTAAGAGGTGCGGCTTATGCTGGAACGAAAGCCGGACTCAGACATTTCGGTTTAAATTTGTTTGAAGAAATTCGAAAAGCCGGTGTCAAATTAGTAAGCATCAACCCGGATATCGTAGACACTGAATTTTACGATCGTCTCGATTTTGGAAAGGATGAAGACCCGGGTTCTTTTCTTTACGTCGAAGATGTTTTAAACGCATTCGAATTTGCACTCAACGGAAGGGAGAATCTCGGTTTTACGGAAATTACGATCCGACCTAGATATCATAGAATTTCTAAAAAGCCGATCGTTCGAAAACACGAAAGAGATTTTGAATCGTGACAAAAGGGGTGAAAAAATGAATCCAGGAGAATTGAACGTTGCACTTGTTCAGTGCGATCTTTCTTGGGAAAATCAGGACGCGAATTACGAACACGTTCGACGTCTGATTTTTTCCACTCTTGAGAAACGAAAGGAAGAAGCACCGGACTTGATTCTTCTTCCGGAAACCTTTGCAACCGGATTTACGATGCGGTCGGAAAGAATCGCCGAACCCGACGAAGGTCCGACGGAAGTCTTTTTGAAAAAGATCGCCGAAGAAACGGGAGCCTATTTCTGCGCGGGCTGGATTCGAAAGAATCCGGGAAGAAAACCCTTCAACACGGTCAGCGTCGTTAAACCCGACGGCAACATTGTATTAAGATATTCTAAAATACATCCGTTTACGTTCGGAGGAGAGGATAGGCACTATTCTTCGGGTTCTGAGATAATGAGTTACGATTTAAACGGTTTTCGAATCACTCCGTTTATCTGTTATGACATTCGTTTTCCGGAGATTTTTCGAAGAGTCGCGGGAGAAACGGATATATTTACGATTCATGCAAATTGGCCGATCCCGAGAATTCATCACTGGGATCTGATTCTCAAAACCAGAGCCGTTGAAAATCAGGCCTATGTTTTTGGGGTCAATCGGATCGGAATCGCCGGTTATAACAAAAGTGTTCATCACGACGGACATTCGCTCGCGGTGGCGCCTAACGGAGAATTTACGGACGCAGGCGAGGAATTGGAAACGATTCTCTTTTACAAAGCGGAAAAAAAAACAATTTTAGAATATCGTGAATCGTTTCCCGTATTGAAAGATCGAAAAAATCCGGAAACGATCATCGTCAGATCAACGGTGCATTCTTCTCAAACCTAAGAAATCTTTCGGTCAAGGGAAGATTTGCTTCGATCAATTCTCCCGTGAATGGATCCTTAAATTTTAAGAAAAAGGACAGCAAAAGAAGTCCGTAAGATTCAAATTGCGCACCCGCTCTCGAATACAATAGGTCGCCGACGACAGGACATCTTTGACTTTGAAAATGAACTCGGATCTGGTGCGTCCTTCCGGTTTCCAATCCTACTTCCACAAAGCTGAATTTTCGTCCCGTCCTGGAATTGATGTATTTTAGAACTTTATAATGAGTCACCGACCGTCTTCCTTTCGGTGAAATTGTCATCTTGAGTCTTTCCACAGGATGTCGAGAGATCGGAAGATCGATCGTTCCCGATTCTTCCGGAGGATGTCCTTGTACCCAAGCGTAGTATTTTTTTTCGATCTCTCTTTTTCGGAAGAGTTCGGATAACTTTCCATGAGCTCGGTCATTTTTCGCGATGAGAATCAACCCTTCCGTTGGTTTATCCAAACGATGAACGATTCCTGGTCTGGCTTCTCCCCCTGCTTTCGAGAGATCCTTGAAGTGATAGAGAAGTCCGTTTACAAGACTTGGGGAACGATCGCCCGGACCGCTGTGACTTGCAATCCCAGCAGGTTTGTGGATAATGAGAAAATCTTCTCTTTCTAAAATAACGGGTAAGGACATCGAGACCGGTTCTAAATTCAACGGTGGTCTGGGTGGAACGGAAATGGAGAATTGATCCCCTTCCTTTACCTTGAGAGAACTCTTATCTTGAATTTTCTCGTCTTGATTTCGAACGTATCCCGAATCAATCCACTTCTGAATCGATGCTCGGGAGACTTCGTCTCCTAAAGAAAGTTTGAGAAATCGATCGAGACGATTTCCGGTAAATTCTTCTGTGACCTCTGCTTTTAGTTCTAAGTTCATTGAATTGGGGGGAAGGATCCAGATTTTTACTGCGCGCGTTTTTAGCACTCTAAAAAAACAGTTTCCATTTTCCTTCCTAAGCCTTAATATGACACACTGAAACCCAAAACCCCTTAGATCTAAGGAAGGATAGAAACATGGTCAAAAAGATTTTGAATCTGATTCTGCTCGGTGCAATTGCATTTTCATTCACTCTTTGCTCCTCCGCTGAAAAAAAAGAGGAAACCGCCGCTCCTGAGCCATCTCAACAAGAGCAGGGTGCTGCAGCAAACAGAAGCGTTGATGCAAACTCCCCACAAGCGATCGCAGATTCTTTGAACGACAAGTTGAAAGATTTCAGATACCCGGACGGTCTGACTCGCCCGGGATTTAGCTATAAAAAAGCAGACGTAAACGCTGGTGATTTCAGTGAGTGGTCAAAAGTAAACGCTCCAGTGATCAAAGAAGGTCTCGGAAAACTTCCTGATAGCTACGCATTGGAAATTACAGGACATACAGACGCGATTGGTCCTGAACAAGCGGAAGGCGATAAAAAAGGAAATATTTTTTATTCTGAACTTCGCGCAAATGCCGTGAAACAAGCTCTGATCAAACAAGGAATTCCCGCGAATCGTATCACTACGAAAGGCGCCGGTTCTTCTGAGCCAGTTTCCGGTTTGGACGCGAAAGACGCTAAAAACAGAAGAGTAACTTTTCGTTTCGCTACTTCAGCTCCACAACAATAAGCCAAATCGATCAGAAATCTGATTCAAAAGGGGCGATGAGAAATCATCGCCTTTTTTATTTTTTGGGGGATGAATAATTCTTTTAAGCTCGGAATATTCACTTCCGATAAAGAAGTGAATATTGTTTCCTAACTTTCTATTTTACAGAGAATTTCCCAACAAATTTAGGGAAATATTGATTAAGAATTCTTATTATCGTCAAATTCGAAATTAGCAGACAGATAAATGAAAAGAGAATCGTGAGAAATGGATTTGCTAAATTTATAGTCAACCCGAATAACAATACGGTTTGCATTAGAAAACTTTTAAATACATTTTCAATGCCGCAGAAAAGAAGAGTTTCCCTACCCAAACTTCCAAACAAAGGAATCTCGGCGATTGCTTTTGCCAAGATTATATTCGCGTAAATTATAATAAAAGCGATAAGGATTGGATATAAGAATCCGAAAGCCGGAATTTCGAAAATGAATCGAACTTTATTGAAAATAAAATTTCCATCGATTAAAAAGTAGGCAATCGTCATTCCAGTGCAAAATATTCCTAACAATAGGTATACCCATTTCCAGAACGCTGGAAGCAAAGAGTAATCTTTGTTGATCAATGGAAATAAAATTGCACCCGAAGTATAGAAAACATAATAATATAGAGCGCTATCGATATTGTATATCCACGACGGCGCGTTCAGTGGATTAAAAGGAAGAATATGTTGTGTTAAAATACAAAGTAGAATCGAAATAATAAACGGAAAGAAAATATTTTTCGAAATCTTCAATAAAGAATAATGTAAGATCACAACAACGAACAAACAAGGCAGAAACCATAACGAGGCCGCATGAACTTGATTTCTTATTCCAAATATAAAAGTTTTTCCGGCGCCGATCACTTCCGGAAATTGCCAGTTATTAAGTATCGAAAAATAAATCAAAGCCACAAAAGAGAAAAAATAATAAGGTAATACCAACTGTAAAAACTTTCCTTTAAAATAAATCCAGAATGGTTTTTCAGTCGAAGTGGCAAAAAAACCGGAAACAAAAAAGAAAAGAGGAACGTGATAGAGAAAAACAAAAGGGTAAGCTCTCCCGGCGGCATCCGCAAAATGACCAATATAAATTGCGAATATCCCTAAAAATTTAAGTGTATCAACCCACTTTATTCGATGCGATGTTCGTTCCAAATTGCCTCCGGTGAAATTCAAATGTCAAAATCTTAACAAGATCAGAAAAATGAATTCCTGCCTGTTTTCAAGATAATAAAAATCTCGGAAGGAATTTTAACAATCTTGCAAGCGAAATTACTATATTTCTCTATTCGCTCACAAGACTATTAGGAAAAATTTAGAAAAGGTTCATTTAATTCTTACTCTATCTCACAGTACTCGCCTTGCAAAAATATACGGAAATCCGGACATACCTCGTGAATCAGTCGTTTTGCCAGTTCGTGGAGTTCCGTTCGTTCCATCTGAAATGAGTGTTAAACTTTCATAACCACCTAACCAAATAGCGTTATATCCATAGGTTCCAGCCGCAAAAGTATCATTTAAAACTTGTTTTGTACTAACAGCGTGCCCTTGAAATCGATCTCTCCTTCTCAGACCTCCAATCCATTCACTGTCAAAATCCATCACAGAAACAAAACCCCGTCCTTGCATTGTAAAATGTCTGACTTGATTCGTGATCGTCGTTCCCGCGACAGAGTCCGGAAGTCGATGTTTATAGAATCTTATTTTTACTCCAGATAAGGACCCGCTCGAGTTCGAAGTTGCGCAAGTAAAACTAATCGTCCGACTCGAAGTAGATAATCCGCTGATTGCCAAAGTTGCATTCATTGGGATACCACCGATCGCTTGCAAAAGTGTCCCCGTCATCCAATTTGTAAAGGATCCGTGAACCAAATTGTCTTCGGCAAGAGCGTTGATCATCTTTTGGCAAGGAGTCGTATTCGCGAACGTTATTGTAAGAACGTTACTCACAATCGAATAGCTAATTGCATCAAAGTCCGTTACATTCGTTCCAAGTGGATCGTAACGAAACGGTTTGTTCAGCCAGTAGTTTACAAGATCAGGCATTCCTCCGCTTCCGCTCGCATTGATCAACTGGTCCGGAGACGCCAGACAAAACGCCGGAAAATCCGTAGACGGTGATCGCATCTCATCCATCCAAAACATTTCTCCTAAGTATTTGCGTTCCTGTTTAAAAATGGAATCCGTAAAATTCTTAAAAAAAAGATAAACTTGATTGATCCCTTTTACTAACTTCAGTGGATTGTTAGCGTCCGGATTGATTCCGGAAATGATATCCGTATGAAGATCCGTCACCAAACCCGTCTTAACGTCACTTGCTTGCTTAGCTTCGGTTACTTCATTGTCTTGAATCCGATGGCCTTTTAACCCCCGATAGAATCTCAAATCTGAACCGAGAGTTACGACTCCGGATGCATTCGTAGAAATCGATCGCAACGGAATATCTCCGGCAACCAAAGAACCTTGTCTAGCAATGATTTCATAGGAGTTGTCTCTCCAAACGATCGGCCCATCGTTCGGAACGTTAGAGGGATTGTTAATTTCCGTTTCTAAAAACTTATGTCGGGCGACGATTGTACAAACGACATTGACTGGAACGATGATTCCTGCAAGAGGAGGAATTTCGATTCTTTTTCCGAATTCGTCATAAGCTATTAAGTGATCCGTTAAGTCAACTCTGCTTGATGTCGATCCGATTGCGATTGTACCTCCCACATCTACTCCAAATCCGAACGCGTCTAGATCACGGATGATGATCTCCTTCGATTTAGATTCTTGTTCTTTTTTCCAGTCCTCGGGAAAGACTCGCTTTCCCATTGTTGGAAATTCTATTCCTGATAATTGATCCATGTTTGCTCCATGAGAGAACGATTGTGTACGCAAAAGATTGCTTCCGTTCTTTATTGATTCTTCTTATTCAAACGCAGAGTAGAGAATGATTCTGCAAATTGTTTCTAAAATGAATTTACGCTTCTTCACAATACTCTTCTTGCAAAGATATACGGAAATCCGGACATACCTCGAGCATCCGTTGTTTTGCCAGTTCGTGGAGTTCCGTTCGTTCCATCCGGTCTCGCATCTCTAACAATTTCCGACCCTAATGAACTTCCCGCGAAATCGCCTCCTTGAATATAACTCCTGGAAGTTGTGATATCTTGGCTCATAAAGTCTCCACCAATGGTCGTGTGCCAATGCCCCTGGAATCGATCTCTCCTTCGTAGACCTCCAATCCATTCGCTGTCAAAATCCATTACAGAAACAAAACCCCGTCCTTGCATTGCAAAATGTCTGACTTGATTTGTAAGCGTCGAACCAGGAGAAACATCCGGAAGACGATGTTTATAAAATCTCAGCTTAGCACCGGATAAGGACCCGCTGGAATTTGCCGCCGAACAAGAAAAACTAATGGTTCTACTCGCTGAAGAAAGTGCGGTAATCGCCAAAGTTGCATTGATTGGAATACCGCCGATTGCCTGCAATAGTGTCCCCGTCATCCAATTCGTAAAGGATCCGTGAACTTGATTGTCTTCGGCAAGAGCGTTGATCATCTTTTGGCAAGGAGTCGTATTTGCGAACGTTATTGTAAGAACGTTACTCGCGATCGAATAGCTGATCGCATCAAAGTCCGTTACATTCGTTCCAAGAGGATCGTAACGAAACGGTTTGTTCAGCCAGTAGTTTACAAGATCGGGCATACCTCCACTTCCACTCGCATTGATCAACTGATCCGGAGACGCCAGACAAAACGCCGGAAAATCCGCAGACGGTGACCGCAACTCATCCATCCAAAACATTTCTCCTAAGTATTTGCGTTCCTGTTTAAACGTGACTTCCGAAAAATTCTTTGAATAGAGATAAGCCTGATTGATCCCTTTTACTAACTTCAGTGGATTGTTAGCGTCCGGATTGATTCCGACAATAAGATCTGCGTGAAGATCAGTCACCAAACCGGTCTTAACCGAACTAGCCTGCTTTTCTTCCGTAATCTGCGCGTCCTTAATATTACTGGTCGAAATTCCTCTCCAAATTCTGAGATCCGTTCCTAACGTTACCAACCCGGAAATATTCGTTGAAAGGGATCGAAGCGGTACGTCGCCGACCGCGAGCGCGCCTTGTCTTGCTAAGATTTCAAAAGAATTGTCTCGCCAAACAATCGGTCCATCGCTTGGAAGATTGGAAGGACTATCGAATTCTGTTTCCTGAAACTTATGTCGAACAACGATCGTTGAACTCATGTTATTCGGAACTGGAATTCCGACCATCGGACTGACTTCGATTCTTTTTCCATTGATATCGTAGGCGACTAATGTATCAATCAGATCTACCTGATTGTCACCGGAGCCAACGACGATCGTACCACCTTTCTGAATTCCGTAACCCAGAAGATCTTGATCTCGATTGATTATCTCTTGCGATTTTGATTCTTGCTCTTTCTTCCAATCTTCCGGGAACACTCTTTTTCCAACGGTTGGAAATTCAATTCCTGATAGTTTATCCATATATTTCTCCTTCAAACTCCGGAAACTCAATCGCTAACGATTCAAGTTCTTGAAACAAAACGGAGACGTTCGTCTTCGTATTATTCTCTATTTGCCTTATCCATTCTCTTTTCAGTCTTTTACAAATTCCTATATAGGTTTCAAAAGAACGGGATTTGATAAGAATTCTATCTGCAAGTTCCGTAATATCGTCGTCCTCCAGACTCGCGGATTCATTTACGAGTGACGTAAGAATCAACTTGAGACTTTCTCTTTCTTCTGAACTTGAATCTTTCCAAACTTTTGACTGCGACAAAAGAATCGGCCAGGAAAGCGGTTCCGTTTTTGGAAATAGGCAAAGAATCTTTTCCATGGCCTCGTCAAATTTTGAGTTGATCGAACGTATTTTTTTTTCTTTATATTCGGATATGGTGAGTTGACCACATTGAAGAAGTTCTAGCACCGTTTTCGGAACCAATTGATTCCCTTCAACTTTTTGATCTTCAGGAACTGCAATCAATCCCCGGTCCGCTTTTTCGGAAAGGGTAAACGGTTTCAATTCTCCCGATTCAAATTTAAAACCTTCGGGAGGAAACGAAGGTCCTTGATAGATCTTTTTCTTTTCCATTCCGTTCTCATCGCGATTGAACAATTCGACTTCTAATTGGACCGCGTGTAGACTGGAAGCTGGAAACTCTTCCAACGAATCCGAAGAATAAACGAATATCTTTTCCATGATTGCTCCTTTTTCGGAGCGTTTGAGTAGTAACGGCGGGATCCGCTTTGTATATTTAATAAATTGAATATTCTCTTATTTTAACGGCTCGTCTTGAATGAAGTTGATTCGTGAGAGTTCCGCCCATAACGAATGGTTCGAAAGCTCCTTGCTCTTCCCAAAGTTCACAAACGTTACCTCCTATATTTACGTTCTCCATAGATGTAACCAACGCGTTTCGGTCAAAAGAAGAAGATGGTTTCGGAAAGGAAAATCTATATCGAAAGAGCAGATATTTTCTCGACATCATGGTTCCATCCAATGTATCTCCGATAACGAAACAATTCTTCGCATCATCACTCTCATACAGTTTCGAATACTGAATGTCGTTCGCATCCAATTGTGTTAAATATTGAATCACTTGTTTTTTGGAGGAAACGGAAGCAATCGATAACTTAAAAGTCTTTGCGAGTAAAAGTCTATTTCTATAGGAATCGTCCGTTTCACCCGGAAGTTTAGCGATCTTATACCTCGCTCCCCAAAGAATCAGTCCGAAGCCGTCACTCGTTTCCAACCACATTTGCCTATAAAGCCAGCTAAGTCTTACGGCTCTTTCGTCCAAAATGGAAAGTAAGGATTTTAGAATTTTAAACCAAAGGCTTGAAGTTCCCAACTTCCGAACCAAGCTTCTCTGATTCTTCCATACAAAAGAATCAAAATTGAAATTGAATCGATCAGGCATAAACGGCTCCTAAAACTTGAAAGCTTGATCCAGCGCTCGCTAATGAACCCACCGGGACATCCACATTGCCGAGCGGATTAAATTCCACATCGATGCAGTTAGGTAATGTTTGATACAAAGCTCTTAGTTGCGAGTCGATGAAGTCTTGGCCTTCCGATAAAGAGAGAAAATATTCCTCTCTAATCTGATCCAATACGGATTGACTTGGAATCGTATCCGAAGAGGAAAATTTTACGGTCACCGTTTTATTGATCACAACTTCGTTTATATTCTCTACCAATACGTGAGCAACTCCTCCCGGATCGTTTTCCTCCGCATTAAAATGATTCTTTAATTGATTCAATTGAGAATCGGATAGAGGTCCGACGGAGCCTTGAAGAAGAATTTTTACTTCACCGTCAGTGTTTAAAACCTTTGCACTCTTAAAGATTGCTCTTTTGATAAATGGAAAACTTTCCGCTTCTGAAATATACCAAGCAGAAGTCCATTTGGAAGAAACTCCCTCGGCGTTCATTAATCTGGAACGGACGGAAGTTCTAGTTTCTCTCAGTTGTCCTTGTTGAACCTGTGTTACTTCAAAGTTTGCAACGTAGTCAATTCCATCCGGAGGATTTTCAATTAACGTGATCGATGAAGGAACCACGTTGCCGATGGGACCATCTAACGCGCATTGCACGAGGGCTTCGATCGTATATTTCCCTTGTGCATCGGAAGCGACTCCTGCAGGAAGAATCAGGGATTCTTGCAAAAAAAAACGAATCCTTTGATCCTCCGGACCTGAAGTTGTAACAACCAAAGCTTGCGGAATCTCACGGTCGATCATCGGTTGAACCGAGGAGCCGATTCTTACTTTAAGGATAGCTGGCAAAGCGGGCTTCCATTGCATTCCTCTTCGAATCAAGTGTTCGTGAAGCGAGTCGTCTTCGGCGGTATGGGGATGGATCGCTTTCTGGATCGAAATCAGTTCCGAATCGATAAAAAGAAATACCGCGTTAGAAAGTGCACGGATCAAAGAAAACGTTTTCGAAGTCGGGCTAAAGGTATGATTCTTAAATACGCCCGAACTCTTGACGGCTTGTAAATGATCGTTTAAAACTTGTTCTTTTGTTGTGTTTAAATTCACTGAAAATCTCCTGAAAAGAAAACAAAAATTCGGTTCATAATTAGGAACGAATTATAATATTATAAATTTAGAATTCGAATTTTCTAGGAACCCATAACGAATCCCTTTAACACCTCTCCGGTCCTGAGTCGAAAGTTTACCAAAATCCTGTTTTCAAAATTTAAACTTACTTCTATCGATTGTGAATCGATAGCCGGATGGAATCTGAGAATCCTCTCTGCATCTCGAATTCTTCCGGCTTGATCAGAATACTCCGTCGAATTCGCCGCGGCCCTTTGTCTGCTATAAATTTCCGGATAATCAAGGTCGTCGGCAACGGTCATTTCGAACATTTCTCGTATTTCGGAAAGAACGATTCGGATCGAATTAGAATCAGTCATTAAATCGTCGTTAGCCGAATCCAATACCAGATCACCGAATTTTAAAGGATCGTTGGTCAAGTCTATCATTAGGTTCCTGCCTTCGGTTTGCTCGATACAGCTGGGCCGATCGGAGTATCAGTGTAATCCGTTAAGTGGGAGGAGAGTCCGATGGATTCGGAGGAGTTCGCTTTCGCAGTGATTTCTTTTTCTGCTTCTACTTTACCTTTTGTTTTAAAATCACCGTCCTGTTCGATGTCGCCTTTTATTTTGAGTTTTTTAGAACCTAAATCGAAGGACAAAGAATCGTCATTTAAAGTGATCTTAACAGAATTCTTAAAGTTTATATACACTTTGTTTTCTTGCAATTCCAGTTCAACTTGATCAGCAATCTTTGTTTTTAAAGAATCGATCTTTTCAAAAGCGAAGGCAGTATAACGCTTATCAAGATTATCGCGAGCGACAAGAAGACATTTTGTTCCAACTCGTGGAATAACAGGTTCCGTCCAAGTAACGTTGTAGATATAATCGCCACCCGACTTAATCGTCAAAATCTTATCACTTTCGTTGATCGAGTCTACGATTCCAGACTTCGGAAAGTACATTGGAAAACCGATTTTCCAAGCCTGAATGATCGCCTGTATAAAAGTTTTATCTGCCATCTTAGTTCCTTATTTTTTACGTTTCGATTTCGACGAACTTGTCTTTGGCGGTTCGTGATAGAAGCCGGGATAAATTTCTTGTCTATATCCTCCGGTACTAAATTTCTTAACGACCTTATTCACAAAAGTTTTGGCGGTCCTGGAAGAATCTTCCAGATCTTGAATATCGATGATTTGCGAATGTGTGACTGAAGGGAAACCGAACGTTATAAATTTTCCCTCAAAGCCGGAACCGCACCTTTCCTCATAAATCTCCTTTGCTCTTTGAGTCGCTTCCTGAGAATTTAAGCCGTCGATCTCAAAATATTTTGCCTCACCGCTTCCATACGTTCCTTTATATGTTTGTCCCGTCCTTGGATTCTCTCCACGAACAACGATTTGAAACGGTTTACTTTCCTTTGGAATAAGATCATCTTCGATGATATTCGATCCGAATCGGAAGATCGGAAATTTTTCGGAAGATTTGGTTCCCGTTTTCGTTTTCGATTGAATCGATAAGTTCGGATGGACATTCGCTTTTTGGACAATCAGCTTCCAATCGTGGAAAAAAATATCCACACCTTCATTTTTCTTAAGTAACGAAAGCGCGTAACGAGCGGATTTTTTCGCGCACGTTATATCTACAATTTTTCTGATACTTGGATCCCGCACAACGATCGAAATATCCGATTGAATTTGGGGATGAATGCAGTCTCGAAGAAATGTCATCAAAGGTTTTTGATGATAATCTCGATCCATGATCTTTCTTTGGCAGAAAAAAAACGGATCCACGCATTTTAATTCAAGAGGGACTTTGGGGCTTATCTCAAGAATATATCCGCTAAACTCGGGAATAAGTCCGTATTTCGAATAGCCGGCTTTCCAAGTAACTTTTGCGAATTTCCGAATCGAATCTTTTTTTAGATTTTTATACTTTGGAAGTTTTACCGTAAGAGTGTCCGTAGGAATTTCTCTCGATGACTCGAGAGTGACCTCGGTTATCGCCGGAAATTTCGTATTCGAAATTTCTAATTCTTGCATCAAGATAAACATCAGAAAGAATTCCTTCTGGCCGCGTTTTGAAGCTCCGCGCTCGAAACAAGCGCTCCGACAAAAAAATCAGAACCGATATTCTCATACGGCTGGATGTTTTCGTTATCCTCTCGAATTTTTCCTGAAAAATGTTCCGTTCCATAATACAGAAGACTAATGGACTCGTAAGTATCTCCTACTTGAATCGTGTGAAAAACGTCCTCCGTGAAAGGATCGGGAATTTCGATTCTAATTCCAGGGATTAGAGTTTTCCAATTTTCGATTTGAGAATTGTGATCCAGAATCAGTTTCCACAATTCCCACTTTCCGTAAAATTTAGCGGATAACCTTTGTAAGGTGTCTGTATTTTTAAGAACGTAAAACTGACTCATAAGGTAGACTCCACGTTTTGATTCTTCGAATCCAAAGAAGCAAGGTCCAAATCGTATTCTTCGTCCGATAGAAAGGTAATATTCACTTCCTGACTGAATTGAATCGGTCCGTCGGGCAGACTGAAAGTTTCACAAACTACATTCTTAATTCCTAATGCGTTTAACATCGAATGGTTCAAATATAGAGTTTCATTGCTCTCCCACAGTTTTTTTAATTCCCGAATCTTCTGTATCATCGTTTTAACCAAAGGATTCGAAGGAGCCGCCAATAGTCCGGCCCCGTACACCGCGGCGAGAATCGTGAAGTCAACGGTAATTCTCCAGTCACCGTAGCCGGTGAGCTCTTTTACGGTTCCCTTTCCTCCAGGTATCGAGGTTAATTCGATCTTTTTGTCCTGGCTAACTTTGATTTTCGTTGCGGACGGAAACTCATATTCACTGAGAGAATCGGCTCCGATAATCAATCGATCCGTATCTCCGGTAATAATTTCAGGAGGAATGTATCCTGCGGGTAAAGCCGGTGGTGTAATTCCTCCGATCATGCTAACTCCATCTCCTCGTAACGATCCAATTCTGCAAAAAGAGCTTCGGTAAGAATTTCTCCAATCTTCTTTCTATTCGTATTTCTATCACCTAGAACCAATTGACCGACGATCGATCCGATATTTATATTATTTCCTGCTTTCGAATTCCCGGAGATAATTTCCGATGTTTCACGATTTTCCAATGTTCGCTTAACAATTCCTTTTGAATCGGGGGTAAGAGCTTCGTTAAATCTTTGTAATACGGGATTCATTTTCCGCGTTTCGGATTCGATACCATGGGCTACGGTGGTTACAAATGCACGACCATAACCTGATGTCTTTGCGAGAGGACCTTCTTTTGCATCCGAATGATTCGAGATTGTATCTAAACTTTTCGTGTACAAATTCTTTCCTGCATTTTTTAAAGTTGCGATGCCGGATAAAACTCCGCCTGACACCGTTTTTGCGAATGATAGACCGGATTCTTTCGCCATTCCTAAACCATTTTGAAATCCGCTCATCACTTGATTGACGGTAATCGGAATTGTATTCTTTTCATTCTTCATTCCGAGCGAAAACGTATCGACAAAGGATCGCCCTGAACCAGTAAGATTAGAAAGTGGACCTTCCAGGGCGTTTGAATGCGGTAGAAAACGAGCGATCGCGTCCATAACGGAACCGACAGTCGATTTCAGATCCGCAACCGAATCCATGATTCCGTCCGAAAACGCGGTAAATAAACTTTTACCCGATTCCTTCATTCGATTACGAACGTTTCCGATCACGTTACTCAGTGCTTGCCAAACCAAACTTCCGATTCCATAGATTGGATTTATCATCGATAGAATAAGAATTTCCTTCACTCCAGTCGGAAGGGCGTTGAAAGCGCCTAAGATTTTATCTACGATGCTTCCGAAAAAATCCGTGATGAAATTCCAACCCGATTGAATAGAAGAAGGGATGGAAATAAACCACTGAATATGCGGTTTAATCGGAGCAAAGGCAGTCGCAATTTTTTCGCCAATTGATGAAAATAAGTTTTTGATATTGTCCCAATTCTCATAAATCAATAGCGGAATACCGATGATCGGAGCAAACCAAACGATCAGCAATTTTGCAAATCCTGAAAGATTACTCCAAGTATCGACGATCCAATTCCAAGCTGAAATTGCGGCTCCTTTCAGTTCATCCCAATAGGTGATTACGAGAGCAATCGCCGCTACGATTCCGACTATCGCCAAGCCGATCGGATTGGATAAAGCGGCAACTTTCAAAGCCGCAAAAAGGCCCAAGGCGACCGATTTTAAAACTAACAAAGCTCCAGCACCTATCAGAACAGAGCCGCCTAACATAGAAAATGTGCCCGCAAACTCTGCGACTTTAGGATTTTCTGAAAGAAACAAATTCAACTTACCGATTCCATCAGCCAAAGATTTGAAAATTTCTTTAAGGACAGATCCGATAAATCCGAATTTTACTAAGCCAGACCCTTCGATACCCTTACCTAATAGAATTTTGAAATTGTTCCATGCGTTCGAAACTCGATTGATTTGGGAAGGAAGCGTATCCAACTTAGAGGATGCTATACCCACGTAGTTGAGCTTGCTAAAGTCTAATTCATTGATGTCCCCGTTAAAATTCTTGAGCTGTTTACTTGAAGCAATCAACTGTTCCGTTAATTCGGAGAAGTGTCCTCCGGATGCGAGAGTCGCTGTCGCTATTTTTTCGGTTAACGTTTTTAGATCGGAAGCATTCAGATTTTTGAATGATGTTTTTATTTTATTCATTCCAGATAACATTTCTTCCACCGGGATACCCGTTTTCGTAGAAAGTTGAAACGCAGTGGAAGAAAGGTTTCCTACTTCCTCAACGGAAAGTCCGAGCTTTTTAAGACTCCCTTCAAATTTTGAGGATTCGATTCTTGCATCGTATAATTCTTTGCTAGTTTTTAGAATGGAAACTCCTAAGTCTACGAGGGAGAATGCATCCTTCATTTTTAAAAAGGCAGAATCCAATTCTACTACCGAATTTTTAAATTCATTCGCATATTTTTTGTTTTCACCGATCAATGCCTTCATGGTATCCCATTGTTTATTGATCCGACTGATCTTATCGGAGGCGAGATCGTTGATTGTAAATATTAAATTTAGTTTATTAGTATCCGTTTCCGCCACATCCCGCCTCCGATAAATTTTTAATCACCGTTAAACGCTTTAACAATCGCTCTTTGTAAAGTATTGATTTCGACCTGCTGGATAAACTCCAACTCAGCCGCCAACCGACTTTCATACTCGTCGCGTTCGTCTCCGTCTTCCGGATATTCGATTTTTCTACCGGGAAAATAATACATTAGAAGAACTTCTAATGCACCATTCCCGGATTTAAGAAGCCGAAGCTTCTCACCTACAGCTTTTTTGCAGTTACCTCTTGCGTAGTGGCAGTCAGCTCGATCAGTTTATTGCTGATGGGAATAAAAATTCCCGGAGAATCTTGAGCCCAATCGTTTACAACGTCGAAGCTAGGATATAGACAACACTGACCCGTCAAACGTTGTGCGACATCTGTTTGCTTTTCCTTTCTCGCTTTCTCAAGCGTTTCGTCTACTTGAGTTTTGTTCGGAACTCTGCAGATAATTTTTCTGCCCTCGCCTGCATCCAGAACGTGAACGCCGCCTTTATCCGCAAAATGCGATTTAATGGATTCAATCGCCTCTTTGTTTCTTGAAACAAAATCGTCGTCGATATTTTGATACGGCTGTGGAAGTTTTTCAAAAGCTTCTTTCAAAGCTGGTATTGAACTGATCAATGGATTCATATTTTTCCTTCTTTTCTTTTTTATTAAAAGAGTATTAAAATTCTCTTAAGCGAATGTAATCACAGGAATCGACAAAAGCGCGATCTCCAAAGGAACGGCGATCGCACCGGAGTTCCCGCTCTTAACGTCCGCATTGTATTTTGTGATCTTCACCGCAGGAGCGATGTATTTAAAGTCCGGTCTTCCTTCCGCCTTTAAAATCGCCGTCAATGGTGCCGGCGGAAGTTTTTCGATTAATCCTCCGTAAGGCGACGCAAGAAGAATCAAACGATCCAACTCTTCGAAATAAATTTCGGCGCTGATGCTACGTTTGTAATTCTTGGTTGTATATCCGACGATCTCTCCGGATTTTCCGTAAGTTAGCTCTATTTCCACCGCGTGATCGAAGGTGAAGGATGAAAAATTCACCATGTCGAACCCGAAAAGTTTTAATTCAAGATTCGTAAAGCTATAGTTTTCTTTAACTACTTCTAAGGCCATTTTTAACTCCTATTTAGGTGTTGCGAAAGAAGTTTCCCATTCTATCGCTTTCGTTCTGTTGCTCACAAACATCTTGCACTTCGCTTTGAGAATGCGATCGGTATTGAAAGTCTTATCCGGATCCAAAATAATTTCGTGACCGGAAATTTCTTTTCTACCGGGCGCTTCCATCTCTGCCGAAATTTTAGAATCGATGTAGGTTTTAAGATAATCCAGTCCGCCGGATCCTGAATCCGCTTCCGTATCCATGTTCAAGAATTGAAGAGACTCACGATAAAGAATTCGATGCATCTTATCGGCTCGTCTTCTTTCGGGAAGTTCTTTGAAGTCCGAGGAGCTCGCCGCCTTAATCTTATCTCTTGCGATAAAGATTCCTTCGTAGTCGTCGTACTGCTTTAGAACCATCAATCCCATGTCGTGAAGAAGATCCATGTAGTTTCTGTATCCTTCATCCCAATAACGAATCTCAGAAAAGGTGAGAGATCGCATATCTTTCACGTATCCAATGGAAACGTTTACGGGCGCCGCCGCAATCTTCGCCGTCGCCATAGTCGCGAAGTTTCTCCATTCACCGATGGAATCTCCGACTGATTTCACGGCAGAATAACCACCGGATGCGTTGACGCCACCTTTGATATAACGTCCCTCACCAACTGCAATCATCACTCGTCCTTTTGGAGAAGCGAACGGATCAAACTCATCCTGAATAAACTGAAAGTATTCTGAAAGCGTTTCACTTTGATTCTTTCCTCTTGCTTCCAAAATGATAAACGAAGGAAGATGGTGTTCCATTTCCATTTCTTCGAGAATCGCGTTGCAGGACATAGCAAAAGCTCTCGTCGCAGGACCCAGTACGTGAATCCAATAAGCGCCGTATTCGCGTTTGAGCGCTTCAATCGCTGTTAGACGAGACGCGTTAGACGCACTTGGACCGGTGATGGTAAAAGTATATGTATCACCAATTTTAAAAGTATTCGCCGGAGTCGAAGCATTCGTAAAAGTCGCGGTAACTCCCGCATCTAAGGAAATCGGAGATCCACTTGCCGGTGTAATGAGAGGAGCTGAAAAGTTATCGCCGCCATCGACGGACTTACGGTACTCAGCAACTCCCGAAGCGCCAGCCTTCGTAATCTTCAGTACGACAACTCTCGAACCGGTTGGCGTGCCTGCGGTCGTTGGGATAAGCGCTTCTCCATCGCCTGTTTTTACAGGTGTTGCGACCAATCCTGCAACGTCATTCTCAGGGCGAACGCAAAGAACTGGGACTGGCTTCTGTCCTTTAGCCTCGTCAAATTCTTCAAAAAATTGTTCTAAAGAATCAACGAGAACTCCGCGCCCGAAGACGTCTTTCGCCTGTGGTGTGTTATTAATAACATAGACTCTATTCGCTATCCCGCTTTCTGCCGTTCCAACCTTGGAACCGACACGATCGGGTTTAACGTCATTGAAGTTGATCCCACCATCTTGATGGTAGGTTGTCACATCGCCTGTTGACATGATTCGCTCCTAATATTAATAAGAGCAACTGAGTAGAATGGCGGAATATTCCGCTCTTTGTATAAATCAATTCGCTGTTAGGGTTCTTAATAACGAATCATGAACTTAAGCTTTGGAACTTAATTTTTCATCTTCGTCTACATTGATTTCCGAAGTCCTCACTTTTTTACTTCTATCAGGCTCGATCCCGGAAAATTCTTTGAACGCGTTCCTAAGGACTTCTTCCTGAACATCTTCTTCCGGATCCCTACGAAGATGATCTAAAAAACCGGCCGCTAAAGCGGAACTCAATTCGTATTTTCTAATAAACTCAACTGCTTTCATTGTTCCTCCAATATTCCTATTTCCGTTGGCTCTTCGATTTCAAAGGTTCCCTGAGCCAGAGTAGGAACCGTTTCTGTTTCAAAGAGTCCGTCTTGGAAAACGATATCCACTTTTAATTTATAATACCCGAGATTCTCAAGCGGTTCTAAGACAATAAAAGATGCGCCGGAACGGACCTCGATCGTTACATCGTGGGACGTTTGAAATTTAGGATGATTCGAGATGTATAAAAGAATTTGGTCTAAAATTCCGAGTTGGGTTACGTCGGTGCCGACATGCCCGGAAGACAAAACATCCTTAGAAGAATTTTGCATCCAGAAATCAAGAGAATATGAGAATTCTTGAATAAAATGACGTTTCAGATAACGCAGATTTTTTATCCCGCTTAGGACGGCAGGAGATAACTTTTGAAATCTCCTGCCGTCCGGAATCGAAGTAAGTGGAGAAAGTTGAATGAGACAAAAGGGAAACAGACTCGGATAATCGGATACGGAAGGGGCTGTAAGAAGAATTTTATCTTCCGGAAACAATGATTCCAGTTCCGTAGCAGGAGGCTCCGGATTCGTTTTGATCGATTGGATCAACGATCTTAAGTAATCTATATGGCTGGATCTCATCATTTAATTTTTCCGTTTACACACTTTGCAAAAACCGATTCAACTTCTAACACACGAAAAAAAGCATTCAAATCAATATTCTTCTTCCGAACAATAGGAGCTTCGGATACGGGAGAAGAATACATCATCCTCTTCAATCAAACAAGGCGAGAACCTACGTCATCTGCCGCTCTTTTCAGAAGCATCCGAAAACGAATGTCCAAATGTTAGAATCTAAAATCGATATTAGAATATTTGAAATTAATTAAAAACAAATTAGGAATCCGCATTGGATTCGTTTGAGTAGGATATCTGAGAATGGAAGAAATTATATTCTAGTACAAAGCGACCAACGGAAACAAACAAGGCTTAAAAACTTGAATCAAAAAATACTGGACTTCTTGTAAGTTCTTAAGAAGTGAAATTGAGGGGTTCAAATGGTTTCGTTCTTCGGTTCACAATTTTTTAATTTGTAGTCGGCTATATCTGTATTCATGGTTCAAAACCTCGAAAGTGGTTCGGAAATCGTTCCCCGAAATTTTTCCTACAAAATTTCTATGCAGTAAAACTTTTTGACCTCTCACATTTTCAAAACAAGTTCAACTCCCATCGGTGAAAACGAAGTAGAATTCGTTTTCACCGTAACCAAATGGATGTTTTCTAATCCATGAGAAAATTTTAATATCCCTCAGAGCGAGCGATAAGAATCAATGCAACGCATTTTCTTCCGAGACAGTTTGTCGGAACAATGTAAATCCACTAAAAATCTTTCTTGCATGGTCCTCCTAAATTGGTATGCGCTCGATTTCAAAAATCAATCCCGCCGAAACGAAGTAGATCAAATTTTCACAAATATCTTTTCCAAATAAAAGATACTTGGAACTCCAAGTTCGAACAATTCATCCAAGTCGTATTGAATCAGATGACCGTAGGGATCGATATAACGTGGTCCGACTCCGTAAGGATCCGAAGCTTTTAAGAATTTCTTACCTTCGCTGGATACTACGATTCCAATACCACGAATGATATGCCCTTTTTGTGTAAGAAAAGTACCCAGACCACAAGGGTAATTACCGAATTCAAAGTAGTGGCAAAGTTCGTCTTTATCTCCCGCTTTTTTAACGATCTTAAAAGGAATCTCGTTCGACTTCATTAGTAAATTAAAATGTTCTGCATGATCCAAAGAATCATATACATTTTTATGATTCTTTATCACCCAATCCTCTAAGAGTGCATAGTAGTTATAGGTGGTTAAACGAATAAAATCCGGAATCCTATAAATCAAACCGATATAAACAATAAAGTCCTGGAAAACATTTCCCATACACTGTTGATAATCGTGAAGAAATAGTCGAGGCGTAGTGGGATCCTTTCTTTGCGGATTCCATGGCGCGATAGGATGCGATATGTGCGAAATCATTTTTCCCTCTTCGTTTAACAAACTGGTTGGTGCAAATCACAACGACTTCTGATTGAGAAAATCCCTGGAATAAGACTGGATTCTAAAATCCTGATACGGTTTTCCGCACAATCTCGTTCCCATTCTGTCCACTTCCGAACGCACTCTTCCCTCAAAAGACAACGAGAGAGATCTTTTGCATGAACTCGATATGCATTGTATCTTCCCGAAGTTACATACCACGTTCCGTTGATTTCGATCTCCGGCGGTTTTCCTGTCTCGATCGGTTTCGTCAGCGCAAAATTGTTAGAACGGAAACTACCTTTGCAATCTTCGTCTCTACGCTCACGGACACGATTTCCCTGATTCTGGCACGCAATCAAAATCATAAGCAGAACCGGGAGACAATTGTATTTCCTCAATTTCATAATAATCCTCGCTGTGTATTAAATGTGAAACGACCGCTTTCCCTCTATGGAGAATAAGAAAAATTATCGTTCCAAATATTATAATTGCGTAAACTTTCGTTCTGAGTGAAAGCAGGCTCCACCAAAGTAGAAACGAATTCATAACTTTTTACTCCCCACGTCGAAATTTTCACCAGAACCTTGAATATTCGTCTCATTCAATCTATCGAATGCGTTCTCGAATATTTTATTTTTGGAATTGATGCCTTCATTCACTCGTTTACCCAAATACAAACTGCCGACTGCACTGTAAAAAAGAATAAGCCATTGTATAAGATCCATATGCAAAGGTCTTAAGGAATCAGGAAAACAAATGGATAGAACACAAAGCGCCGTTAGATAAAATATTACCAAAAAGAATACGATCCATGTTCTTAAGGTTGTATCGGATCTCTTTCCGCTTCGATCATCCTGCCAAAGAAAATTCACTCGCTCCTCTTTACCTTCGTTGAGGTGAGCTTAATTAAGTCTTTTACGTCGGCTTTTATTTCAGCCAAATCCTTTGATATGGAGGTCATCTCGGTCTCTATTTTTACGATTCGAATTTCGTGATCTTTATACATAGTGTTGTATTGGAACACCGCTGAGATTAGAAAACAAAGAATCACAAGGAAATCCTTGATCCCTAACTTAATCTGACTTAATTTTGAATTCTCCATTCTACCTCTCAAAAAAAAATGACCCGCGCGGCGGCGGGCTAAGATACTACTCAATCGCTTTCGATTGTGAGAAGAGGATAGCACGGAGTGATCTGGTGTCCAAGGAGCGAACTGATTCTTTTACGTTCGTTCTGCCGCTAATTTTTCTTGAAGGATTTTACGGAAAGGTAAAATCATATCCGAGCTAAAATCGTTGTCGGTTTAAATAATTTGCTTTTTTGTCTTCCGAGAATGGGCGATCTTATCAAGATCGGAAACGAAAAACCTTCTGACTCTCGGACTCCACTCAATGAACGGTATTTCGTAATCGATCACGTATTGAGTGAAAGTCCTTACTGAAAGATTAAGATACTTTGCCGCATCTTTTGTTTTTAGCACTTGATTCTTATCGTTCGGAATCGAATATTTTTGTTCTTCAGCAAGCGCATCCTTTTCCGTAGAAAGAGAAGGCGTTACGACTTTTAATAATGAACCATTTCTTGTGTGACCTTTGATCTCAGACATAGAAAGCAGGTTTGAATGATTGCCTCCTATCTTGTCAAGTCATTTAGCGAACGTTTCCCTGGTCCCAAATTTAAAATCAAAAAAGAAAGATGAAATATTCTTTTTGAATATTCTAATTATTGAATTTATTAACAAAGATAGCGCGTTGAACGCCGTTTTTTGAGTCTGATCGCGGAGAAGTCCTTTTGAATGAAATTTAGAACACTCGAATCGAAAAAGTATAAATTCCTTCTTGAATCGAATTCTGTGCGCTCAAGAACGAAGGATGGTCACATCCAGCTTTGGCTTTGTTTTCTAAAGCGAAGAAGTCGAGGAAAGAAATGTGAATTTCAAAATGAGCAGATTCTTACCAAGTTATGAGACATATTGAAATTATTGTCATTTTCATTCCTGGATTAAAACTTTCCAATGAATTGCCAAAACCTGTTTCAAAGTGAACAAAAAACAGCCACACTTTCGGATTTAAGATGGATTTTGTCAGGGGTTAAAAATATACTAAACATATATATAGCGTTATTGTTGGAGCAAGAATTTGGAGACTACGGAAGATTTGCGCAATCATCTTTTTTGGGAAGTGGAAGAGACTCTTAAAAAGTTCGAATACGACTTTCAAGTATCTCCTGAACCGATTCAAGTTCTGAGACATACGTACGCACTTGAAATCGTTAATCGTATCTTCGCGAGCCTTGATAAATGATTCTTATTTCTTCCGTCGAAATTTTTCGATTACAACATTCAGTGCATCTAATTCCGAATCCGGGACGTCCAAAAGATTCTCTAATAATTCTTCCATCTGCGGCCTAGTCCTTATCTTCCTTAAAATCGCCCGGTAACGATCCGTTTCTCGATCGGTTTTTAATCCGGCTTCAGATAATAACATATCTCCTTCGCCGGTAATCAGCCATAGCGGATTCACATTGTGCTCTGTTCTAAGCCTCAACAAAGAATCCTGCGAAAAACTCTTAGCTCTTTCGTTGATAAGATCACTGATAAAAGCAGGCTTCAACTCAATCGATCTAGCGAACTCCGCCTGAGATAGCCCAAGAGTTTCAATTAGCCTTTTCAATCGTTCGGGAAATTTTTTATCCGCTTTATACATTTTTACCGTATTTTTTTGTTGACCAAAATACATTATAGACGTATGGTCATTTCAAGCGGGACAAAACCCGCCCTGATTCATTTCGATTCCGGAGCCAAGTTCGGTCGATCGCCGACCCAAGCATTGCATGCGGAAGCGAAATCGCAATCACAAAAAGGGGCTGTAATGATCATCACGGGTGGGAACGCGCGGAAGAATTTTATCTGCATCGCTCTTAAAAGGAAGAACTGCACTAAACTCTATAGAAAGGCTGGGGAGAACTTTGGCCACCTTTTCAGGAGTTTAATCGGAGAACATTCTTACATTGAAATTCAGATCTTATTCAATATATGGAATATTCCATTTTTGATGTTCTTTACCTTGTTTCATGATTAAACGAAAAACCAGGAGATTGTAGAATGACCGAGATTGAAACGATCTGTATCGATCGCAAAGAAAAATTTTCCAAAGACAACTTGGACCCGATCGTCCTCACAGACATAGAGGACAAAATGGTGGGCCAAATTGCTGAATATGTTAAGAATCAATTTCCTACGTTTGATTGGAGATGGGACGATCACACGGAAATGGCAGACAAAGCTGTAACATCCTTGTTCCTCGTTAAAAACGATATAGTTCATATCTGTAAAAAAGAACCAATCAAAATCAGAGAATTTATTAGTATTCTTGAATATATTATAGAGGAGGAATACGGAGAATGATTCAGATTAGAGAACGAATTACATTATTGAGAAGGGGGATTCTCCTTTCTAAACTTTATAAGAAGGATGGAGGCAGAAGAAACCATTTTGAAATCATTGAAAGCCTCTTGAGTCGTTCTGCCGTAATGGACGCATTCTTACAAGACCGCGAGTTAGAAGGCGACTTTTACGAATGGATAAACGAACAGAAAATCACGGAGAATTTAGAATATGAAAAATGAAATTTGCAATCGGTGTAGAAAGAATGAATCTCTCAGTCAAACCGATCTTTGCAAAGATTGTCTCAGGGAAAAATTTAAGAAACTGATCCCATCTATTGATCGTATTCGGCCTATTCATCCGAATTTTTCCCGATTTTCGTCTACCGAGGATCCGAAGGGGGTAGCATGAATCTTACTAAGAAACAAAAAATTCAAAGGTCAATTCAGGTTGAGAACGCTGTCTTCGAAGAAATATGGAAAGAGGTTCCGGACCACATGATTCGTAAACTGAAAGCGGAGGAACTTTCTGAATATATAGTCCGCCACATTCTTCCGGTAATAGAAAAAAGGAGAATCACAATGACTCCTTACGTTCGGAAAAATTCTGCTAAAAAGGAGATCGCGATTGCGTAACGATATCATGAACGCCGTTAAACCGAAACGTCTCCTCGTAAATGGAGAAGTCGTTCACTACAAAAGATTTTGGAGAAGAGGACGTTCCTTATCCCAACGTATCGAACAGGTTGTCATTGAATCAAAACTGAATCTCAGGGATATAGCGTTTAAATACTCATTCGATTTCTATCAGAATCAAAATGAAACGATGGGTCCGCTCTATAGAGAACACTTAGCAGACGTAATAAAAGGGGTTCGAAATACTCCCCGTTACGTAATCGCTATTGAGGATTCTTGGAAACTTCCGATCGAAACGATTCGAAAAATTTATCAAGAAGATAAGGAAAGAGAAAAGCTAGGACAGTTATTGGATCCGGATTCTATCAGAGAATTTGCAATTTGGTATTCCGGAATTCTTAAATTATCCCTGGCTGAAAATTCATAAACTGAAAATAACGCAGAGCGCGCTACGCAGGAAGGAGAAGGAGACTGGCTACAGAGGAAACATTATTCAAACTTACGAATATTCTAAATAACACTAAAATGATAAGGTCTTTTCCGGATCCTAGGATTTCGGAAAATCTCAAAGTATTTATAAGTTTGATTTGAAGATGATTTTTGATTACAAACTTTTCTTTCCATTCGAATTCGCTATCTCGTGTGAACGGAGAGCAAAGTTCCATGGAAAAATAAGAAACAATTCGTTCTCAATAAATCGAGAAGAATGTTAGGGAATACAAAGAAGTTCAAGTGGCTCTCAGCGAAAGGAAAGAAAATGTTCGATCGAGTGTTCCAAATGATTCTCCATATCTCGAGCATGAGGACGAAAGGAAGCTGTGTGGTATAAAATCGAACGAATGGAAGCGAAAACAAAAAGCAATGATGGAGAGCAAGAGTTGAAGAAGATGAGCAGTAATAGCAAAAATAAGATGCCGTTGCTAAGATTCAAATAGACCGTAGCAAGGTTTTGAAATAGAAAAACAAACTCAAAGGAAAGAAAAGTCTTATTTCGAATCTAAATTTAGAATTAAAAAAATATAATATTTTAAAAGAAACTAATTTAAATCAGAAAACAAAATAGGAGAAACCGCATGAATGGAAGGAAGAAGGAACCTGATAAACAAAAAAGCAAAAACAAGAAAAAGATTACTTCCGGAAAAAATATTCCGGCAGTGAAAGTTCTGCCATCTTCGACTAACGGAGTGGCGGTCGAAATGACTTCGAAATAGGAGATCATATGTCAAAGTTAAAAAACACAAAGAAGAAAGGCGACCTCCTGGATCTGCCTGACAACAAATATAAGGATCGCTCCGATCTCACCCAAGCAATTCAATTACTCGGGGAGATCAAACGAGAAAGAGATCGAATCAAAAGCCGGACCGACGACCAAATCAGCATGCTCCAAAGAGATCTTCAGAATGAAATTTCGCCTTTGGATCTAAAAATTCAGCACATTGCATCCGGAATAAAATATTTCGTAGATCATCATAAGGAAGAACTCTTTCCTGATCCGGAATATAAAACCTGTAAATTTACGACAGGTGTCTTGAAATTACGAAGAGTTCCTGCTTCTGTAAAGACTCGGGGAACCGTAAAATTTATTGAAAAAATTCTCTCGGAGAATGGGCTACTGGATCGATTTAATTTTTTGATCTCTAAGTTAGGTGGAATGTATCTTCGTATTAAATTGGAACTCAACAAAGAAAAAATCCTCGCAGAACCTCTTAAAGCCATACAAAAGATCGGAATCGAATTCAATGAAGAATCGGAGCGCTTATACATTACCCCAAGCGAAACGGAAATAGAAATAGAAATAGAAGCCGTCGAGGACGCGGCCTGATGTTAGCGCAAACGAATAAAGAAGCCGATTGGGAAACTTTTATCGAATATTCGAAAAGGTTTTCCAGATTTACGCACGAAGAGGTTCGGAGTTTGGAAGTTAAGATCGATAAGCTGAATTTCATGATCGAGATTTCGGAAACTTCCGAATATGTAAGAATTCTAATAGAACGTTATTTTCGAAATTCGATTTGGGAAATACGACAAGGAGACGGATATGTCATCAACATTTAAAGCGCAATTAAGGATTCAATTTGAAGATCTTGAATTCAACGATTTCACCGATGCCGTTTTAGATGAGTTTGGTATGGTTACAATTGCAACTATGACGCTCTTTGCAAAAAGGAAATTGGGAGTTTCCCAAACTACAATCGAAAAAATTGCGGAAATGAAACGAAATTCTCCAATTCATTCCTAATTTTAGAAAGGAGGTAAAAGATGAATCAGATCACTTTTAAGAATCTTAAAAACTATAAATATCAATTGGTCAAGAACTACGATTATCGAACCTCGATAAAAACGAATTCTTCTATGCAGATCGGACTACCCGATGTAAAAATTTTTCTGGAACTTTCTCCGGATGGTCTTTTGAAAATCGATTCGGGCTACGCTTGGGACGGTCCGAGCGGGCCGACCATCGATACAAAGAATTTTATGCGTGGATCTCTCGTTCACGATGCTCTCTATCAATTGATGCGGGAAGAAAAATTGGATCGAAAACGTTATCGTGAATCCGCGGATAAAATTCTCAAAGAGATCTGTTTGGAAGACGGTATGAGCTCCTTTCGCGCAAATTATGTTTATCAATTCGTGCGAAGGTTCGGAGAATCTTCCGCGATGCATAAGGATGAAACGAAAGAATGGGAAGTGGCTCCGTGAAAATTTTCGATGTAACCATGTTAGTAATCGGTTACACTATTTTTTGGACTTTCCTTCTCTGGTTTTTCTTGGGCTTCTTTGCCGTTTGCCTTTGGTTTTCCATAAACCTTTTATTTAAAGACCCGAAAAGAAAGTAAACTGCGAGTAGATTCGTTTCGGAAAAATTTATCTTTAAAACCGGAACGAATCTTTCTCAATATTATATATAATGAATATAACTAGCGCAACCTCCGTTTTTGCTCCTACGACTCAATTGAAAAAAGCAAAACCTACGTTTTCAATATTTTCTTTCTTTATCCGAGGAACTCGGTGACATTTCGTATCTGATTCTTATATAAAAAAAGTTTTTAGTGTCACGCTAATCTTCGATTTTGAAATCAAGAATTCAGGAATAACAGCGAACGAAACAAAAAGCCCGCACTTTCGATACGGGCTTTAAAAGATAAAACCGATTTACACCTTCAATCTACGGAAGGAGAAATCATTTTTTCCGGAAGAACCCATTGGTCGAATTGTTCACTTGTCAAGAGGCCCAATTCAATTCCGGACTCCTTAAGAGTGCTTCCTTTTTTGTGGGCGTTTTTGGCAATCTTCGCCGCATTGTCATATCCGATATGGGGGTTAAGAGCCGTAACAAGCATCAGGGAATTATTCAAATGTTCGTTAAGCTTTTCCTTATTCGGTTCGATTCCACGCGCGCAGTGTTCTTCGAAAGAAACGCAAGAGTCGGAAAGAAGTCGAATCGAATTCAAAACGTTATGGATAATCAAAGGCTTAAAAACGTTTAACTCAAAGTTTCCGGACGCTCCTCCGATATTCACCGCTACGTCGTTTGCGATTACCTGCGCCGAAACCATCGTCATCTGTTCCGATTGAGTCGGGTTGACCTTTCCAGGCATAATCGAAGAACCCGGCTCGTTTTCCGGAATGCTGATTTCACCGATTCCACAACGAGGACCGGAAGAAAGCCAACGCACGTCGTTTGCAATTTTCATCAAGGACGCCGCGATCGTTTTTAAAACGCCGCTTACTTCTACAAGAGAATCATGTGCGGCTAATGCTTCAAACTTATTCTCCGCGCTAATAAAAGGAAGGCCTGTTTCTTTGGCTATCTGAGCCGCCGCCTTTACTGCAAACTGAGGATGAGTATTCAGACCCGTTCCGACCGCAGTTCCACCGAGAGCAAGACGATAAACGGATGGAAGAACCGCCTTCACTCTTCCGATGTTGTATTCCAATTGTTGTACATACCCGGAAAATTCCTGTCCCAAAGTCAAAGGTGTGGCGTCTTGAAGATGAGTTCTTCCGATTTTTATAATATTCTGAAATTCTAATTCTTTTTTCTTTAAAGTTTCTTTTAACTGAACGAGAGCCGGAATCAATTTCAGATTCAACTGTTCGGCCGCCGCGATATGCATTGCTGTCGGAAAAGTATCGTTTGAGGACTGAGCTTTGTTTACGTCGTCATTTGGATGAATCGGTTTTTTGGAACCTTTCACACCTCCTGCAATTTCAATGGCGCGGTTGGAGATCACTTCGTTCGAATTCATATTCGTTTGAGTACCGGAACCGGTCTGCCAAACGGAAAGTGGAAAGTGTTCGTCCAATTTTCCGGATATCACCTCGTCGGCCGCCTGGACGATTAGATTTTTTTTCTCTTCGGTTAACAATCCAAGTTCCGCGTTTACGATCGCGGCCGATTTTTTTAAAACTCCCAATGCTCGAATCATTTCTCTTGGAAATCGATCGTTCCCGATATGGAAGTGATGAAGGGAACGTTCCGTTTGCGCACCCCAATATTTCGAATCGTCTACAGCGATTTCACCCATTGAATCCGTTTCGATTCTGGTTTTCATGAAGCCTCCGAATGGTTATTTAATTAGAATATTGTTCTTCAAAAAGAATAGGTGACACTTAATGAAATTCTAAAGTGATTTAGAATCAAAGTGAATCTTTATTCTTCTCGAAATCGTCTCAGAGTATCCGCAAGAGCGGAAAACTCGGGTTTTTTAGCGGAAACGTTATCGAGGTAATCCAGAGTGGATTGAATCCAAGTCGGATCGGATTCCAGTTCTCTACGAATAAAAACGTGACGAACCTGGTTCATCGCTCTGATTTCGAGATATCTCCGCTTCTGGTCATAGTAAATGAGGTCGGCCACTTTGTCTTTTCCGAATTCGGGCGAAGCTACCGCGACTACGACTTCATCCAGCCAAATCAAACCGTTGTTCTTGCGATCCACGTAGTCGATCGCCTTTTGTAGGCGTGCAGGTACAATCATTTCCTTTTCTTTCGGTCCGACGATTACGCCCAAAGAAAGTTTCTTTTTCGGTTTAGCAGATTCTTGCTGAGGATTCTCCGCATCGGATACCTTGAGATCTTTCCTTACGTAACCTTTGTTTGAAATCTCCCTTTCCTTGGGAGCGACGGAAATTCCAAAAAGGCTAAGAATGAATTCGATAAGTCTTTCTAAAATCGATTTAGAAGCCCTTTCGGAACGAATTCTTTCTTTCTCCGTATCTTCTTCCCATTCGGCGATCGCTTTACTCAATCGAATCTGTTCGTCAACCGCCGCTTGTCCGTCCTTAACGTCTGAAACTTCTCTTAAGAATTCGTAAATTCCTCTTGTATAACCGTTTTGTCTTACGAGGTTATGAATCGAAGTTCTTCTCGGACGAATTTCGGTAAACGCGCGTAAGATCATACTTTTCGCTAAGATCTGAAGACCGATTACGTCTCCACCCGAACCCTTGCGTTCTTTTTTTAAAAAATCTTCCCTTGCTCGAATTCGTTCCAAGACTTCGCGGAATAATTCATTTCGACTCATTCCTACTGATTTAAGAGCGACTTCGTCGACTTCGAAATTTGAAAGATCAAATTGGACGGGTTCTTTCGATTCTTTAAAGCGAAATAGATTTTCACCCGTAATCAGATTGATTAATGATTCTTTCTTAAGATTGGAAAGAGTTCGGATTGTTTGAATCAGGATTTCGTAGGCTTTGATAAAATCGCCGCCCCCAACCCAGTTTTTTCCGGACATAAAAGCGGGATGTTTCTTTAATTCTTGAGCGTATCGTTCCGCCTGCGCGTTCCCTGTAAGTTCGATCCAGGAAGATTCTTCAGTCGGTAAAATGTGTAAAAGAATTTTACGTGCGATGATCGTAAACAATTCAAAGATGACTTCAAGTTCGGTAGTTCTTCCTTGTTCGTCCTTTTCTTTCGCGTGCCTAAAACTTAAGAGTTCATCCAGGGAAGGCTGAAAAAGATGAAAGCGGGGATGAAGTTGTAAAAGAGGAGAACGGGATCCTCTTTTTTCAAGGACAGGTAAAACTTCTGCCTCCACTTTAATAATGGAAAGTTGATTTAGAATTTCTCCGGGCTTTTGATCCAACAATTGAAAAATATTGCTAAAAAGATCGCCTCTTACTTGCAATCTACTCAAAAGAGACTCAAGTGAAAGAGATTCCAAATTCTGCATAGACTTTTCGAGAAACTTAGAATCCGAAAGATTGATCGGCATTCCCTTATCGTCGACGTTGATATAATTTTGATGAACCCAATCTTCGATTTCCGAATTTTTGGAAACGTTTAAGATAAACTGATCTCTAGCGTGGAGCATTTCTAAAATTGCCGCGACGCTCTGTAAAAGACATCCTCGTTTTACTTTTAGAATCTGATCCGCTTTTAAGGATGCAGGCCGAATGATAACGTTTGCGATCTGAAGTTCTCTGATTTCTTTTTGGAAGAGAAGATACTGATAGGTTTGAATTCCTCTTCTTTCTTCGAGAAATTTCAAATCTTGCAGTTTGAGATGTTGAAGCTGTTCTATCTTTGTAAGCGCAAAAGGAGAATGGTTGAAAAGAAAATAATTCTCCACTCCCTTCTCGACCAAGTCTATGTCTTTAAATGCACCCGGATTGAATTGAAGCATCAGGACTTTGAGTTCCTGATCCGTGATCATATCCTGAGTATCCTCCGTGTTTACATCGGCGGTTTCAGGAGTTGGCGCTTGATTTTCAGATTTGGACATAATGTTTCGTACCCGATTAGGGTATATTGATAACAGACTTTAGAAATTATCAAAAGCCTCGTATCTTTATAAATATCGGATTTCGAAAGTGAGAAAAAAAATCAGCTTCGGATAATTCCTTCCAGAAATCCGAGATATTTTTCTCTTCCAGGATATGGAATTCGAGCGGATCCGCTCGCAACCGCGGCTTCTGCAACGGCAGGAGCAACGTGGAACAGGACCCGTTTATCAAAGGGTTTCGGAATCAAATACTCCGGTCCAAATTCAAACTTAACTCCGCCGTACGCTTGACTGACCGCGTCCGGAACTTCCAGACGAGCCAATTCAGCAAGAGAACGCGCGGCGGCCAATTTCATTTCCAGAGTAATGTGGCGGGCTCTTACATCGAGAGCTCCGCGGAATATAAAAGGAAAACCTAATACGTTATTTACCTGATTCGGATTGTCACTTCTTCCCGTTCCCATGATTAAATCGGAGCGAACGGCTTTGGCAACTTGGTAAGGAATTTCAGGATCTGGGTTTGCTAAAGCGAAGATTACCGGATTCTTAGCCATAGAACGAACCATCTCCTCATCGACCATGTCTTGTACGGAAACACCTACGAAGATATCTGCGCCTTTCATCACTTCTTTGAGGGTTGTAGAATCCGTTTTTTGAACGTATTTCTTTTTAGAATCGTTGAGATCGGTACGATTGTGATGGATCACACCTTTCGTATCGACTAAGAAGATTTGTTCTTTTTTGATTCCGATATGTTGAATGAGTTCAGCGATAGCGATTCCGGCCGCGCCTGCGCCACAAATAACTACCTTAACGTCTCCGGGTTTTTTGCCGGTAAGCTCAAAAGAATTGAGAAGTCCTGCAACCGTAATGATTGCGGTTCCGTGTTGATCGTCGTGAAACACCGGAATGTTCATTTTTTTAATGAGTTCTTCTTCTATATAAAAACTTTCGGGAGCTTTGATGTCTTCCAGATTGATTCCGCCAAACGTCGGTTCGAGAAGTTTCACCGCGTTGATAAAGTCATCGGGATCCTTCGTGTTGACTTCGATATCAAACACGTCGATGCCGGCAAATTTTTTAAAAAGAACCGCTTTGCCTTCCATCACGGGTTTACCGGCAAGGGCACCGATATCTCCGAGACCGAGAACCGCAGTTCCATTCGTGATAATACCAACCAAATTTCCTTTGTTTGTGTATTCGTAAACGAGGTCGGGAACGTCTTTGATTTCCAAACAAGGATAGGCTACGCCGGGAGAATATGCGAGGGAAAGATCATAAGAATCCAACGTTGGTTTCGTTGGAACCACTTCTATTTTTCCCTTAGGGTGGAGCGAGTGATACTGTAGTGATTTTTCCCTCATACGATATTTCCCATATTTTTCAATTCAGACCGTGAGACGATAACATTTCATTTGCCCACGCAGAACTTACTAAAGATTCTCCCTAAAATTTCTTCGGTGTCCACTCTGCCGTTTACTTCTCCGATTTCGGAGAGAGCATAGTCGATTTCTTTGATATAAATTTCCGCCGGAGCGCCTTCCGCGATCAGATGTAAGGTATTATTTAGACAACGAACGATCGTTTCAAAATGGTATCTCTGTCTTTCTTCCAAGAGGACATAATCTTCGGAATGACCCAGACTTCCCGCCCTTTCTTTGATCGCACTTAGAAGAATCGAAATTCCTTCCTTGGTCTTACAAGAAATTTCGCAAAGAATGAGATTTTCAACTTTTGCAAAGAGATTCGGATCCCAGGAAGAATAACGGATGTCGATCTTGTTTGCGACAAGAATCGAACCTTGAAGACGAATCCGATTCTTTTCGATAAATTCTTTCCAATCTTCCCTTTTCGAAGTATCGACCAAAACAAGTCGAATGTCTGCGGATTGAAATTCTTTCTCGCTTCTTTCGATTCCGAGTTTTTCGATCGTGTCTTCGGTCTCACGGACGCCGGCTGTGTCGACGAGTCGAACGGGAATTCCTTCGAGTAAAATTTCTTCACTGATATAATCTCTGGTGGTTCCCGGAATTTCGGAAATGATGGAACGATCTTTTCCTAAGATCAAATTCATCAAACTCGATTTGCCCGTATTCGGTTCCCCATAGAGAACGATCCGAAGTTGTTGAATCAATTTTTCTGCGGAATCCGATTTTTGAATCACGGCCTGGCACAAGGTTCTAACTTTTTCGATTCTTGCTTTTCTTTCTTCCAAGGATTCGTAGGTAAGATCTTCGGTTGAAAAATCGATCTCCGCCTCGCATTCCGCTTTGAGAGAAATGAGCTGGCTTCTCAGATTGGAAGTAAAACGAGAGACTTCGCCGAACACATTTTTTTGAGCGAGCTCGAGTTCGAAACGAGAACGAGCCGAGATCAAACGACCTATCGCTTCCGCTTCGGTCAGATCTAATTTTTCATTTAAGAATGCTCTGCGAGAAAATTCTCCTTGTTTCGCAGGACGGGCGCCGGCCCTGAAGATGGCGTCTAACGCTTCTCTTAACAAAATCGGATTTCCGTGAAAATGAAATTCGCAGAGATCCTCTCCGGTATAAGAATTGGGAGCTTTGAAGTAAAAAAATAAAATCTGATCTACTTTTCTATCTCCAACTTGGAACACACATCGAATCGCAACTCGAGGTTGGATTTTATCTGGAGAAAGAAAATTATTTTTAGAAAAAAGAAATGAGGAAGAAATCGTAAGGGCTCCCGGCCCGGAGATTCGGATGATACCGATGGCTCCGGATCCGGAAGCGGTTGATATAGCGGCTATCGTATCATTCAAAGTTCGCTTCTTCGAGGAGGTCGTTGTTAGGACCTTTCTCAGCAACGTCTTTGTATTTGTGTTTGTCTTTCATTGGAATGATTCTTACTTTTTTGTAAGTTCCGTTCCCTTCGGATCTCGTGAATACTTTCTCATTTTCTTGAAGAGCCATGTGAATGATTCTTCTTTCAAAAGGATTCATAGGTTCTAAAAGTTTGGATTTACCGGTTTTTGCAACGGTTGCCGCTACGGATTTTCCTAGGCGAACCAAAGATAATTCTCTTTTGTCCCTGTAGGATTCGATATCCAGAACGATCTTTCTTCCGTGTCTGATTTTAGAATCAACCATCAAGTTGAAGATGAACTGAAGAGCGTCTAACGTAGCGCCTCTTTTTCCGATCACCAAACCGGATTCTTTGCTTGCGATTTCGACGTAGATTTTTCCGTCCACGTCGCCCATTCCTACCACTTCGGCTTCGATTCCCATTTTTTTAAGAACGGTGAGAACGACCCCGTGAATGATTTTCTCCGCGGGAAGATCCCGAGAAGTAACGTAAGCACGGACTACTGCCGGCTTTTTCTGTGAGATTCCGAAAAAGCCGCCTTTTCCGGAATCAACGGTTTCAAAACGAACCTCGTCCGAATTCAGTCGGAGGGTTTTGAGAGTGTAATCTTCGGCTTCGGACTTCGATTTAGCCTCGGCTTCAAAGATGTAATTTTCCATGTGTTTATCCTCGATAATGAGTTCGTCGCGAGATCAGGCTTTTGCCTTTTTCTTTTCCTCGGTCTTTTTCAAGTGGTTTGTAATCCACTGCTGAGCGATGGAAAGAATATTTTGAAAAGTCCAATAGAGTGTAACACCGGAAGGCATGTTCCAGAAGATATAAAGCATCATTACCGGCATTACATACATTAGCATTTTCTGATTCGGATCCATAGAAACCGAAGTCATTCTTGTTTGGAAAATCTGAGTTCCAACCATCAGAAGAGCGAGAAGATTCAGACCAAGTCCGGTTTGCGTAAAATATGGAATCGCAGGAGAAGTCCAGATAACATCCGGTTCGCTGAGATCTTTTACCCATAAGAACGGAGAATTCCAAAGATCTATCGTATCAGAGAAAGCGGTATAAAGCGCGATAAAAATCGGAATTTGAATCACCATCGGAAGACAACCACCCACCGGATTGACGTTGTTCTTTTTATAGAGCTCCATCGTTTTTTGCTGGCGCATCTTCGGATCGTTCGCAAATTTTTCGTTGATCGTTTTGAGTTGCGGACTGAGTTCCTGCATCTTCTTCATACTATCCGCTTGTTTCTGATTGAGTGGATAGAAAACGAGTTTGAAAAGAATCGCGAAGATGATGATGCTCCAACCGTAGTTAGGAACCGTGAACTGATAGATTTTTTTCAAAACCCAGATGATTCCGTTTCTAAAAGGTGTGGTCATCCCTTGGTTGAAAGATTTATTTAGGTCGGCGCTTAAGCCTGCAAAGGGACTATTCTTAGCCTGATTCGGATCGAGCTCGGGATTTCTAAATACCATTCCTTCGCTTTCGCGCACACCGACGTAAGTTCCGAAATCCAGATTGTAAGTTTCACCGGGAGTTAAGGAAATATTATCGTACAATAATACGGCGCCGGTTTCATTTTTAGTTCTGTTATCTAAAACGATACCTTGCGGCTTGTGATCGAGTGGATCGGCGACCGCGATAAAGTAACGGGATCCGGTTCCTGCAAAATCAACGCCCGATTCCGCGTTTGTTTTTACGCTGAAGGTCTCATCCGCTCCGGAATTTCCGGTAAAGAAATTTCCAACCGAAGACCAAAATCCGAGAGAAGAACTCCCGTCCAAGGTATCGTTGAAAGAACCTCCGATATGATAAAAACGAAAGAAGTTAGCTGTGTCACGATCATTGAGCGCTCTATCTTTTGGAAGAGGACCGAGACTTCCGAAGGTTCTCAAATACTGTGTGCTTTTCTGGGAAGCAAAGGAAAGTTTTTCTTTTGTAAGGTTAACGATAAAAAGCGAGATTTTAAAATAATTCTCACCCGGATAAAAGCGGTATTGTTTTTTCAGAAGAAATGTTTTATCGGGAGAAACAGCGCTAAATACTAAGGAAGAATTCGCTTTATCTTCTTCTAATGCGAACGGAATTTCGTTCCAATCGGATTCCGGAAGTTGATTTAAAGAATTTACAAAGTTAAAATCAAAACCTTTTTCTCTGGAAAGTTCGACTGCCTGATAAGATTTTCCATCGACAACGACCGTCTCCGGATTCTTACGAGCGACTTGCATCAAATCACCGTTCGGTCCTACATAATCTTTTACATAAAATTTGGAGATTCTTCCACCTAAGGAACTGAATTCTACGATATAAGAATCGGTTACGATATTCGTTTTTTTTATGTCGGAAGGAGCGACCTTAACTTCTTTCACTGGGGCGGTGATCTGCGCCTCTTTCGTCTTTTCGGTTTGAGTTTTGTTTTCTTTTTTATTATCCGAAGGTTTGTCCGAAGTAGCTTCCTTTGTTTCGGGAGTTTTTTTAGGTGGAGCGGAAGGGAAGAAAAAGTAATTCACCCCCATCCAAATTCCCATACTTAGAATCAGAGCTAAAAATAATCTACTTTGTCTATCTTCCATCATTTCGTCCTTTTAATGTTAGGTGGCAAGGGATCTTCGAATCCCTGAGAGAGAGGGTTGCATCTCAAAATTCTCCAAGTACTCAACTGCAATGCGCGGAAAAATCCGTATTCTTGAAATGCTTGTGCGGCATATTCTGAACAACTTGGGGTGAATCGACAGGCTGGCGGGAGTAAAGGAGAGATTAGCCGTTTGTATAGCTGAATCAGTTTGATTGCAAGTTGGTTCATAAGATTCGGTTGATCAGAGAGACCAGAATCTGAACCAGCTCCCCGTGATTTAGATCCAAAATTTCTTTTTTGGCTAATATTGCGATATCAAAGCCTTTTAGAAAATTCTTCTCTTCCTCGTGTATGACCGATCTTAGTTTCCTTTTGATCCGGTTTCTTAGAACCGCCGTTTTTACCGTACGTTCCGGACAGTACAAAAAACGATTCTTAGATAAGGAGTTAGGAGTGAATACAAGAACGATCGGGAAGCGGGAGACTCTTTTTCCAGCCTTAAAAAGAGATTGTATCTCCTTCCTGGATTTTAATGTCTCTTCGATGACTTAGTTCTTAGTATTTTTTACCGAGTTTTTCGTCGGAAACAGTGAGCTTATGTCTGCCCTTCTTTCTTCTACGGGAAAGAACTTTTCTTCCACCGGAAGTAGCCATTCTCGTGCGAAATCCGTGCGTTCTCGCTCTTTTTACTCGGCTGGGCTGGTAATTTCTTTTCATACGTATCCCTGATTGGCGTTAATGATTGCGTTTCTATCTTCTAATTAGAAGAATCCAATACTCTTTCTAACAGAAGCTTTCTGAAAAAGGTCTAAGTCAACCATTTCACATTTAGATTTCATGTGAATTTGTCTCACTCGGGATTTCTTTTCTTAGGAATTTCAGGGAAACGACCCTGAGGAAGGCCCGAACGACCGGAGGAGAATTGTCAGAATCAATCCTCTGTCCTAAAATAAAAAAACCCGGCAACGTCCTACTCTCCCATGCAGCGAACCACACAGTACCATCAGCGATGAGAGGCTTAACTTCCGTGTTCGGGATGGGAACGGGTGTGGCCCTCTCTCTATAGTCACCAGGAATCTTAAAGTCAGATTCGCGTACCGGTTTGTACGGTCAATCTTAAATTAATAAAAAAGATGAAAAATATTCTGAATCGATTCGGCGTTTTGTTTTTAAGAACTTAAAATCTCAAATTGAGAATCGGATTCTTCTCTTCGAAAAAAGAATCGCGTTCGTTCGTGAAAATTCTCTTTTGCAAAAAACATAAAACTGTTTGTCCAATTCCAAGCAAGGGAATACCCGAACTGGCTCGCCGGCTCTCCAGTGAGAATCGAATTTGCGGTAAGAGCCGCTCCGCTAAAAATTCCCGAGGACGATCCGTAAAAAAGATAGGTTCTCCCTGTGTTCCCTCCCCCGGAATATCCGTAAGCGCCGATGGAAGTATCCGAACAACCGTCACCGTTTGCATCGACGAAGCTCAAGAAAATACCGAACTGATCTCCGGCAGATTCTCCTGAGAATGTCGTATTCGCAGTACCACCGCTCTGAAGATTTTGGGTCGAAATTCCTATCGAACCCGAAGAAAGAAAGAGAAACGAATTTCCTTGTCCAATACCGTATGCGCCGATCAGTGCGTCCGAAAACCCATCCCCATTGGAATCTCCCAGAGAAACGGAAATTCCAAAAAAACTTCCAGGCGCTTGCCCCGTTAAAATAGTATTCGCAGTTCCGGACGCGGATAGATCCTGACTGGGAATTCCAAAATCGCCATTCGAATGAAAAATATAGGCTCGTCCTTGGTTACCCGAATAGGAGCGGGCTCCGATCAAAGCGTCTTGAAAACCGTCGGCATTGACGTCTCCCATAGAAACGGATATTCCAAACTGGCTGGAAGCTTCTCCGATCAAAAGGGTATTCACAAAGCCGCCCGAAGAAAGATCTTGGCCTAAGATTCCGCCGAACCCGTTCGAATGGAATAGAAAGGATCGGGAAATTCCATCGGCCCCGACCAAAAGATCCGCAAATCCGTCCCCGTTCGAATCTCCGGTTGCAACCGATATTCCAAATCTTGCGTTCACTAGAGGACCAACGAGCGTGGTTTTGGCTAATGAAAGTCCTCCAGTCGGAACTCCGGATATTCCGGAAGAATAAAAAACATCCACTCTTCCCGAAGACGTCGAATAGCCGTAGGAGCCGACAATGACATCCTCAAATCCGTCTCCGTTTACGTCGCCAAGTGCCAACGCTCCGCCAAAAAACATGATCGAGCCGGCATTAAGAGTCGAATTTGGTGAAGCTGAGTTCGGAATTCCGTCCCCGCCTAACGAATGATAGATAAAAACGGAATCCACTCCCGAGCCAGGCGCTCCGACAACCGCGTCCGCATAACCGTCTCCGTTCACGTCACCCAATGCGACTGCCCATCCGAATTGACCAGAAGGAACCCCCACAATACTTGTGTTAGCCGAAGTAGCATTTTGAGAAACGATTCCTTGTGCACTCCCATGAAATAGATAAGCTTTACCGGTTCCTCCCCCGAATTGATTTGCGCCTACGATTACGTCCGGGTAACCGTCTCCGTTCACGTCGTGATTGTTTCCTTTTCTTATTAGAATCGTATTTTGCGCGGCAAGAGGCGCGGATCGAACCGAAACCTTATGCAAGGAATTTTGTTTCCAGGAATAAATTCCCGTTGGCAACGGAAAAGACCAAGTGTTCCCTACGACGACTGCACCTTGAAAAAAACCTCCGTCTAACGAAACCTCAACGGTAGAAGCGAATGGGGCCGTATTTCCTATTAAAAAACCGGAATGAATCACCCCTAAGTCTCGGACGTTGCGAATCGAAGGAGATAGACAATTCAAAGTTTGTCCTAAAAGACATTGGACAATTAAGTTTTCATAATATGGAGACGAACTAACGTCGCCCGGATTTAGACTTTGAATTCTTGCGCAACCGGAGCAAAGAAGAACATAGAAAAGAATGATGGTATTCCTTTGAAAAGAACGCATAAATGTTAAAACGAAATCGGATAAAAAAGACTTCAAATGAGTTAAGTTTTTTTTACAGCGAGAAAGTATTCGGGGATAGAATGAATCGCTCACTCGTTTCAAATTAGGTGACAGAGGATATTCGAGTCAATTCTAATTCTTAGGAAAAGAATATGGAAGATCGCGTAGAATCCGGAACAAAGCGAGAAAAGTTTATTTCTTTTTCCGACTCGGAAGATATTTATAATATTCCACTTCGATCGTATTAATTAAGAATGTGTAATATTTCACGAGTTTCTTATCGTATTTTTTCTTCTGCGCTTCGTTTCTTAAGAATTCGGATATTTGATCCCGTATCAACGGCGCCTTGAGGTCGTTGTGATTTAAAATGATGGAACCCGGCATTCCTTGAGGAACTAAATCGTCTGGAATCACGATCGTTGCCGAATGCTGTAATAAGGCGTATTCGATTGTGGACGCAACTTTATCGTCGTCCTTCTCCGTTTTAAGATGAGCTACACTGCTTCGAATGTTATCCAAATTCTCATATATCTTTTTTCGCAAGGATCGAGAATCGTGAATTTTATCCGTAATCTTTGTAAAACGACTCGGGAACACGAATCGTTCCGCACCTTTCGCAATGAGACTTACTTTCTTTTCTTTCGGGGTTTCACCTTTTGTGTAAGTATGTTCGTCTTCGGAATCATCTCCTCCGGAATAAAAACCGTCCGAAGAATAGGAAGTCGCAGATCCGTATTCTCCTTTAAATCCGGATCCTAGTGAAGCGCCTCCGCCCACACCCCCAAGAATATCCGATTTGTCTTTTTCTCTAAAATAAAAGGCGAGCATCAGACCTAAAAATAGACTCACCGGAATTCCCACGAATAAAACTCCGGTAGTTTTAAAATGAACGGAAGCGATTAAAAAAAGAATCATACTTGCGACAAAACCGAGCATTCCCATTGGAAGATTGAACTTCTTAGCAAATTCTTGGGAGCGTTGTTTTTCCGCTTCGAGTTGTTCTAATGCCTGAATTCCTTGTTGCAATTTGACGATGCTATCTGCCTTTAACTTCGCGTTTAAACCAGGGTGCTTTGGATTGCTGAGACTCGCGTTGATTTCTCTCGCTATATCCAAATCTTTTTGAAAGGAAGGATTATTTGTAGCCATTCCGCTTAACTTGTGTAAGACGGCCGCCATATATCCCGGATCCACCGCGTAGATTTCCGAAGTCTGGTCCGGCTTTTCTATCACCTTCATTCCGAATTGCGCCACAATGTCTCTCTTTAATTCTTCCACCAAAGCCGGATAACGTGATTCGTCTAAAAGCCCGGAGGATTTTAATTTTTGCTCCGGAGAAAATCGATAAAGAGTCTGTTCTTGTAGAGTAGTTTCCGCGATCTTATTTAGAATTCTCGTTTTTAAGGATTTAAAAACGTTCTCCTCTTTTCTCTGAACCAACTTATCTTTCTCTTCGATTAGTCTGGAAAGAATTTGAATCGAAGCTCTACATGTTTCTGCGACTTTTTTTCCAAGTTCGTCGGTCTCCCGATCGAAAGGATAGTCGTTGATAAGCGAAATGAGGGCTTTTACTTTTTCGCTGTTTTGTTTTCTTCCCGGCTCGACGAGTTGAATATGTGTCTGTTCAAATTCGGCGATTCTTGTCTTAAAAAGACTATAACCCGCCCTTTCACTCAATTCCTTGAGATATGGAATTGCGAACTTTTCGAGCGCATCCGCCTGACATCGATAATGTGCGATTACCTCGGGCTGATTTACATATGATCCGTCCGGATTCAACTGAAGATCATCGAGGATGATATGATAGTCCGGAAGAATTTTCATTACATAATTCTTCTTAAGCGAATAGGAAAGAAAATCGCGCAAGAAATCCATCATAGGAATATAACTATAAGGCTGAAAACCTCGCTTCAATAAGGTGGAAAACTCGGCTTCGATCGAAGCCAATTTCGGAAATAACCAGAGTTTACCCGCTTTGTTCTTATGAAGTAAAAAAGCGCCGGGGCTATCTTCATCCGGAAGTTTGGGTTTTTTAGCACGATTTTGAAGAATTAGATCGATCAATTCTTCGGAAAACTCGAAACACGCGACTCGAAATGGAGTCACATCCGTTTTGGTTTCTTTTTGCGGACTTGCAATCGCTATCCGAGCCAGAACCTTCGCACCGTTACGAACAAGAAACGGATAGATATAAGCGGATTTATTTTTCCCTTTTTTTTCGTAATCGACCAGTTGTCTCAGAGCAAGATCAATGCTTTGCGGGGACTTGGACTGCTCGCTTAGATTCCTATATTTATTGAGAAGTTCTGAAAGCTTGTCTAACGTGAGTAAGTAAGAAGGATGAATCCCTTTCGAACCGTGTTTTTCCGTTTTCTTATGCCAGTCTCTTAACTCATCCAAAATACAACGCGCGGTGGCCGAGAGACCGACAGCGCCCTCGTTTAAAAAAATATAATCCGGCATAAGAGACTGGATTTCCACCGGCTTACTCGCCGCTAGTTCTTCAAAGCTTATGTCCTGTTCCGTGCTTTCCATTTTTCCTAACAATATAACAAAATAATTTCGATAACTTGAATCTTTCTAAGTATCCAGTCTTCCAATCCGAATGACAGGACGAAACCTTTTTATTTGGAGAATTTTTCCAATACTCGACCGATTTTTATGATTCCTTCTTCTATCTCTTTTTCTTCTCTCACAAAGCTCAAACGAAAACATTCTTCTCTATGAGTCCAACTCGAATCCGAACCCGGAAAGAAAGTTTTTCCGGGAACGATGATCACACCGGCTTCTTTTAGAATCGGATATAACTCCGAAACCGTAAGTTTTAAATTTTTCACCCAGATCCATAGAAAGAAGGCGCCCTCACTCTGATGAATTCTATAATTCAATTCGGAATTCCAATTCCGAAGAATCAAATCCCTCGCAAATTCCGACTTTTTTTGGTAGTAAGGTAGAATAACGTTCTTACACAAATGTTTCCATTCTCCGGAACGAAAAAGATCCAGTGCTATGTATTGACCCGGACTTGCACTCGTAAGATTGATAACCGAATTGGCTTTCTGCAGGAGTTCGATCGTTTCAGGATCGCCCAGAACAAATCCTGTTCGAACTCCGGGAAGCCCAAGCTTGGAAAGGCTAAAACCTTGAATCATTCCCGGTTTATGAATAAACGAACTCTTTTCGAAAACGACTCCCGGAAAAGGATAACCGTACGCATTATCGATTAACAAAGGTATGTCGGCTTCCCTCGATTTTGAAATCAAAAATTCCAGCTCGGAATCGGTGATCACGTTTCCGGTTGGGTTGGTCGGTCGAGAAACACAAATACAACCCGCTTGCTCCTTCCAATCGGAAACATTTTGAAAATTTTCCTTGTCTATATAATACTTATAATAGGAAGAATCGATCTCCTGAATTTTTGGCAAAAAGGATAAAAAGGAATCCGTTTCTAATGTCTGATCCGTATAACCTATGTATTCTGGAAGAATAGGAAATAGAATTTTTTTTCTCCTATCATTCGCGAACGCTCCGGAGAAAAAATTCAGTAAAAGATAAAACGCATTTTGACTTCCATTTGTGATCGCAATTTGATTTTCAGAAATGGAAGTTCCCGATTCTTCCGATAAAATGAATGCAACTCGCTCCCGAAGTTCTTGAATTCCGGCCGGTGACTCGTAATTCCCGAGACTTTTATGAAGACTTCCGGACTGGATCTGTTTCGAAACGATCTCTTTCCAAACCTCCGCGACTTCCGGAATCAGCGCTGGATTTCCTCCGCCCAACATACAAGCGCCGGGTGGAGGGCTTCCAAGATCTTCCATAAGTTGTCCAATCCCCGTTTGCTCCTTGAATTTTCGACCAAATTGAGAATATTGCATACTGTACCAAATTTCTTCCGAACTCTATAGCAGGAAATAGAATCTAAACGAAAAGAGAAATTTTGTAGATTCTTTTTGAAAAGAATCGGAACCTCTTCCCATTCCTTTATGATGGCGATAATCCAGCGGGATTCGCTTTCAGAACAAAGACTTAGATTTGGACAAAATACTTTCTTACGGGAATCAGAGAATCGACATGGAATTAAATCAAAACAGACTCAAGTCCAAGGAAATTTTAGACCTCGGCGCATTCTTAAAACAATATCCTTGGGATGAAGAATGGATCCGTTCCGCAAAACCGGTGGAAGTACTTTGGGAATTCGAATTGGATATAGATGTAGAATCTCTTTGGCCTTGGCTTATCGATACCTCTTCGTTTAACAAAAGAATCGGGATTCCCGAAATGAAATACGTTGAGAAAGAAGGAAAGTTGTTCGGCCGCTCCAGAAACGCGGGAATTCTGATGGAATGGGAGGAAGTTCCTTGGGAATGGGAATATTGCAAAGGACTAAACAACGCGCGCATTTATAGCAAAGGTTTCGGGAAATACGTTCGTTGCCGTTACATCGTAGAAAAACTTTCATCAAACAAAACAAAGCTCACCGTTTACTTCGGTTGGATTCCGAGAGGAATTCTGGGAAAATTGATTCTCCCCATCGGAATGAAACAACTCTTTAAAGATTATCAAAAAGGACTTTTGGGAGTTCTGACTGATATTGAAACCAGAAAACGAAACGATTCAATCATCAATTTTAAGAGTACGTTGAAAGAATCAGAACCGATCGCGGAGAGCATTAAGCTAAAACAAATCAGAAACAATTTAATTCGTGAAGGAATCGACGAAACATTAATTGATCGAGTGATTCATTATATTCTTTCTGAAGACGAAAACGAACTCTATCGGATTCGAATTAAGAAGTTGGTCTCGGAATGGAAGGTTCCTCTGGAAAGTCTTCTTCTCCTTTTTTTACACGGTTGTAGGCAAGGACTTTTTACTCTTTCTTGGGATGTGATCTGTCCTCATTGCAGAGGTGTTCGATCAGAACTTAACAACTTAGGAGACGTTCCTTCACAAGATTCTTGCGACGTATGCGGAATCGATTTTGAATCATCCAAACTCAATACGATTGAAATCACTTTTCATATTCATCCTTCGATAAGAGAAGTTCAAAAAAGATTTTTTTGCGCGGCGGAACCCGCAACGAAGACTCATATTCGTTTTCAAAGGACGATTCCACCCGGTGCGGAGTATATTACAAATTTATTATTGAACGACGGTATCTATCGTCTTAGAATCGCCGGAGAAAAAAAGTACAATCTCTTAGAATTACAACCTTCTTCGAACGAAACCGTACGCTGGACCGCCGATCAATCCGAGCAGGAAATCACAGCAAAACCCGAACCGACGGTTCAAATATACAATAGCGAACTTTCTCCGAGGACGTTCGTGATTGAGGAAAAAAAAGAAGACGCTTATAGTTTGCGACCTGCGGAATTATTCAATTTTCAGGACTTTCGTGACCTTTTTACGGAACAAGCGATCGCTTCCGACCTTCAATTGGACATCGGTGTACAAACGATTCTCTTTACGGATATTGTAGGTTCCACTCGATTCTATATTTCAGAAGGGGATACAGGTGCATTCAAAGAAGTAAGAGAGCATTTCGTACAAGTTTTCCGAATCATCAAAGAAAACAAAGGCGCCGTTGTAAAAACCATCGGAGACGCTGTTATGGCTTCGTTTTCAAGTCCGTTAGATTCTATACTTGCCTCGGTTGAATTGCAGAAGGTGTTTCAAATTTCTCCGGAAAACAGAATTCAAATTCGAATCAGCGTTCATACGGGATCTTGTTTAGCGGTGAATCTCAACAGCAATATCGATTACTTTGGAAACACGGTAAACTACGCTTCAAAACTGCAAGGCATCACCGACGCCGGTGAAATCGTTTTTTCAGAAGCGATCTTTAGAGACAGTGAGATTCGGAATTATCTGAGAGAGAGCGGTTTGAAAGTAAGAAAAGTTCCGTTTCAATTACCCTGGTCAAAAGAGGAAGAGGCAGCATACAAATTGGCATACGACCTTAAATGAGTTCTATTAGAAGCGTCCTTTTTAAGACGCTTCTTTTTCCAGCTGATCGAAAACTTGTAAGAAAAGATTGGATTCTTGCGCACCCGAAACGGCGTATTTTTCGTTAAAGACGAAAAAAGGAACTCCGGAAACGCCCAGTTGCCTACCTCTTAATTCTTCTTCTTGAACTTCTTTTAAGAGAATTTCATTTCCTTTTACGTTGTCCAAATCTTCTTCGTTCATTCCAACTTGTTTCAGACTTTCAATGATAACGGTTGTATCCGAAAGATTCTTACCTTCAGCAAAAAAGTTTTTGAAGAAAATTTCGGCAAGTTCGGAAGCCTTTCCTTTTTCTTTTGCTCTTCGGATCAGAGCGTGCAATAAGAAAGTATTCGGTTGATGGCCTTGTTGTTCGGTCGAAAAAGGAAGACCTTCCGCTGTGGCAATGTCCGCCACTCTCTGCACCATCATCTTGATCTGATCCAAAGAACCGAACTTTCGGGTCATGTGTAAAACCCGATCTTCTCCTTCGGGTGCAAGATTTGGATTCAGTTGAAAAGCTTTCCATTCTATCTCAATCTTATCATCCGGGTGGGACTTTTTACGAAGCTCAATCGCGTCTTCTAATCTTTTTTTTCCGATGTAACACCAAGGACAAACTACGTCCGAATAAATTGAAATTTTCGTTTCCAATTCCGATCTCCAAATCTCCTCAGAGGAGAAAATTTAATTTAGCACAATAGCGGATATTTTAGTAAGAATAAGAGGAAAATTTCTTTTTTGAATCCTAAGAAATCAACCTTACAAGAAGTTTGACTCGAAATTCGTCCCGTATGTTTTAGCAGAAACGAGGTAGAATTCAACTTTTTAGAAAAAGAAGCAAAAGCGAAGTCGATGTAAATTTCCCGTATTTGAAAACAAAAAGAAGAACGAAAAATTTCTGATTCAAAAATCAAAAAGATCCTGAATGAATGCGATGGAGACGGCGGGGTTCGAACCCGCGTCCTATTGCGCCCCAGATTAGCCTCTACGTGTGTAGTCTATGTATAAAGTTGTCGGATCGAGTTTAACCCACAGACAGGACTCTCTTTCCTATTCAGCTCGAATACGATCTCTCTCAGGAACCGAAAACCAAAAGAGACGCCTCCCGAAAAGTGTCAGAACGTTTGGCCCTCAGGAGAAAGAACCAAGGTTCCGTAGCAGAGATTAAGCTGCTAGGGCTAATTCGTTATTAGCGGTTATTGTTTGAAGGTTTTGAGAGGAGCCTACAACCTCTACACGCCACATAATCCCTGACAACAACAGTCGAAACCAATTTCGTCCCCGAGTTATCTGCTATTTAGACTGTCAGAATTTAAAAACTTAGGACCACTCGCAAGTTTTTTATCAAATTAAGAATTTTATGAGAAAGGGCAGTGTCTTCGTATTAAAAAAGGAGAAAAAAGAAGAATTCATCTGTTAACCAGGTAACCAATTCACTTAAAAAGGGGTGCAGTACTATGGATCAAATCAAGGACAAAATTTCTTCGTTTGGAGCGTTTCTTTCCTTTGCAGGAATCGTTTCTGGAGCTTTGAGTTTCTTCAACTATAACTTACGGATTCTTATGTGGATCGACAATTGGGGAGTTGCAACCGGCTGGGCTATTCGCGCCGGACTGATCGCTGTTGGTGTAATTTTCTATTTTGTAGGGAAGATAGGAAGAGATTCGGCAACCGCTTAATGAATCGAGGGCCATTTCAAAAAAGAATGGCCCTCTTAAAAATAAAAAACCAAAGAAACCTTAGATTCCGATTCACCTGCTTCCGGCCTAAAACGGCTTCCGACTTTTAATTCAAAAGAACCTTTCTCCATCGAAGTTCTCTCTTTCTTCTTACTTATCATGGAAATAACTTGAGTAACGGAAAAATCCAAAATCAAGACGGACAATAAACCAGTAATCGCTCTCTCTTTTCCTTCTTTAATCTTTTCCGAAGTCGTATAACCTCCGGAAATCGGATCCTTCACTAAGGATGCGTTCTCGTATGAAATAACTAAACTGATAAATTTAGGGTTTTGAGGGGAAACACTCGGGTCAAGATTTGCATAGGCGGAAAGAAGATGCACTGGATCGTCGTAGAAGTGGACGGTCGGTTTCGTATAAAGGGAAATAAGATGAACGAGATAGAGTTCACTCATCGAAAAGAACGCTCCTAAGGAAGGATATCCCAATAGATACAGATTGGACCAACCGGGAATCAAGCTTGGAAGCGCTTCTCGAATCGATTGCCTTGCGATTTCAACATTGTTGTGAAACGACTGAGACTGGTTCGTCCTTTTTTTCGACGAATCCTGAAACACATCGTTGTCGGTTGTATTTTCATCTTCGGGTTTCAGAGAATTTCTCGAAGTATTGGTCCATTGAACCGGCAAGGATTTTATAGATTTTATCGAACTGATGGGAATGTTTAATTTTTCACCGGATTCGGATTCTAAAGTGACGTTCGATTTTCCGAGTGTAGTTCTAACATTCTTGTATTCGATCCCATTCCTCAGAATGAGCGTATCAGCGGAGAGGTTTTTGAAAAATCCAAAGAGAAAAAAAAGAATACAAAAAATGAAGAAAGCGATTCTCACCGATTTGTTAGGATGAAACAAGAGTGATTTAAAAAAAGTTCGCATGACTTTGTTAAGGCTTAGAAACGGAATCGAACTATAGAAAACTTCAACGAATTATATAGAATAATCGAGTTTTTTATTCGAAATCGATCGAATCGACGGCATCAACTGGAAACAAAAGATTTCCATCCGATTTTAAAAGAATATAGAAGCTATCGTGTTGATAAACAAAACCTTTTTCTTTTGAACCGTCTTTGAAATAGATCACTCTTTCAATATCAGGCTGATTCTTATCCTTTAAGATTTGAATCAAAGGTGTATTGTCCAACTTTGCAACCAAGGATTTTAATTTTTCCACCTCGCGCAGATCGGTTGGAGGAAAACGAACCATGGAATTAAATTTCGCGGCCAGATCCTTTTCTTCATTCGGAAGCAAATTTTTAATTTTCTTGCTGAGATTTTGATCGATAGCAAATATCTGATCTCCGTTTAATTTCTGAACATCGGAGGAAAGAGCGAATACGAAATCACCTTCCACTCTCATTCCCTTTGCTTTTGCCTCTTCAATGCTCTTTTCCAGAGATCGAATTTTTTTAAGACCGGATTCCGGAATTCCTTTCCAAGATAATGATTGTCCCCGATTGATTTCGACTTTTTTGCTCTGAAAAAGAATCGGGAAGTTGATTTTTAAGAATTCACGTTCTTCTTCGGAAAGAGTATTCGCAGTCTTTTCAAAAGCAACGGAAGGTCCCGTTTCAATTTCAACCGTACCATCCAAAACATCCAGATCCAAGTCAGAATGAAATTCTCCAACGTTTCGAGAATAAACAACCTTCGTACCAACCAAGAGTGCCCGTACATCAGGCGAAAGAATGGAAAGCAAACCCTCGGAAGGATCCGCCTCATTTTTGATCGAATCAATAAGAATCGAACCGCGGTCCACCAAAACAGTTGAATTTTTCCGATTTCCGGTTAACGAAACTTCCGAATCGGGAAGAACACGAACCGCAACGCTCTTTGGTCCTTCTAATTGGAATTCACAAATCGAATAATTTCCTGAAACCAATTTTTTATTCAATAGAGTCGCACCGGGCTGTGGAGCGATTCCATCAATCTTACAATCTCCATAGGAATGAATGAATGCTTGATCCAATTTCGCATCGGATTCAAATAAGAAACCGAACCAAATTGAAACTCCTGAAACAAGAAGAATGGCCGCCGCTAAAGAAACAATCCATCCGGAATGAAATACCGAATTCTTAAATTCCAAAAGTTTTCCGAATCGATTATCAACGGAACTTTTTCCTTCTCTTTCTTCCGAAAGAGCGTAGGCCACGACTGAATTCGTCCGAGTCGAAGCTTGGTACATAGAACGTGCTTTCTCATTTTTGAGTACGAAATTGAGTAATTCTTTCTTACCTTCCGTATCCAATTCACCATAGAGATATTTCCCTAATAGTTCTTCGAAATGTTCTATGTTATCCTCTTTCAACTTCATTGTATTTTGTTTAGAATTGTAATCCTTGACTTTCCATTTTTTCTCTCAATAAAGAGACGGCAGAAATCAACCTTCTACTAACTGTTCTTTCCGAAATTCCAAGCGCAAGCGCGGTTTCTTTCAGAGTCTTTCTTTCTAATTCCTTAAATAGTATTATACTTTTTTCCGGTTCAGGAAGACTCTCAATCGAATCTTTTATCGCTTTTTCTAAAAAAGCTTTCTCTAAATTTTCGGGAATTTCCGGGTTAACTTCTATATCTATGACCAAATCGCCGAGGCTAAGATTTCCAAATTCCTTTTTCTGCTTATTATAATGTTTGAAATATAGGTTTTTTGCAATGGAGCAAGTCCAAGTGCTAAAGGATGCGATATTTGGATCGAACTTCGCGAAAAATGTAAAGGCTTTTAAGAAGGCTTCTTGTGTAAGATCTTCCGAAACTTCCGGATCGCCGGAGATTTTGAGAAGAAAATGGTAAACCGTCCGATGGTTTTCTTCGTAGAGGGTTGAAAAATCTGTAGAATCGGATTGAACCATTTATAAAATGCTGTGGAAACAGGGTTTTTTGCAGTTTTTCAAAGAAATTGCGATCCTAAAAGCACAAAAAAGAAATTAAATCCTGCCATCGACTCCCCAATTTAACAAAAACTATGTCATATCAGCCTAAGAAGGATCAAAATAGAATGCTTCCTCGCATTTTTGGGAGAAAATTCCTTTGGATCATCCCGTTTATTTTTATCTTCAATTGTGCTTCTCACGATTTCGAGCCGAAAAGTTCCAGTTGTGCAGGAAAGAATAAAAAGAGGAATGAATGTTACGAAAAACTTTTTAGCTACTGCATTTTTAATAATCTCAGTACGGATAAACCGTTCACGAAGGAATGTACTTCAAATTCGGGCATAATCTTACTTCTTTCTTGTAGCGCCTTATTTCCTGAATGCCCTTCCTCGTCTAATTCTTCATCCTCATCGTCGAGTAGTTCCTCTAAATAAGATGGCGGTCGGAGATCTTTTTTCGTCGTTTCGAATTGAAAGTAGAATGGATCGTTCTCGAGATTCTTTTTCTGATGAAACGGAGTATACTAATAGATTTTTCCGAAAACAATTTCGAAAAAAACAATTCCGCTACAAATTCACCCGGGTCTTACTGTTATTAAATATATATGAGTGACGACGAGTTTACTTCGATTGAAATGATTCCTGGATATTTGGGTGGAAAGCCCTTTATCAAAGGAACCGGCGTTCGTGTTCTGGAAATACTAGATCTGCTCTTATCAGGAATGTCGAGAAAAGGAATTCTTCGGGAATATCCGGGAATTTCAAATGAGGATATTGACGCTTCCGTCGCGTATTTAGAAGCAAAGCTTGAAATTGCCAGACAAAACGAATATTTAAAAAGAAAAGCAGTCTAAAAAAATCCGCAATCGTTTAACAGAAATTTTGCATATAATTTGAATTTAAAATAGGAGAATCGTTTTTAAACTCTTTCTCCTATGATCGGCCCGCCGACTTTCTGCATCATTCTTTCTTTTGTAAGAATCAAATCATCTCGATTGTCCGCCGCCATTTCGCCCGGGCCATCCAAATATATAGCGCCCTTTGGACAGGCTTCCTCGCACAATCCGCAAAAGATACAACGTAACAAGTTGATTTCAAATTTCTTCGCAAACTTATCTTCCGGATGAAGGTGTTGAATTTCGGGAGTAACTTCCGCGGCCTCGATGTAAATGGCGTCCGCCGGACAAATCCACATACAACAAAAACAACTCGTGCACCGTTCTCTACCTTGTTCATCGCGTTTCATTGTGTGCATTCCACGAAAACGAGTGGAATACTTTCTTTTCTTTTCGGGAAATTCTATCGTAACGGCACCTCTCAGAAGGGCGGCTTTGATAAAATGTTTGAGCGTTATCCAAAGACCTTTTCCGATCGAATAGAAATAGAATTTCTCATACCAAGTTAGTTTATGTCGACTCGCAACCCGGATTACATTAACGGTTCCCAATTGAGCTAACCTCCTTCGGAGAAGAAGACAAATCTTTTACTAATTCCGCAAGTTTCCGGAATACGGATCCGGAATTCAGCAAGCCCTTCGGCGGATCCATTGCTTTCTGAAAATTCTGATTCAATCCGTTCTTATTGGTAAATGAACCGGTTTGCTCAGCAAATGTTTGAATTGGAACTCCATAGGTTACTTCCGAGATATCCGAAGTCAAATTTGTTTCCAATACAACGACCGTTGTTTTAGATGTTAGGGAAGGTAATAGTTCCTTTAGATTTTCTTTGATAACAAAAACCAAATCGATCACCCCGGATTCAACCGACTTACGAATCGATTCTATTCCTTGTGAAGAGACAAACCCTCCATCCACACCGCCTCTTGTGTTCGGTCTTAAATCGGTGGTCATCAAGAAGTCCTTTTGTTCCGGAGGTTTGGATTGAACAGAATCCACCCGAACTTCAAAAATCACCGTTTTTCCAAACGATCCTGCACTTTGTAGAATCGATTTCAAATTCTCATTCGATTCGGAGGCGCCACCTAAAATTGCAATTTGGTTTGCTTTTGTGATTTTCTCGGCGATCTCGGGCAATACGACCCCACTTTCCGAAGCCGCTCCATTCCGATAATATGCAAAAAGGCGATTCTCATTCAACCAATCGATATCGAAACGACCTTTGTCGCAGAGAAAATACATATCCTTCTCCTCGTCGATGCGAGGCATATAACGATACATTTTGTTGTCTCTTACGTTCGTAGTAATATTACAGCCAGTACTACAACCTGGACAGATCGATTCAGCGTTCTTATACCACCAAACTCTCGATTTAAATAAGGTTTTATTGTTTAAAAGAGCACCGGTCGGACAAAGATCCGCGAGCGCACCTTGAAAGTTATGCTGGATCGGTTCATTCTTCGCGAGACCTATGATTGAATGATATCCTCTTTCGAAAAGTCCGAGATTGGATTCTCCGACGATTTCTTCCTCAAATCGAACACAACGATAACAGACGATACAACGGTTGTGATTGATGATCAGATTTGATCCGATTTCTTCCTGTGGTACATTCCTTTTTTGTAATGTAAATCGGGAATTTCCTTTTCCTTCTTTAAATGCGTTGTCCTGAAGTTGGCATTCTCCTGCCTTGTCGCAAACGGGGCAATCCAGAGGATGATTCGCGAGGAGAAATTCCATCGTTCCTTCACGAGCCTCTTTGATTCGATCGTTTTTAGTAAAGATGGAAAGTCCTTCGGTGACTTTGGTATTGCAGGCGGCTTGTAGCCTTGGAACCCCTTCTATTTCGATAAGGCACATTCTGCACATACCGACAATGGAGAGTTTAGGGTGATAACAGAAGAAAGGAATTTCTATTCCGACATCTTTCGCCGCGGAGATAAGGTTTTTCTTTTCATCTACCTCATACTCGATTCCGTCGATTTTGATTTTTACCATGGAATCATCCTTTTGATTAAACCCGGGTATTGGGAAACAATTCTATAGAAACGTACCATTCTCATTCTGGCAACCCGTTTCTAAAAGTTCGCCGTTTTCGTTCTTTTGGTTTCGATTTCTCTGAAAGATTCGGAAAAACTTTCTTTCATTTTGAGACTGATTCTTAAAGTTCCAAGTCTTTGTAGTAATCCGGAACCGTGGCCCATTTTTGGAACCAGAGTGGATTGATCGCCCTTTGGTAGAGATAGGCGTCCACAAGAACTAAGTTCACTACGGCTTCGATAATCGGAACCGCTCGCGGGAGGACACAAGGATCGTGTCGACCTTTCGCTTCCAAAGTCGTTTCTTCTCCCTTGAGAGTCACGGTATTCTGCTTTTTAAAAATCGTAGAAGTCGGTTTAAATGCCGCGCGAATCACGAGTTCTTCCCCGTTGGAAATTCCACCCTGAAGTCCGCCGGAATTGTTCGTTTTGGTTCGAACACGTCCTGTTCCCTCTTCGACATAAAACTCATCGTTATGCGTGCTTCCCGTGAGAAGAGTTCCCGAAAATCCGGAACCTACTTCAAATCCTTTGCAAGCGGGAATAGAAAGAATCGCCTTCGCGAGATCTCCGTCTAACTTATCGTAAACGGGATCGCCTAAACCGGGGGGAAGGTTGTAAGAAACACATTTGATCGTTCCTCCGACGCTGTCGCCGGCTTCCTTCATCTTAAGAATCAGGTCTCTCATCGCATCGGCGCTGGTTGCATCAGGACATCGAACTTCGTTTTGGTCGACTTCTTCCCTCGACTTCGGATAATTTTCACCAATCTTGGATTGAACCGGTCCGATCGAATCGACCCAAGCAACGGTTTCGATTCCTAAATCGTCTTTCAGTATCATTCTTGCGATGGCCGCCGCCGCCACTCTACCGATCGTTTCTCGGACGGAAGAACGACCGCCTCCGACATGTGCGCGGAACCCGTATTTCACTTGATACGTATAATCCGCGTGGGAAGGGCGAAAGGTTGTTCTTAAATTTTCATAATCTTTTGAAATCGTATTTTGATTGTTTACGATCAATGCAATCGGAGCCCCGATTGTTTTTCCCTCGAAAACTCCGGACACGACGCGAACCGTATCAGCCTCGTCACGAGGAGTCGTTAATTTGCTTTGACCGGGTCTTCTTCGGTTTAAGTCTTTTTGAATTTCTTCTAAACGAATGGGGATTCCCGCGGGAACTCCTTCGACTACGACGCCCACGGACTCACCGTGAGATTCTCCAAACGTGCTGACTTTAAAAATTTTTCCCCAACTTGAAGGCATAATACCAAGAAAACAAGGTAAACCTCAGGGATAAAGCGCGTTTCTGAAAGAATCTTTTGGTTTTCTCAGGCCACCGAACGAGGTGCGGTTCCTCTAAAATTCTGATCCACCTTTTCGAAAAGACTCGGCTCTAATTCAGGATCGATAATGTAAATCACTCTTCGAGGATCCATACTATTGTTGAGATTGAAAATCGCCTTTCTTTTATCTTCCCGGAAAGAATGAGGATCGTATCCATCAATTCTGATTTTACCTTTGTTGGTGATCAGAGGTCGAATCGTTCCGATTCTTTCTAAAAGTGGCCTCGTCTGATGCCTGTAGATCTCTTTGATGACGCAGGTTTCAAAATGCACCTTTCTCTGTGAGTCCATTGACACAACGATGATGTAATCTCCGGGATTCAGAACGCTCTGGTTTTCACAAAGACTCAATGCCATTAGGTCGAAGAAGTCGCGAACGATTTTTTCATTATAAGAAAAGAAACTATTGTTCAAGATAAGTTTCATTGAAGTCAACGGATCGAATGCTGGACGCCAATCTTGATCCGAACTCAACGACGCAAATTCACCGGAAATCGAAATAATTCCGGGATCTTCGTCCGTATAAGTACTATTTAATAAATGATGAATTTGTCTTTGAATATCTTCGATCAGAGTCTGTTTCGTTTTATCGTCTTTATATTTCTGGAGGTATTCGGTCAATTTTCGAATCAACATATTGGTCGACGGATAGTTGTTGTTTAGACCTTCTCCACGAAACGTTCTATGACTGTTGAGAACCGCGGATTTAACCTCGGAATCGATTCCGGTAAGATTTCCGATCATAAGATAACTGATGATCGGATGGTTTTTGATATATTCGAATTCTTCCGGCCTTAGGTTAGAATGATTCGGAAGTTTCATTCTAGACTTTCCGATATCGACCATATAAGAAGCGAGCATAACGTTCAATTGTTTCGCTTTTTGTAATTCGCTTTCAGCCTTATTCAAGGCTTTCATTCCGCGGAGTTTCATCGCCATAGAAATCACGGTTCTTTTGGTCATAATCTCCGAGTCCGCTTTTACTCCGGCTTGTCTCATCACTTCGATCACGTTCACAAGTCCAAGTTCCATATCGGAACTGGACTTAAAGTCCACGAGGATATCATCAATCCCCCTTTGAACTTTTCGAATATGGTTGCTATTGAGTGGGAAGTGTTTGAGTTCTTCGAGAAGATCGGATGCCTCACGCGCGAGGGCAACCGTAAGATCGGAATTCACCAATTTCGTAAAAGAAACTTCACGACCATGGACCGCATCCGGTTTTTTATTCTTAACTATTTTATCTTTTTCTGATATAAGAAAAAAGATACCTTGGCTTTCGAATTTTTGGAGTTTGGTGATATCTTCTTCGGACGCATCCGACTTTTTATGGATTAGAATTTGACCATTCTTATTATAAAAATCTACGGGAATTTCGCTCTGACTTATAAAACTCTTAATTACGTCCGAAGTGAATTCAAACTTCTCAAGGAGTTCTTTATTTACAGAATGTGAGTTAACGCTCATATTACAACTCTTCTTTTAAATTGCCCGTAGGCCTCGTTTTGGAAGAGAATCGCGTACTATAGAAGATCAGCGCAATCCTATTCTTAACGAATAGAACATCTGACTGGAAAAAAATTATTTAAGAGTCCTTGATTCACAATTTATTTCCGAATTGGTAAAGAAAAATCCATTTCGGATAACTTTTCTTTGTAATATTTCAAATTGAAGGCAAATGTTTAATCTTTAAGCAGTGGTCGAAATAGGTGTGTCGCATAACGATTCGCGTTTGCTTCCCCGAAAATGGAGAAGCGGCTTACGCTCTCAATTGTTCAAAAAGTTAATCTGTGTGAAAAGTATGCGAATTCTCTACGCGCTTTCTTTGGGAATTTCGCCGGTCTGTTTGATCAATTCTTCGTAGAGATATCCGTCCATTTCGGCATCAAGAACGTAGATAATTCTTCTTGGATCCTGATTCTTCTCCAAATTAAAGATCGCTTTCCTTCGGTCGAGTTTGAAAGACGGGAGGTCAAATCCTGAAATCCTAAGTTTTCCCATGTTGCTGAAGTTAGGACGGATTGTTCCGATTCTTTCCAGCATCGGACGAATCAGAGTCTTATACATTTCGCGTATGATACAAACCTCGAAGAAAACTTTTTGGTTGGAATCCTGGGTTACGACGATTACAAAGTCCCCTTCTCTGATGAATGGCTGGTTGTTGCAGAGCGATAACCCGATATGATCGTAAAAATCTCGCAACGTTTTCTCATTATATGCAAAAAAGCTGTTATTCAAAATCAACTTCATCGCGACGAGTGGATCATAGGCGTCGCGCCATTCTTGTCTTGTGGTTAAAGACGCAAATTCGCCGGCGATGGAAATGACTCCGATATCATCCATAGGAAGATTGTTTGTAAGAATATTCCGAATTTGTTTTTGTATATCCGCGACCAAGACGGTACGTTTCGGATCGTCTTTGTATTTCTCTTTATAAAGATTGAGTTTTTGTACGAGAATCTTCGGTTGAGGATAATTGTTGTTCATTCCCTCGCCCTTATGAGGACGGTGATGATTGAGAACAAGTGTTTTGATATTATCGTCAAGGTCAGGCATATTCGCCACCATGAGATAACTGATGATCGGATGATTCTTGATGTATTCGAATTCTTCCGTTTTCAAATCCTTCTGAATCGGGATTTTCATCTGTGTATAACCGACATCGGCAAGGTAAGACGACATCATCAGATTCATCTGATCGATTTTTTTCTGCTCCATGTCGACCTTCGTAAAAGCCTTTCCGGCTCTTACTTTCATCGCCATCGAAATCACGGTCCGTTTGGTAAGTACCTCGGAATCCATCGGAACGCCGGCCGCGCTCATCACTTCGATGATGTTCACCAAGCCGTTTTCCATATCGGGAGTGGAGCGAAAGTCTTCTAAAATACCGTCAATGGACTTATTGAGTTGTCGAACCTGTCCGCCGTTAAGGGGAAATTTCTTTAGTTCCGATAAAAACCCAGCCGCATTTTTTGCGAGATCGACTGTCAGTTCTGAGTTTACTAACTTTGTAAAGCTGACTTCTCGACCGTTCACGCTATTGGGACCGGATGCCTGTTTTCCTCCGGAGATTTTTTCGAACTCCGATTTGAGAAAATAAATTCCTTGGCTTTCAAACTTAAGAAGTCTGGTTATATCGTCCCCGTTCGCGTTTTCTTTTTTATGAATTAGAATTTGACCGTTCCTGTTATAGAAGTCTACAGGAATGACACTGTTAATCTTAAAATGCTGGATGATTTCTTCAGTGAAATCGAACTTCTGTAAATCTTTTTGTGCGTCCATGCAATCGTTGCGAAATTGAAATTTGTTTTTAGAAGCGTGTAAGGTTACATAACGTGGAAAAATTCTCTATGAGAAATTCCATTCTCAATCCAATAAAAGGCAGGAATGCACCGTTTGCACCGAATATTTTCTTATGTGACGAAAAAAATATTTTCCAAGTTTACTTCCAAGAAGAATTCAAACTGATCTCTAAAATATTTCTACTCACCCTTTCTTCCAGCGAAGAACCGGCAAACCCGCCACCCTTGGAATCCGAAAGGAGGAACGTATCCTGTGCTTGGTTTCCTGTTCTGTCCGTACGAATTGTAGCGGAATGAATGTTAATTCCGTTTTCTTTTAGAACGCCTGTAACAAAATAAAGGAGTCCTTTGCGATCCGGAGCTTCCAAATACAATTTTGTTCTACTCCCGCCTTCCACGTCTTCGAATTCGAGTTTGGATTCGTTGCTAAGATGGTATGTATTTCTGAGATCGATCTCGCTCGAATGATGAATGATCTCTTCCAGAGCGGAATCTTCCGTAAATACGGAGGACATAAGAATTCCCAATTTGGACGCTTTGATTTTAGAATCAGTCTCTTCCGATTTTAAAGTAAAAACATCGTAGCTGTAGGATTGTCCCTTTTCTTCAATCGTTTGAATGTCTCCGGAAACGATTTCCCAACCCATAAAGAACATCGCTTTCACCATCTTATGAAGAGTTCCTGGAGCCGTTTCGGACGTTTTGAGGGTCACAGTGTAGAGTCCGTTTTCTTCTTTATAGTGAAAGTGAATCATCGGATTGAGCCTACTTACTACCATAATAGTCGGTTTCTAAAAAAACGAGTCTTTTCCGAGGGGATTCTGTCTCTTACCGGGTGAAAAATTCTTGCCTCGGACTTTCCCGGAAAAACAGTCAAAGTAGAGTGGAATTCATAGATATTTGCCGAAAATAAAAGGACAACAATTTCCAAAATGGTATGAAAAGACCTCTCGAATACAACCCGGAGCTGATCCAAAAATCGGAACCCTTACCTCTCGAAAAAGAAAAAGGAACCTCCAAGAAATGGAAAGCGCCAAATCTCAAAAAGGAAAAGCCTTCGTCGGAAAACGAAGGTGCTCCCGGGTTATTGATTTTCGGACTTTTCCGTTTTGTTAAAAAATATAAGGGAAGAATCTTCCTCATTATCGGTTTGCTTTGTTTTGAAATCGGATTTTACGCGAGTATTCCTTTTAGTTTCAAATATCTCATCGACGAAGCGCTCATCAATCGAAATCAAAACGCACTCTATTGGATCGGTGCATATTTAGCGGTGGGAACGGTAACGTTCGCGATCCTTGGAACACTTCGAGATTATTTATACAACTGGGCTTCGTCCCGAATCATACAAGATCTTCGATTGCAGATGTACGAACATCTGGACCAACTCAGTTTGGATTTTTTTTCGAATAATAAACTCGGAGATATTCTTTCCCGTTTTTTTAACGACCTTGCATCCTTGGAACACGCATTACTCGCTTTTATACCTTGGGGCCTTGGTCCTCTACTGGAAGCGCTCTTCGGAACCATTCTTCTTTTTCTTTTGGATTGGAAGTTAGCGCTGATCGCCTTGTTGATCTGGCCGATTAGTTTTTTAGGGCCGGGTTTTCTTTCCAGAAAATCGACCGAGATCAGCTATTCTCGAAAATTGGAAGAAGCACAAGTATTGAGCATGGTGGAAGAATCGATTTCCGCACAGAATCTCATACGCGCCTACGATCTGAGCGATTATTTTTTCAGCAGATTTAAGAATAACTGTGAGAAACTCTTTCAAGTCTCTTTGAGATTGGGACTTACGAATTCGTATCTGGAACGTTCTGCCGGTTCGGGGATTCTACTATTACAAGGAGTTCTACTTTTGGCAGGAACCGCGTTTGCCTATAACAATACTCTGAGCATCGGAACCCTAGCCGCATTCTTACCTCCATTCTTAAATTTGAGTTATTCTCTTCTTTATCTTTCCCAATATCTTCCGGCGCTGAACCATGCGAGCGGTTCTGCAAAAAGAATATTAGAATTATTGCGAGCGCCGGTCTTCGAATCAAATCCGGAAGGTTCCTCGATTCCCGAATTGAAAGAAGAAATTCGTTTTGACAATGTTCACTTCCGTTACAAAGGTCGTTCCAAAAATCTGAGCGATATCTCTCTCACAATTCCGAAGGGAAGTTACACGGCTATCGTAGGCGGCTCAGGCGTAGGGAAGAGCACTTTTATCAAACTTCTATTGGGAATGGTACAACCAAACGAAGGAAGAATTTTTTTCGATGGAATCGATTTGAATTCGGTCTCCAGAAGTTCTGTTCGATCTTTGGTCGGAGTGGTTTTTCAAGAAACCTTTCTCTTCAACACCACGATCTTCGAGAACATTCGGATCGGTAAACCGAGTGCGTCTCTTGAAGAAGTGATAGAGGCCGCGAAGCGAGCGGAAATTCACGAATTGATTCTTTCACTTCCGATGGGCTATGAAACGAACACGGGAGATCGTGGAACCAAACTCTCCGGAGGCGAAAGACAAAGAATCGCGATCGCGCGTGCATTCTTAAGAAATCCCCAGATCCTTCTGTTAGATGAAGCCACTTCTTCTTTGGATCCCGTTACCGAAGCGAGAATTATGAAAACACTTTCCTTGTTGCGAGAAGGTAGAACGGTCATTTCCGTTACTCATAGACTTTCCACGATTCGAGAAGCCGATCAAGTCTTTCAAATAAGAAATGGTAAACTGGAAAGATTTGCGGTTCCGGAACCCGAGCAACAAGCGATGGTTCTCTAAGAAAGCCGTTTCTTACTTGCAATTTTTTTCCGGACTATTTTAGACTTTCAAAATGCTTTTAGTGCCCACATACGTTGCCGATTCCCCCATCGGAGGCTTAGGTCTTTTCGCAGGAAGAGACATTCAAAAAGGTGAATTGGTTTGGAAATATCATCCAAAAACTGTCTGGGTTCTAACGGATCAAGAACTCAATTCTCTTGCGCCGAGCGTTCAAGAAATGTTTCGGACCTATTCGTATCAAACGAACGGAAAGTGGTTCTATTGCTCCGATAATTCCAAATTTATGAATCACAGCGACGACCCGAATACGAAAGAAGACTTTACCGGCGATCACACCGATCCGATGGGACAAGACAGTGCTACTAGGTTCATTCGAATGGGTGAAGAGCTTACTTGTAATTATAAACTCTTCGACGAAAATTGGAACGTTAAACTCGGATCAGCTTCCTAAACGAATTTGCTCTTTTAATTGAATCGCCGCAAGTGCGTATCCGCCGTCCGCCGAGTCGACAAAATGAACCTCACGGACGGATCCTTCGTGCAAAGCGCAAGTCATGAGCGCGCGATCAGAAACGTGATAACCGAAATACAACTTGCCCTCTTTATAAAGACCTTTAAGAAATTCTAGGAACGCCTCTCTGGATTTCGTATCGCAAGCGACTACCATCTTTAGGGTTCCGTCGTATTTTCGAAAGTCGGAAGCGATAATCTGTGACTTTCTCAACTCTCTCAGCTCCATACCGTTTACCTTCGGGCCGAATTTCCATTGTGTCTTCACAGCGAGATTGACCGCAAATCCTTCGAGTTTGATTTTAAGAAATCTTAGAAAGTGAAACAATCCCTTACGATTCCCGGTATGGACCGTCGCTTCTTTGTTAAAGTATTTACCGGTCATATCAACTTTGATCCCTTCCTCGGTCAGAGGATGGATTTGTGTATCGTTACCAAGAAGAACACCGATCTGATCCAAAATTAATTTTAATAGACCCGGATCCGAAGACGCTTGGATCGGATTCAACTTAATGATAAAAGAAACGGTTTCTCCCCGATGGCTCGGAATATCCTGCCAGCGACAGGTAAATCCCGTGAAATCCGGTTTTATCCTTGGCCTATGAGTCAGAGGGATGATATAGGGATTTGTAGAATCGTCGTTCTTAACAAGATTCTCCGCGGCGTCCAAAGCGCTTCCTGTAAGAATCGCTTGGTTATAGAATTCTGAAATTTTAAGTTTACAAAGTTTTAATTCTTTTCCGGACCTTTTGAGTTCTCCAACATTTACGATTCCAGCTCGTAACTTTAATCCGAAATTATTTTTAACGAGATCTCGAATAGAATACAAAATATCCTTCACTCCGGGAAGCACGCTATTCGGCAAAAGTAAGGTCATTCCATCCCCGCCGAATAAAAATGGATAGTCCATGTCGCCCATCAAATTGGAAACTGCCATCGCAGTCACGCCGCCGGCGATATTTACGTCTTTATAATTTCCGTTGCGGATCGCCTCTGTAGAATTCACAACATCCGTAATGATCAAATTCCAATCATCCGGCACCGTGTAGTAGTTAGACGGTTCGATGATTTCAGTAAAAGAAGAAAGAAAAGGAAGATACTTGTAGAAGTTTTCCGTATTGACACCTGGTTTTTTATCGACGGCCTCGATCATCTCATTCACCTAATTGATTTTTTATTTTTAGAATCGGGTTCGTCGTCTGTTTTCCAGTTTTCACAAAAAAAGAAATCGCGACGCGAAGGTTCCATCCATCCCGAACTTACATCTGTTCAACAATCGTATCGAACAAAAGAGGAGCCTATTCTTAGACGTTCTTGAAAAATTTACACTTATTTTTTTTGGACAGAAAAGCGGACGTCAAGTTTTAGAATCCACACAAAAGGCTTTCGCTGTGCCCACAAAAGAAAACTAAGATACCTTTGGATCAACTTTTGAAAAAAAGCAAAAGGTTCTGCGTGGCACTTCGTTTCCCGAGTTCCCGAACTTTCCAACGGACTTTTTTAATGTTGAAAGAAGTTTCTGCCTTTTCATTTTTTTGGAAAAAACGAAGTACATCTTCTAATTCAAAAACTTAGAAACGACTCTCGGACTCGAACAGCGAAAGTTCGCCTCTACAAAGACTTTTGCGACGCGATTCGGAAAGAATCGAACGAAGTGAAAGAATTCGTTTTAAAAAGAATCGAATGCGGACATTGAATTGAGTTTAAAGGAGATAAAATTTTTCCTTACAAACGCGATGCAAAATCAAAGAACATCCTCAGAGTGGAACACGATTTATATTGCGCGAATTCTGAGTTGCTCCCAAAACCGCAAAAGAAAATGGCAATAGTCCCTACTAGGAACTCGAGTTTCTCTTTTACCTCTCGTGAAAGGAGGAGTTCCTACTCTACAAGGTTTTGGACCGGCTTCTGAGAAAAAACCGATATTGGAAACGATCGGAAACCTTGATCAATAATCGATTTTTAAATCTTTGATCTTCTTATCCAGAGTGTTTCGGTTGATTCCCAAAAATTTAGCGACTCTCGTTTTTGTATATTTGAACTTTTTCATCGCATATTTGATCAAACGCGCTTCTACTTCTCCCACAACAACTTCGATTGCACGCCCGTCCAGAGCATCCAAATGTGAGGATGAAAATCGAGAATTTGCGATTTCCACGGACGCTTCCGAATCACCAACTTCCGGATCAAAGTCTTCATCACCGTAGAGAAGTCTTCCGTTGATCTCCGAGAAATCTTGGATATCGAGCATTTCTAATTGGGAAAGAACGACGGCACGTTCAATTACGTTCTCAAGTTCACGAACGTTTCCAGGCCAGCTGTAATTCATCAAAAGTTTATGCGCTTCTCTGGTGACACCGTTGATTTTTTTCCCGTTTTCTTCGGCATATTTTGCGATGAAATGATTGATCAAAAGAGGAATGTCGTCCGCTCTTTCTCGCAAAGGCGGGGTAACCATATTGACCACGTTGAGTCGGTAGAAAAGGTCCGGTCTGAATTTTTTTTCTGAAATAAGTTCTTCGAGATTCGCGTTTGTCGCCGCGATGATCCTAACATCGATCTTCTTCGGTTTTACGGAACCGACGGCTTCGATTTCTTTTTCTTGGAGAACTCTTAAAAGTTTGGACTGTAGATTCAAATCCATCTCGCCGATTTCATCCAGAAAAATCGTTCCCGTATCGGCCATCTCAAATTTCCCTTTTTTATCCGCGACGGCTCCGGTGAAGGATCCTTTTTTGTGACCGAAAAGTTCGCTCTCTAATAGATTCTCCGGAATTGCCGCGCAGTTGATTTTGATAAATGGTTTATCGGAACGGGAAGAATTATAATGAATCGCAGATGCAATCATTTCCTTACCGGTTCCGGATTCTCCCGTGATCAAAACCGAGGCGCGAGAATCGGAAACGAGATGAATCATCTCGAATAATTTCTCCATCGGTTTCGATTTTCCGATGAGGGATCCGAACTTATATTTGTTCTTCAATTCTCTTTTTAGAAGAACGTTTTCTCGCGAGATTTCCCTTTTTTCCTCATCGATCAGTTTTTGAATCCGAATCGCTTGATAAATGATGGAGGCAACTACTTGCAAAAAATCTAAATAAGTCTTTAAGTCGATGTATTTTTTGTGAACAAAGTAAACGCTCACGACTCCTAAAACATCCGTATCCGATTTGATCGGAGCCGCAAGAAAACTAACGTTCTCTGGATTGTTTTTAAAATGGGCGGCGTTGCCGACACGATTCAAAAAGTTTTCGTCGTTTGCGATCGATTCTACGATGATCGGTTCTCCGGTCTCAAAAACTCTTCCTGTCACACCTTCTCCGGGAAGATAAACTCCCTTCTCCATTTCTTCCGCAGTTAAACCGGAAGCCGCTTCTAATTTAAGAATGGCTTTCTCCGGTTCAAAGAGGACGATACTTCCTCTTTCTAAGTTGAGAGATTTTTCCAGACGATCCATGATATCTTCAAAAATTTCCTGAAGGACCAAAGTGGAAGTTACGGTTCTCGAGATATCGATGAGAACTTGTTGAATCTTATTCTTCTGTTCAAGTTGTCTGAAAATCTGTAAGTTCTTAAAGATCTGAGCGGCTTGGTTCGCGAGCGTGGATATAATTTCGAGATGTTCGTCGTTGAACGCCCCTTTACGACTCGAATCCAAAGAAATAACTCCGATGACCACGTCTTCCACGATCATAGGGACCGCGAGCTCGGACATAATATCGTCTTTTATAGAAATGTAATGTGGATTGGCCGTCACGTCACTTACGATCATTCCTTCTCCGGAAGCCGCGACGATACCGGTGATTCCTTCTCCGACTTTAAGTTTTACTTTTGTGCGGATGGAAGGATTCATCCCTCGAAACGTAACGATATCGAGGAGGTTTTCTTTTTCATTGATGAGCATCAACGATCCGGAACCAACTTCGCAGATCTGAATACAACGTTCCAAAATCAAATCCAGAAGTTTGTCCGGATCCAAAGTGGAATTCATCGCAGTCGCAACTTCTTGTATAGATCTTAAGGGACTCGGCTTCACATATCCTGACATGCTTAAAATTTTTGCGATTTGATGCTTTTGGGGTCAATCGATTTTTTTTACTTCGCTTAATTTTAGAGCGTCTTTTTTGTGTTTATTTGTAAATTATTTGTATCATAACAAACCGTATTTTTTATAATTTTACGTCTATGGCCTGTGCATTTTGCTCAGAATTTAAAACGCCCGATGGTTTGTTTCGGAATGGACGTTTTTTCTGTCGATCATGCGGTCGTGAATGGATTTTAGAAAAAAGAAAGAATCCTCGTCTTCAACCCCCAACGGATACGAATTTTAGTAACGAGATCCTTCTCGAGTTTTTATCTCTTTTCAATACAAGCCCTAACCTCGGTCATCTTCTGGAAAGTTTCACTTCGCTCGCTTTTTACAAGCTAGGAATCCCCGGAGTGAGCGTCATGATCTACGAACCTCGTCTGGATCGAATGACGGTGATGTCCGTGAAAAATCAAAAATCATCTCTTTCCCGGGTCGCACAACACTTTGAGATCAAAAAGGGCGAAGACAACGGCCCACTAACGGAATGTATCGAACACTGCAAATCCATTTACTACAAATTCGCCGATCAAAAACACAAACACTTCAAACAATACGCGAGACTCAATCGAACCGTAGCCGCACTTGCGGTTCCAATTCATCTCAATGGAGAAGTTTTAGGAATCATCACCGTAGATTATAATCGAGACGATCCGGAAAAAGCCGAAAACGATCGATACTTTCTGGAACTTCTCGCGGCGCAATTCGCAGTAACGCTGAAAAATAGAATTCTATTCGAAGTGTCGCAAACACAATCTCGGAATTTTCGATCTCTTCATTCTGCGGCGCTTCGACTTTCGTCCTTGGGTTTTAAATACAAGGTAGAAATCTTTCGAGTCATTCTTCTTTCCTTAACCGAATTCTCGGAAAACGATTTGTATTCCCTTTTCGAATGGAACAAGGACAATCATACACTCTTCGGACATTTTCTGACCGGAAATATTACAAGTCCTGAAATTAGAATGGATGTCGATATGGCGAGGCAATCCACATTTAAGATAAGAATTCAGACAACGGATAAGGAGACCGAAACGGTAGGAGACATCAAAAGAAGAATTTCTCGAAAAGAACTCGAACCGATCCCTGGTGAACTGTCGATACCGGTCAAACGATATGAATTTTTTCTAAAGGAAGTTTTCGAACTCACTGATTCCAAACTCGCCCTTTCTTCCGATTTCCCGGAATTGGAAAAATTCGGAATGTTGGGCTTGAACCTTGCAATCCTTCCCGTAGTTCACACGGATAAGTCCGATATCGTAATCATCCTGGGAAAAAGAAAGGATCGTCATTTTAATGCAGAAGAATTAGAAGTTTTGAATGCGTTTTCGATTCAGGCGGGAATCTCGATTCAGAACTATCATCTTTTCGATCAAAGGGCTCAAAAGGAAAGGCTCGATAAAGAAATCGAAATCGCAAAAGAACTCCAAAAATCTTTACTTCCTCGGAAAATGCCGGAACACGGAGGTTATGAATTTGCGGGAACGATGGTTCCCGCGAGAGGAGTCGGCGGAGACTACTACGATTTTATTACGGATCCATTTAACACCGAAACGGTGATCTGTATCGGTGATGTAAGCGGGAAAGGTGTTCCTGCGGGAATCGTGATGGCGACTGTTAGGACGATCATTCATTCTTTGGTTCGCAAGAAGGTAAGTCCTTGGGACATCGTTAACACTGTAAACACCTATATCTTTCAGAATTACAAGGAATCCTCTTCTCCTCGATTTATGTCTATGACGGTCATTAAGTGGGAGATGAACCGGAACGAGTTTCAATTCAGCGGTGCAGGACAAGGAACGTTGTATCTCCTTAGAAACTCTACAAAAAAGATCGAAGAAATTCCGACGAACGGAATAATCTTAGGAATCGATCCGGACATATCCAAATTCGAAAACATAAATCAATTTAGAATGTTACCCGGAGATCTTTTGATCATGTGCACGGACGGGGTTTTAGAAGCCTCGAATCAGGAAGGAATTCAGTTCGAGACGGACCGATTCAAAAAATCCATTCTTCAATTTCAAGGGGAGCCTTTACAAGCGATGTTGGACGGAATCGTTTCTGAAATTCGCAAATTTACCGGTAATCAAGAACAGATGGACGATATTACTCTTGCCGCAATCCGAAGGATCCGATAGAACTGCTTTTGCATAACCTATGAGAGATAAGATCTCCGAAACAACACGAAAGATTTTCGAATCTGCCTGGAATAGAATTCAACCTTTTCAGGATATGATTTTATCTCGCCCTGCAATCATCTCATATTCGGGCGGAAAAGATTCTTCTCTACTTCTTCATTTTTACTTTTGGCTTTGGATTGAGAAAAAAATTCCCGCACCTTGTATTTATCATTTGGATCATTCGATTCGGTTTAACTTAGATCAGGAAAAGAAAATTCTCGATTATGCGGAAAGTACGTTCCCATTTCCGAGAATGTTTAAAAAAAAAACGTTCCTGTCTTGTCTCGTAAATTAGGAAAAACGATCGAAGAAACGGGAAGAGCGTATCGATATAAGGATCTGGAAAAAATTTCCGATCAGTACGGCGGCTACATCGTTACAGGGCACCATTCTAACGATTATTTAGAAACGATCCTTCTCAACTTGATTCGAGGCGGAGGATGGAATTCTTTTCGAACCTTAGGTTGGTATGAGAAGAATCGATTTCGTCCTCTATTCGCCTTTTCTAAAAATGAAATTCAAACGATTTTACAGACGGAATTTTGGCCCGTTTTTGAGGACGAGTCGAATGAGAGCGATGAGTATCTTAGAAATAGAATTCGAAATCATATCGTTCCGCTCTTGATTCAGGAAGGCGCTGATCCGGATAGAATTTACAAAAACTTTCACCGAATGGAAAAGCCTGTTTCGGGAATTCTTCGACAGGAACTCGACACTCGAAAAATTCCCACTTTTTTGAAGATCGACGTCTGGTTGTTAAACGACTTGTCTCATCGGGAAAGAAAATTCTTCTTAGATCGATATCTGCGTTCCATGAATTTACATCCTTTAACGCGGAATTTTTTCGAAGACTTAAGCGATTGTCTTCGAAGAGAAAATTCTTTCGGTATAGAAAACAAAGAGGCTTGGTTTTGGAAATCGACAGGCTCGGATCTTTACTTGATTCCTAAAAATTCATTAGCCCTGAAAGAGTTTCGATTCGATCCAAGAGAAATGCTCTTACGTTGGAACGGAAATCAGAAAAAGATTCCACCCGGATGTGTTCCTGATTTTTGTCTTCCGGGTGCAAAAATTCGTAAAAACGGGATGAGCGTGGAGATTTCAGAGATCTTTCGGCAGAAAGAGATTCCGGTTCCGGTCAGAAAAATGCTACCCATTCTTTACGGGGAAGGGAAAGTTGATGTGATCTGTCTGAGTCTATGGGATCCAAGGATTAGCGATATCGTAGCCGACAGAGAAAAGGAAATATTACCTGACTTTCAGGAGCCCGGAAGATGAACGAGGATCCTCAAAAAAAGGACGAGCCATTTTTCAAAGACGTAGAGTTTAACTCGTCTTATGGCGAAGCAAGCAAGATCCCTTCCAAAGGGATCCCTCAGATTGCATTTGCCGGTCGTTCAAACGCCGGTAAGTCCTCTCTTCTCAACGCAATTCTTGAAAGAAAATCATTAGCCAAAGTTTCCTCCACTCCCGGTAAAACAAAACTTCTTAACTTTTTCTTCGTAAATCGATCGATTTACCTGGTCGACTTACCCGGCTTCGGTTACTCCGCCAATTCTCATAAAGACCATGAAGCGATGATGGATCTTTTAATGGACTATTTGAATCACGCGAAGGATTTGAAATCCTTATTCTTAGTTTGTGACGCGCAAAGAGATCTTCCGGAAGAAGAACTTGAATTGATCGGAACTTGTTTCGAAAGGAATATTAAACCGGTTTTAATACGAACAAAAATTGATAAACTCAACCAGAGCGATTTATCAAAGTTAAGAAAGAAAATGAAGAACATTCATGAATTATATCCGATGCTGGAAACCGTTCTTGTTTCGAATAAATCAGGGAAAGGTCTCCCAGAGTTACGAAAGATCGTAGATTCTTTGATTGGAATGGTCGGAACTCCAACAGAGCCTTTTTCGGAAAGAATCGAAGAAATTTCTTAGATAGGAATTTAAGCCTTCGTATCGATTAGTTTTCCAACTTTATCGGAAGTCCCCGTGCTTAAAAGTTTCAAACTCAATCTGGTTTGTTTATCCATCAACTCGTGAAACGTATCCAGAGTATCTTCTAAAATAGACTTTAGTTTTTCCTGATTGAGAGACATTTCCAGCTTTCTCTTTCTCTCTTCCAATTCGACTTTACGAGCTGACCGAATTTCATTTTCGGTTTCGGATTCCTTTTCAGACTCAAAGGTTTTGAGTTCCGATTCCACCCGACGAATTTCAGAAAGAATTTGTTTTTCTTTATCTTCCAATTCGGATTTGGATGTTTCGGCTTTCTTGTCTTTTTCGACTTTCTCTTTTTCTTGAGGAGTTTCCGTTTCGGCGAGTTTCTCTTGAGTCGATTTTTCTTCCGATTTTTTTACGGTAACCGCTTCTGTTTCCCCGGAAACGGCGACTAATTTGCCGTTTCGAAACTCGTAGTGAATTTTCATATTCAAAGAACGAATATCCGCACGATCTCTCATCGCTTCGGAACGAAATTCAGCCACGTGACCCAACTCATGCGAGATTACGTGTAGAACCGACGTGGACGCTGGAGAACTCTCCAATTGACCATGACCTATATAATGCAACGATTCATCTCTTGGAATTCCAAGTTGCATTCTATGTTCGCCACCGATTCTCATTCTAATACTAGTGTCGGCCGCAACAAACCCAAGTTAAGGGCTCGTTATAAAATATTTCTAAAATTTAAAACCGATCCAATTCTTAGATAAAAAAGGTTTAGAAACGTAAAACAAAAAGGCTTCAATCGACGGAAGCGATCTTATTCAAAATTTCTACAATAGCCGCGTCGGAAAGATCGTGAAATACCAGGCCGTACTTATATGTTTCCTGAACCAAATCTCTGCGAATGATATCCGCTTCAATTTCGATAGAAAGTATAGGCGACATAAATCGAACTCGCTCACCAAGAAGAATTTCTTCTCTTGAGCTTATCGAAGCTCCGATCATACTGATATCTTCCAAATTTCCGAGGATCTCGTTTTTTCCAAGAATCATCTTCACTAGGTTGTTCTTACGAAAGCGTTTATAAAAGCGCTTATCGGATAGAGGATCGCTAGCAGTTTTTTTTTGTTGTCCCATCTCAGTTTGCATAGCGCATCCAGAATAACTCAATTCGACTGAATGAAAAGAAAATTTTTAGAAAGAGATAAGAATAAGATCACAAAACTCTCTTTTGAAAGTTTTTATATCGAAAGGTGTATAAAAATAAAAACGATTCTTAAAGTGAAAACGAATCGTTTTCACGGCCCAGAAAAACTTTTAGATTAGGAGAAGAACCGGATTCTTTTTGAAAAATTTTTAGAATCTCTTCGTCTTTATGATCCGGTTCGTGGTGTGTTAATACCAAACGATCGACTTCCAAAATTTCACCGCATCGAACCGCAACTCTTCCGGAAGTATGTCCCCAGCCGACCTTCTTTTCCGCTTCTTCCGTGCTATATTGAGCGTCAATGATGAGCATATCCGTCTTTCCGAAGGATTTTCTTAAGTCTTGGAACTCGTCTAAATCCGGTTCTTGCACCTCGACATCGGTGCAAAATAGGAAACTTTTCCCCTGCTCCTCAAATCGAAAGCCCGTGCAGTTCCCAGGATGTCTAAGAAGAAACGGAGTAATCTTTACGGAGCCGATTTCCTTCTCTTGATTCTTTTCCAAAAGATGAAAGATTTTTTTTGACATCATTCCGGAAAGTGGAAGCGGAAAATTTTCCTCGTTTTGTTGTCTTTCGAACCTCTCTTCAAGATTCGGAATGGTAGAATAGAAGTGGATTTCCACATTGGGAAAGTAAGCCGGCTTAAAAAACGGCCAACCCTGAATATGATCCCAGTGTGTATGCGTGATCAGAATGTGAATTTTATCTCCAGGTTGAATGCCTTCCGAAAGAAGATCATTTCCTAACTGACGAATTCCTGATCCGCAATCGATAACATAACGATCTCCGGATTGAGCTTGAATATAAACGCAAGTAGTATTACCGCCGACTGTTCTGGATAGCGATGGGTCCAAAGAATCGAAAAAGTCTTCTTCCGAAAAACTTCCATTCTTCCTCTGGATCTCCGTATGAGCCGCTTTCAGAATTTTGAGGATTTTTTCCCGATATTCGGATTCGCTCAATGGGGTGGGAAGAGAACCCCGTACGCCGTATAGTTTTACTTTCACTGTATTAGATTAGACAAACGAAATGTGTAGAATTCTCTGACGGTAACCCATGATCCAAGATCTCGAACAAAAACTTTGGTCGATTGCAGGAGGGATTCCGTTCGCTTCTGAATATTTTTTACAAGCTAGCCCTGTAAGGAAACTGAAAAAAGAAAATTTATTCCCAAAAGAATTCGAGACATATTTTTTAGAACTCGGCTCGGGTTGGGGAGAAGTCGCGATCGCGATGGCCTTGGAAAGACCCAACACCGGCTTCGTTCTCATGGAGAAAAAATTCGATCGAATTCGGCACACGATGCGCGCAATCGAAAGGAACCGACTCGAAAACGTAAAAATTCTCTGTGTTAACTTCAATTGGTTTTTGGAGGATGTCTTCGAAGAGAACGTTTTTTCGGAAATTCTATTAAACTTTCCCGATCCTTGGCCTAAAAGAAGACATCATAAAAAAAGAACGATGAATTCAAAATTCCTTCGTTCTTTGCAGATCCTTCTCCCCGAAGGAGGAAAATTTTCCTTCGCGACCGACTACGGCCCCTATGCTAGAAAAGCAATTCGTCTTTTCCGAGATTCCAGTTCATTTCGACCTGAACAATTCGAACTAAGATTGGAAAGGTCGGAGATTCCCGTCTCTCACTTTGAAAGAAAGAAACGGGAAGAAGGGAAAAGAATTTACTACATCGATCAGATTCTGATTCAGAAATGAAGAAATTCTCGATTTCAACGATAGACTAAAGAATAGATTTTTCCTTCCTCATCTTTGAGAGGATACGTCCAAAGCGGCTTTCCATCCAAACCGTAACGAATCGCTTTTCCGGATCTAAAAAGTACGATGCTATCATCCTTTTTGCCGGGAAGAATTCCCTCGATATCCGTTGATTCTACGTTAAACGAAATTAACTTCAAGGAACCGGATTCTACTCGAAAGATGGTTTTTCCGGAATGAAACCAAAGATATGGAGACCGAACCACGAAAAGGGAAGCGGCTTCCGTCGGAAGATCGACCGATGCAACGTTCTTGTCGTCGAGGGAAACGATCTTTTTACCGGAGAGAAAAAAGATTCCGGTTTCATAAGCGCCCAGATAGCGAAGATCTCCCGTTCCTTTTTGTTGAATTTTTCTCACGTTTAGATCTTTTAAAGAAGAATCAAAAACCTGTGCCTCAATTCCATTCTTACCGCTCACGATGAACACAGAACCGGATTTAATTCCGGACCAGAAAGATCCTTCGAAAACAACGGAACCGTTTTGTTCCAGTTGATCGGAGTAGCTATAAATCTTAGAATTTTTACCGGAAACCACTTCGACCAAAATATTTTCCCCGGAAAGCGCCGCTTTTCTAACTTCGCCGGAAGGAAGTTTCGTTTCTCTTAATAGGAGTCCCGTTTTGAGATCCAATACTTCGATTTTCTTTTCGGAGATTCCCACTAATCTTTTGTCGGCGAAGATAAATTTCAAAGGAGTCGAAGTTTGAATTCTCCAATTTCGAATTCCTCTATCCTTGTCCAGAGATTCGACGCTCGTTCCATAATTCAAGATTACCGAATTGTTGATTAGAATCGGAACCCCGATCAACTTCCCTCTACTTTGATACGATTGAAGAATCACCGGATTATCGTCGTCCGCGATAACCAATCTTTCCGCCTGACTTGCGTAAGACGAAGTTGGGAACTTCTCCGCGATTTCCCTGCCCAAATCCAGAACTTCTTTTTTAATCGCGGGAACGGCTAATTTTGTTTTTTGCTCCGAAAGAATTCGAATCAGCGCGAAAATATTTCTTGCGGTTCTTTCCAATTCCAACGCTCTGCGAATTTCCTTTTCGGCCTGATCAAAATCTCCGCGCTTATAGTAAATGTAGGAAAGCTCGTAATGAGCATCCGGAAAGTCAGGATTCTTTTGGATGATATCCTTGAAGATGGTTACGGCTTCGTTATATAGATTATCATTGAAAAGAATGATTCCGATATTGTACGGGGCGAGTTCGTTATCGGAATCTTGTTGCATCGCGGCTTCAAATTCCTCTCTCGCAAGTTTCTTATTGCCCGCGTGATAGGTAGAAATCCCTTTTCCGATTCTTGCCGCTACGAAGTCCGTATTGAGAAGAATCGAACGATCAAAGGAATCGATCGAGGCTTCGTATTTTTTCTTTTGAAGATGGATAATCCCCATCTGATAATGACTATAATAAGAATCCGGTTTTTTCGAAAGAATCTCTTTAAAACCTTCTTCCGCCTTATCAATCTCGCCTTTTCTTAATAGGAACGCATAAATCGCCTCGCGACTCTGCAAATTTCTAGTTCCTTGAGGAGGGTTTTCCAACATGGAAATTCCCTTTTCTTCATTTCCAAGCGCAAGATAACATTCGGCAATCTTTACATAGAGCGTCAACTTTCCCGTTTTTTGAAACGCCTCCTGATAAAGTGGAATCGCCTTTTCGTAATGAGCCGTTTCGAAAAGTTTATTCGCCTTTTGGATTGTCGGAATTACAGTCGCGAACTTTTGATTTTCTTGAATCGTTTTTCGGGTTTCCGCGATCTCAGGAATATCCTTCGATAATTTCTCAGCCTTACCGATCCAGTTAATCGCCGAATCATGATTGTTCTTCTCATTTTCCTCAAGAGCGATTTTATAATACAACATCGCCAGACGAAAGTTTACGGCCTCATTGTTTGGAAATTTTTTCTGAAGATTCTTATAAACCGATTCGGCCTTTTCGTATTCTTTCTTATCTTCGTATGTCCTTCCCAAAACGATCGCGGCAGATGGATCATTTCCGGTTAGATTCTCCAACTCCTTTGTGTATTGATTCACTAAGTTGTGATTCTTTTGGGACGAATAAAGTCGGATCAGACCTTGCAACGCCGGAATATTTTGTTTATCTATCGAGAGCGCCTTTTTGAAATTTTCTTCGGATGCTTTGTGTTCTCCGGCAATAAAATGCAAACGACCGAAAGCGTTGTAAACGGCCGGTTCTTCAGCAGAAGCCTTCTTTGCTTTTTCATAAAATACCTTCGCTCCTTTTGTATCACCTTTGCGAAGATGTCGATCGCCTTCGTAGATTTGCTCCGAAACATCGATAAATGCGATGATATGTTTTTTTTCAGCTTCCGCTTTTAAGGAATCCGCCTCTTTTCTCGCGGCCTTATATCGATTTTCAGCGATCAAGAGGAAGACCAAGTTGGTAACCGGTTCCGCAAACGTAGGATCCAATTCCTGAGCACGTGTAAAATACACAAGTGCCTTTGCCGGTTCACCCAAACCTTTCATATTCAAACCCATTTGGTTTTGAAAGATTGCGTTGTTCGGGAACAAAGCGGTCGCCTTTTCTAAAACCGCAACGGATTTCCGGAAGTTTCCGGTTTTGTAATGAACGGCCGCAATTCCGGAAATTGCTTCGGGATAATCCGATTTTAAGGAAAGCGAAGATTCAAATGCCTTTAAAGCGGCTTCATATTCTCCGAGAAGAATTTTTGAGTTTCCGAGAAAGATATACGGCGTCGGATTTTTTGGATCGTTCTGAACAGCCGTCTGAAAGTAATTCGCGGCTTCTTTATAATTCTTGCGACGCATCGCTTGATTTCCACTTTCTAAAGCGGAAGCTACGCGTGTAACGGACGCGGACTTCTTCGCCGAAAGCAATTCCGGATCGTTCTTCCTTGCTTCCTCGAAATACGCCTCGGCTTCCTCGTATTTTTTTAACTGAACTGCCGCGTCTCCGAGTTGCATATTCAACTGAGCTGGAAACGCAAATTCTTTCGCGGGAATTTTCTTAAGAGTAGAATACGCTTCTTCAAATTTGTTTTGATTCTTTAATAGAACGGCTTTTTTGAATGAATAATTGTATTTATCTTTTACCGGTAGCGATTCCAGCCTTCCATACACTTCGATCGCATTTTCATTTTTGCCTTCCGCGGTATAAATGATGCCTAACGTCAGAAGGATCTGTTCGTTCTCCGGATCGACTTCCGTTCCTTTTTTCAAAGAAAGAAGAGCTTCCTGATTTTTGCTCAGTTTATATTCGGAGATCCCGGCCAAGTAATAACCGGGAGCCGTTGGATAAGTGTTGATCGCGAGATTGGCTTTTTCTAGGGATTTTTCGAAGTTTCCTTTTTGGAAAAAAGAATTTCCATCATTCAAAATTTTGGAAACCTTTTTCAACTTTTCACGTGTTGCGGCATCCTTTTCCAAAACTCCGTCTTGAGTTTGTGATTTTCTAAAATCCTTACTCGAACAATTTACGAAAAATTGCCCGCCAATCAATACGAGAACGAGGATCGATATAAGATTACTTTTCATGAAATTCAAACCTTTCATTTATATCCTTTGTATTCTATCTGAAGATTTTTTAACGGAGAACGTTTGGAAAATTTTTCGCCTCTGGTGAGAATCGAAATTCTCCAAACACCGGAAGATTCTATCGTGTCTTCCAAAACTTTCGAGTAACCGAGATAGAGACGAATTTTACCTTCCTTCGTATCCGTGACGATTCGAAACGGACGACCTTCTTCTTTTTCCTCTTTAATAAACTTATACGTACCGATATTGGCTCCGGTAGAAGGAAAAGAATAAAGACTCAATCTTTCTTTTTCATATTCTATGCTGACCGTTTTTTTCGCCGTGTGAAACGAAATCGCAGAAATCCCGGAATCTACCTCGGAACTGACCGGAATGATTCCGCGAATCTCAAGACTTTCCGGAATGAACGGAGCTGAAAAAACTCCGAACCAACCCGGAGGCAGTGTAGAAACATTCTGAAAATCTAATGTATTCCCGGAAAGGGCTTGAAATCCCTTTTCGCCTGACAACTTCCAAAACTCCGGTTCAGAAACCAAGTTGCCGGTCTTATAAGGAAGTGCGATCTCGGTGATTTTGTCAGCGTCCACAATCAGTTGGCCTTCATAGTAAACGAGAGGTCCGTTTTCCGTATCCCGCACCAATTCCAATTGAAGAGCTCCAGGACTCAGGTTGCTTCGATAGAATGGAGTTTCACCGGTTCTAAACCCGTCGAGCGCGACCTGCAACGCATCCGGGAAGCTTAAGATCCGAAGCCCGCCCAAGGTTCTATCTTCTTTCCACTCTTGATAGATCGTAACCGTTTGACCGGAACGGATTTGAATCGACTTGTTGATGTCTTTTTGTCCTGGCCGAGTGATTTGAATCTGCTGTAGGCCTTCCGGGAGCGGATAGTTCCGAAAGGAAGCGACGCCGATTTTTTCTCCTTGGAATAAAACTTCCGTATCTGCGGAAGAAGCGCTAAAAGACAAATAACCTTGGACGGATTTTTTTAAGATAGAATCGAGTTCGCCTGAACTCAGCGACTTTTCCCAGATAGGAACCAGAGAAGATTTCGGATCTAATGCAAGAACCCCGGATCCGTGTTTTAAATAAAATACTTGATTGACCGGCGTTTCTGTTTGAGCCAAAGGAGGTTGAAAGGAACCGCTAACGTTTCCGTACACGATATCTTTTACAGGATCGGCGACCTTTTGACTTACGATCCATTTCCCTCCCGACTCACGAATATCGGTTCGGACCACTGCGTCGACTTTTTGTCTTTTCAATTCTTCGGCCAATAAGGAAAGGTTCAACCATACGTTATCCGAAATTCGGACTTGTTTTCCCTTTACTTTGGCCCAAATCAATCGGACTTCATCGGATAAAAACGCAGATAACTTTGGATCCATATCCTTTGGGAAGTTGATCGGAGCAAAAGCGTAAAGCGGAATTAAATTTCCCGCTTTTCGAATTTTATAATCCGTATCGGAACTGTTTGTGAGAATGACTTCTTCCTCTTTGAGCGCCTTGTAGGTCGGCTCTTGTAAAACCGAATTGAAATTTTCAATTTTTTGAACCGAGGAACAATCGATAAGAATCAGCAGAAGGGAATAGGAGAGTAAAAGAACTCTGAAAGGTTTAAAAATAAATTTCATAATTATTCAATTATTTTCCACCAAGTTGAATGAGAAATCCAGTATAAAAAATTTCACGGAATGGATCATCCGTAATTTTAGAGGAACGGATAAAAATAAAAAAACCGGGGAAAAAATCCCCGGTTTCGCACCGAATTCAGGGTAAGTTGAAAAACCTAGAAGGTTTCTTTCGGATTTAACTTCAACTTTTCCTTTTGTACATCTTGTTGAACGTATTTCGTCTCGTTCACGGCTTTCGCGGTCTTGGTTACTTCGTCCGCGTGGTTGCGAGTTGCTTCGCGTTTTTGAAATTCAGCTTTAACTTCTTCTACCGAACCGGATTGACTCAGGATTTTGAGTTCTTCGCTGGAAGATTTGAGTTCTTCCACAAGTTTTCCGTATTCGAACGTTTCATTTTTGTGAAGAACGATGAGTTCTTTCATTTCAGTGAGAGAATCTTTTTGCAGAGAGCGGATCAATTTATCAGTGAGTTTTTGATTCTTCTCGATTCTCAATTCTCTATTCTTACTGAGAATGACTTCGGACGATTCTCCTTTTTTAGAAACAGCTATGCTTCCTTCAATGACCGCAAAACGAACTGTACAATTTTCTTTCGCACAATTGACTTTCGATCCCTCAGGTCTTTCCACGGAAGTTAGGAACGAAGTTCCACGTACCCCCGCGAGGGCAGTCGGAGTAGAAACCGTAAACTCGGTATTCTTCTGGCCCTTTTTCACCATGGTTACGATCTTTCCGTAGTTTACTTGAACGTTCGTATCGGATCCGTTTGGATTCATAAGGTTGGATATTTCAATGTCTGAATTCTTTGACATTTTGATAATACCGCTGTCCGCTACCATGATTTCAGCGCCGCCATTCGATCCGGTCACGACACGATCGGTAGCCCCCAGGGCAACACCCAACTCCGCCTTTTTCTCGCCGGCTTCGGAAAGAATTTTTACATCACCAAGAACCCAGACGATTCTCGCAACGGCTGTTTCGGATTCAGTTTTAACCTGATCGCTACCGGATGATTTATTTGTGCTACATGCCATCAACAAGGCCAAAAGACCGTAGCTAATTGTTATTAATAGAGAACGTTTCATATTACCCCCGAACAATAAAAGGATGCACCTTTACCAATAGACTTACAAGGAAAAAATTGCAAGAATTGGAATTTAGTTATATCACAGATAGAATGAAATTCCATAAAAAACGGAACAAACGGATTTCTAAACTACTTTTTCTTTGGTTTTTCAGGCTCGATTGAAATATCGTCCAATTCCTCTTCGAGTTTACATTTCGGATAGTTATCGATCGGAAGACTGGTTCCAACCCAACCGAAGGCCTCTTGCGCCGTTATGACGTGAATATCCCATCCCATTACGATATTAGGACAAGTCCAAACTTTGTTTTTACAGAGTACTTGGCTTGATTTCGGTTTCGGATAGGCCCATGCGGAAGGAGGAAAAAAGCATTTCATCTCGACTTCGGCGATCTTTCTCAGTCGTTTTACGTTGGTTTCGAATTCTTTAAAAATAGCGACCAAAGGATTCGCTAAAAGTTCGTCGAAGTATTTTCGCGAGGTATTGTATGCGATGTAGTAAACCAATTCTTCCATCACATAATCCTTGTCAGTTGCGTTGTGACTAACGTTCGCAATGTAACGCGCGAGTTTTAACGCATCGGTAAGTAGAGCTTGAAAGAAATCGTAGGCCTTTTCCGGAATGGCATCGTCCCTTTTTGCGGATTGGTTGCTATCGCTTTCCCCATCGTCCGATAGAATATCCTCGAAAAAGGTTTCATCCGGAGTTTCAGGCGTTAACTTTTCAACCGAAATCGGTTTTTCCGGGTTATCGGTCATCCCCAACGGCATATGACTTGCGATAGCCGGGTAGGTGAATTCTTGAAGATCTAATTTTTGTAATATATCCGCACAGGCTTTCGCAACGCGAACTTTTTCACTGTCTTCCGTGGGAAGTTTCGTAAATTTGTCCACGTTGATTCTCGGAATGTCCATAAGGATTCCGGCTGTAAACGCGTAACGTCGTAGTAATCGAAACTTCATCGTATCCGGAATCATTACGATCCCCAAAGATAGAAGGCCGAGTTCACTAATGTATTTGAAAAAATTTACGTTTTGTACATAGGCCTTTAAAAGAGTAAGCACCGTTTTTTTGGAATTTAGAGAATTTCTAATGATTCCTTTGTAGTTGTAGATCGAATTCTCATACATGAATTTTAAGAATTTCATATCGGAAACTTTCAGTTGATCCACAACTTTGATCGCAAGAATATTCTGAATTTGTTCCAAGAGTTCTTTGTTGAGTTTAACGTCGAATTTCGGATTGTATTGCCCTTTAATGTCTCTTAGGCGAGCTAAAGCGGATTCCTTGACCTGAACTTCCTCTTTTACGAGTACGTTTCCCGAATTGTCTTCAATCGGAGAAAGAAAACGAATCATCGAACCCGTTTCGAATTCTTTCGTAAAATCGATGAGATCATCGATGGAATCAAACTCAATACTTGAATGGGTGACTTTCATTTTGAAATTCTATCTCTCCGGGTGACTCTATGTGGATTTTCAAGACTTGCAAGCATAGATTCGAGACTTTTCTTTCTTTCCAAGGTAATACGATCACTTTCTAATGCGTGAATCATCGCGCAATTGGATGAAAGTATGCAACAATTTGATTCTTCACAATTCTTTTTTTGACTCGAGAGTTCCGGAAAACTCTCCATGATTTCTTCCTTTTTTAAGTGAAGAATTCCCCATTCTTTGATTCCGGGAGAATCGATCAGAGTAGTTCCATCCTCTAAGGCGATCAAAAGAGAATTGGTAGTCGTATGTTTTCCTTTATCCTTTGAGACACTGATTCCGGACGTTTTTTGAATTTGTTTTTGAGTCAATAAATTGAGTAAAGTAGACTTACCGACTCCCGAATTTCCAACTAAGAACGTAGCTTTTCCTTGCAGATATTCCTGTAATTCCGGAATCCCCTCGCTCGTTGTACACGAAACTCCGAGAACTTGATATCCTAAATCGCGATAAACTCTGAGACGAAGTTCGGCTTCTTCTTTCGAAACTAAATCCAATTTTGTGAATAATATGAGAGGTTTCGTTCGAGACGTATAAACCGCGGCAAGACAACGATCGATAAAACCGTCTTTGGTCTCAGGAGATTTAAGAGAAACCAACACCGCAGTCTGATCCGCATTCGCGCAGAGTACTTGCGTATCCCCTTCCCGACTCTTTCTCGTGAGAAAGGATGTTCTTTCCATCCTTTCCGAGATCACCCAATCCTGACCGGAGGAGGGTTCAGCAAGAATACGATCTCCGACCACGAAGGGATGTCTTTCTTCAGCCGCAATCGTACGCAACTTCCCTCTTAAAAAAGCCCTTACCGTTCCTCGTTCCGGAGAATAAATTTCATAGTAAGCTCCGTAAACTCGAGAAATGGTAAAAAACTCTTTGACTGTTTTATCCTGATCTAACATGATTCTTACGCGTTTTCTATGCCTACCCAAAGACTCAACGCCTTAGGGCCAATCTTCTATTTAATTCTTTTGATTGCTGGTTTTCAGCTTATCTCCGTCCTAATTTTGCAGTCATTCCATTTCTTTTCTTTTGAAATTCTTCGAATATTCTTAACTCTCATTCCGGGAGCGCTTATCGGATTTTTAGTCTATATCTTATCGATTCGTATTCTAAGAAGAATTTCCGGAAAATTTCTTGGAAGAATTTTTCCTTTCCTCCAGTCATCGAATGTGGAAATCGTAAAATATCTTTCCGTCCTCGATCAATTTAAGAACGATCTAATCGCGACAAATCTGACGGAACTCGTATGTGAGAAAATTCTTAAGTTCATTGAAACGGTAATTCCCACAAAAAAAGTCACAATCTTCTTATGGAAGGAAGAAATGGGAAAATTTGCTCCATTTCCGGATTCGGGTGAAATTCAATTTTTTATTTTCGACCCTTTTCTGCTTTGGGTTACGGAGAATGATAAGATTTACAATTTTAAAGAATTTGAAACCGATCCGAACCTAAAAAAAATCAGAAAGTCCGCCGAAATCTTTTTTTCAACGACTAACGCCGAACTCGTAGTCCCGCTCATCTTAAACAAAAGTTTATTGGGAATGATCGTTTTAGGAGAAAGAAAAAATCAAAAAAAATACAATGCGCAAGAAATCGAAAAACTAAACGAGATACGTTCCGTTTCCGTGATGTCTTTGTCGAACGCGATCTTCTACGAGCGATTGATCGAGTTGACGGAAACGCTTGAAGAAAAAGTTAAGATCCGAACTCGAGAACTGGAGAATGCACAGTCTCAGTTGATCATGTCTGAAAAGATGGCCTCCCTTGGCATAATGGTCGCCGGAATCGCCCACGAGATAAACACACCGGCGGGCGTTATCAATGGCGCCGCCGACAACCTCGATCAGAACATGGGTTATCTCGTGCGAAATATTTTTGACATCGTTCTTTTAGCGGAAAACCGAATTCTGCGAAAGAATTTCGAATTAGCACTTCTGCATCTTCTTCGGGATAAAAAAAGATCCGAACTCGATTCGAGAGAAAAGTTTCGTTTAAAAAACCAGCTTCGAGAAGAAATGAAACGGATGAATTTCAGTGAATCGATTTCCTCCGAACTTTCCAATTTTATAATCGAAAATCAGATAGGAGAAGAAAGAAAATATATCTATAAAGTGATCATGGGCGACGACGATCGAGGTTATCTAATGCTGAAGAACGCGACCCATATCAATCGAAACATCAAAAATATCCGTTATGCGATTCGAAACGTAGTTCGAATCGTCAAAGCTTTGAAGTCGTATTCTCACTTGGATCAGTCCAAGACATTGTCTCCGGCAAATATAGTCGAAGGTTTGGATACGACGTTGGTAATTCTTCACAATCAGGTAAAATATGGAATCGAGGTAGTTCGTAATTTTTCCGAGATTCCTATGGTTATCTGCAATCAGGACGAGCTAAATCAAGTTTGGACAAATCTCATTCAAAATGCCGTACAAGCTCTGAAAGGAAAGGGAAAGATCGAGATCTCCGTATTTCCATCCGGCGATCGGGTGATCGTTCAGATCGAAGATAACGGGCCGGGGATTCCTCAAAAGATCCAAGATCGAATTTGGGATCCGTTCTTTACAACGAAGGATCAAGGAGAGGGAACGGGACTTGGACTCGGAATCGTAAAAGGAATCGTGGAAAAACACAAGGGTAGAATCACCCTGACTTCCGTACCAGGGAAAACGACTTTCCGAGTGGAACTACCTGTGAACCCTGAACTCGTCTCGACCTAAAAATTCGAACCGACTTATTTCAATTTTAAATTCAGAACAGACGAACGTGAAAAAAGAAAAAGAAATTCAAGAGACATCTTTTTTTAAGGAAGTCTATAAACTTGTAAAAAAAGTTCCCAAAGGAAAAGTAACATCTTATGGAAGAATCGCGGCGCTATTGGGAAAACCCAGAGCTTCCCGCGCAGTAGGTTATGCGCTCAACGCCTTATCCAAAACGCAGGAACAAAAAGTTCCTTGGCAAAGGGTAATCAATAGTCAGGGAAAAATTTCCTTTCGAGGAGATACGGGTCGTTCCATTCTCCAAAAAAAGATATTAGAGGACGAAGGGGTTAAATTCTCCGTAAACGAAACGGTAGACTTCCATTTATATGGTTGGCCGAATCTAATTCTAAATTCCGCTCCTCGCAAAAAAAGAAAATAAAGTTTCCTTGTTTCTTACTTCGCCTGAAGTGATCAAAGAATATATCTTCTATGAACAATAAGCCAGTAACTCTTACAATCGCCGGATCTGATTCGGGAGGTGGTGCCGGAATTCAAGCCGACCTCAAAACGTTTACCGCGCTGGGAACGTTCGGAACATCGGCGATCACTTGTTTAACCGCCCAAAATCCTTCGGGTGTAACGGGTATTTTAGAAGTCGACGTAGACTTTTTGGAAAAACAAATCTCTGCAGTTATGGATTATTTTCCGGTAAAAGCAATCAAAACCGGAATGCTATTTTCCACGTCTATCATAGAACGTACACATTCACTTTTGTCGGCGCGAAAAAAGAGCGCACCGTTCTTCTTAGTCATCGACCCTGTGATGGTCGCTACAAGCGGGGCAAAACTTCTACAGGATTCTGCAATAGATGCACTGTTGAATCGTTTGATTCCCCTCGCGGAGCTTATCACTCCGAACTTGGATGAAGCCGAAATTCTCTGCGGAAAAAAAATCAAAAGCAGTTCTGAAATGACCGATTTGGCGAAAGACATCTTTGAAAAATTTGGCGTTCCGGTCCTTTTAAAAGGGGGACATCTGCAAAACGAAAAGATGGCGTTGGACATTCTGTATGACGGAAAAGAAATTTATAAATTCGAAAAACCTTTTGTGACCGGTTTTTATCCGCATGGGACGGGTTGCACCTATTCTTCGGCGATCACTTCGTACTTAGCGCTTGGAAATTCTTTGGTGGAAGCCGTTGGAAATGCGAAGGAATACCTCCACGCGGCGATCGAACATGCTTACACCGCAGGGAAGGATAAGACCCTGAATCACACACCGACGATTTAGTACGAATTCGGTTTATTTTACTTCGCTTAACAACTTTTCTTTTACTAAGTTTTCAAGAATCGTAAGCGGTAAGGAACCGCTGTCTAAAACGACAGAGTGAAATTCACGAATATCGAACCGTTCTTTTTTCGTGGCTCGAACCTTTTCTCTGAGTTCCAAAATTTTCAACATTCCCAATTTGTAAGAACAAGCTTGTCCGGGATAAACGATATACCGTTCAATTTCTGCGGTTACGTCCTTTGGCGCCATACCTGTATTTTCCATCATATAGGAAATCGCCTCTTCCCTGGTCCAACGTTTGTAATGGATTCCGGTATCCACGACCAAACGAACCGCACGGAAAAGTTCCGCTTGTAATCTTCCCAAATCGGAATAAGGATCTTCAAAGAAATGATACTCTTTTGCCAATCGTTCCGCATACAAAGCCCAACCTTCGACGTAGGCAGTAAACGTAATCGTATTCCTAAAACGAGGAAGACCTTTTAGCTCTTGCATGATCGCGATCTGCAGATGATGACCTGGAATCGCTTCGTGATACGTTAGGGTTCTCATTCCGAACTTCGGGATCTCTTTTGTGTCCCTGAGATTCGCGTAGAAGATTCCCGGCCGAGAGCCATCGAGAGCAGGTTCGTCATAGTAGGCTCCTGGAGCCGTCTTCTCCTTAAAAACGGGAATTCTTTCCACTTCGACTTTCCCTACCGGCATTCGCAAAAAAAGCGGCCTCGTTTTTTCTTTCGAGTCTTTTAGAATTTTCTTATATTCTTCTAAAGCTTGAAGTTTTCCTTCTTCCGTATCGGGAAACAAAAACTGGGCTTCTTTTCGAAGTCCCGCCATCGCTACAGGAATCGGTTGATTCTTACCAAGTCCTTTGAGAATCGCCTTCATCTCCGTCTGAATTCTTTCAACTTCACTCAGACCGAGATCGTGGATCTCCTGCGGACTCAATTCGGTAGTCGTATGCTTTTTTAGTTCATGAGAATAATATCGGTCCCCGTCAGGAAGTTTCCAAACTCCCGCTCTCGAATCCGCTCGTTTTCTTTGATCGTTGAATAAATTCAGAAGTTTTGAATACGACGGAAATATCTGAGTAACTACCGAATTCTGAACTTGAATGAGATAGAGATCTTGTTTCTCTTTGGGAATGGATTCGATCTTTCTTAGTTTTTTTTCGAAGGCGACGTAAAGAATATTCTCTCTTGCAGAGACGGAAATAAAGCCCGAAACCTCGGAGATCAAACGATCCAAAATAAAATCCGGAGGAAGAATTCGGTTTTTATCTCTGAGCAAAATCCCCGCTATCAGTTGATCGATTTTTTTAGGAACGAGCGCTAATCTCGCGATATAATTTTCCACGTCTTTCGTTGATTTTAACGGGTGTTGAGTCGCCAGAAACGTCGGGAGCTGACTTTGAACGCCGAACAACTGATTGGCGGGATAATCGTGAAACAAAAATCGTTCACCGTCGATTCGAAGTCGCAAAGACCATTCTAAAATTTCAAAAGAAAGAAGTTCTTGATCCGTCAAACCCTCCTTTCCATAAGAAAGGAGCACCTCTAGATTCTTCTTCGCCTTTTCCAGATCCTGTTTTTGTTTTTCGATCGAGATATCCGTTAGCTTTTTTTGATATCCATCGATTCCGAAATTATTAAGAACTCCAAGCGACGTAAGGTATTCTGGGTCGTCTAAAACCGATTCCCAAAATACCTTTTCGTAAAAAAGACCGAGCGTGATTGGTTTAAAAAGAATCGTATGTAAGACGAGCGTAGAGAATAAAAATAGAAGGATTAAAAAACCGAATAGAATCCGTTTTCGCGCCGTTATGCTGAACATAGTGAGACAAAATACAAAAACGGCTAAAGAATGAAAATTCTATTTTTGGAAAACAAATCCCTTTTGTCAAAATTCCGAGAAAGGAAAAAACTTAACCGCCGGAAGAATTCTTTGTGATACGCAAAGTAACCACCGTTAAATCGTCTTGAAAACGGTTTCCATCGGCGAATCTCTCTATGTCTTTTAGGATAAATTCTACAAGTTCGTGCGAACTTTTTTCGGTCACGTTACTCAATAAATTATGGAGTCGTTTCTCACCGTAGAATTCCTTTTTAGAATTTGATCCTTCGAAAAGACCGTCCGAAAAAAGGAGGAGCCGATCGTCCGCGTGAATTTTTAAAATCTTATCCTTGTAAATGGAAGCCGGGGAAAGTCCGATCATCCTCCCCATGTTGGGAAGTGTAAGAAATTCGGAGTTTTGTATCAAGATTTGTTCTGGATGACCCGCAGATGAATATCTCAACACACCCTTGTTTAAGTCCAGATCGACAAGAATACATGTGTAGTAAAGATTCAAAGATTTGAATTTTTCGATAAAATCCGAATTCAATATTTCTAATATTTCACCGGGTCGTTTTCCGGATTGTTTCAAGAATTCATATTCCACTTTGATCGCCATTGTAATCAAAGCGCCCTGAACACCGTGACCCGTAGCGTCCGCTAAAAAGAGACGATAAACGCCGTCGCTGATTCGGATGATATCATAAAAATCTCCGCCTACTTCGTCTCTCGGAATGTATTCAGCCCGAATATCCAAATCGGTAAATTTTTCCAATCCGGATGGAAGCATACTTTTTTGAATTCTCTTAGCGGTCGATAAGTCTTTTTTGATGATATTGAACGATTTATTGAGTTGAGTCATCAACTCTTCGATCGTTTTTCGTTCTTCCGAAAGTTTACGTTTATCTTTTCTTGAAGATCGAAGAAGTTTTTGAACCTTTGAACTTTGCGATTTTAAGAAACCGGAGGTGATACTCATCCAGTAAAAATACAAGAGGATCGTTAAGACAAAAATAAAAAAGAAAATCACCAAAGTTCGATCGCTAAATCGGATCGGAGACGTACCAGCGATTCCGGTAAAATAAAATAAAAACAAACAAAAAGAATAAATCAGCGCACCCAAAATAAAGTAACGTCTTTCCATCATACCAAAGGGGGCAAGATAACTTCCATAAAGAGCAGTTAGCATTACGAAAAGAAAATCCGGAACTTGAACCGTAAGCCAGGCGTTGAAAAGTAACATCGGAATATGCCAAAAATAAAACGATATTTTCATCCATTTCTGAAGATTCCATCGGCCGTTCGCCAATTGATAGTTTATTGGAATAGCGGTTCCTGCGTTTACAAGGAAGAACAATGCCAATTCGGAGTAGGAAACCTTTTCCAATCCTTCCGTATTAAAAAATTTTAATATAGAAAAAAGAACGGAAACAAACGATCCTCCCAAAATCCAGTTGAAAGTAACCGGAAGTCGAAACGTTTTTTTAAGATGAAAGAAATTCATGAATTTCTAAATGAGTGGAATGAGGACTAGAAAAATAAAAGAAATCAATGCCGTCCAAATACTCGCCGAGGCCAAGGAAAACCAAAGAGAGTTTTGCCACTGTATCAAAGGAGTTGCGACGAATAAAATCATTCCAAGATAAGATAGATACGGAGATCGATCATAAAGGTGTTTCTGCCATTCTATAAATCCTTCTCGAAAATCCTTCACATCACCGTGGAATTTCAAATCTAAGATCAATTCTCCAATCCAACCCGAGACGGAAAAGATCAAAGACCAGAAAAAGAACAGGGAGGGTAACGAAAGAGGAAGAACTTTTCGCCAGAGAATCACACTCAAAGCCAAAAGTAAAAATCCTAAAATTGGTATTACGGGATACAGTATTTTGATTCTAAAAAACTTACTTTCGGAAAGAAAACGAAAAAAGGAAACTGTTTCTCTCGATTGAAACGATCCGCAGAAAACACATTGTATCGTATCCGATAATATATGATTTCCGCAATTCCTACAGAATCGTTTCTCCGCCTCCATGTTTTTCGAAAATCGATCAGCTCTGACTGATGAGTTGATTGATCAATTGGCGCAAAAAATCCACATCCGGAGTGCCGCTTTTCGGAAGCGGTTTGTTGTTGATAAACAAAGTCGGCGTAGAATTGATTTTTAATTTTTCCGCCTCGTCCACTTCACGATTGATCTGATCTCTGATCTTCGGGGAACTCATACAAGAGCGAAACTGATCCATTTTTAGTCCGTTCTTCTCGGCGAGTCGACTTACCGTCGCCACCGTGTGCATCACTCCGATTTCATTGTCTTCGTAAAGACCGGTATAAACCGGATAAAATTTACTTTGCTGATTCGCACAGAGGGCCGCACTTGCGGCAACACAAGAACTTGCTTCCGGAGACTTTCTTCCCACGAGGCGATTGCAGTTTCCATCCAATGGAAAATTCTTATATGCCACTTTGATGATTCCGTCGTATTCGCTGAGAAAAGATTTTAGGATCTTACTTGTGTGCATACAATGACCGCAGTTAAAGTCTGCATATTTTACGATCGTGATCGGCGCATTCGGATCTCCAACGATCGGGACATCTTTCAGATCTATTTGAACCGTCGGAGTGGTTTCGAATTCTTTTAATAAAACAGGAATCGCCTTTTCACCGGAAGCGGCACCCGAAACGAGTCTCGCCCCACCTGTGGAAAGTCTTCCACCATAAAGGCCGAGAACGAAAAAGGACAAAGTTACAATCAGAAGATTCAAGAAGTTCCCGTTTAAGGCGCTGGTCACTGCGGAAACGGATTTATCCGAAATCGCCTTGAATCCGGGAAAGTTCACAGCAAGAAGCGCAATCGTAACGACGTAGGTCGCGCCGCAAAGACCGCATAACGCTTTGATCACGCCGACCGATATAATAAACAAACCTACATCCGCGGCCAAGCCTAAGAGTAATACGTAAAACGCCAGTCGAAGATTCGATTCCGCTGTTTCCTTTTTGATTTTGGAAAGAACAAAAAGAAACCCGACGAAACCGTAAAAAATGAAACCGAATAACGCAGTTGGAAGATCGCCTAACCCGGGAACATTTCGAATCGCCGAAAAAGAACTTTCTGAAACCTTATCACAAGAACCGGATTCACTGATTGCGTTACAAAGAGCCTCGCCAACTGAACTCGGATCTCCGTAATATTTTTGGATAAGAAGGAAAGAGAGGATCAAACCTATTGCAGAAAGAATGATCGAAATTTTATTTTTGGATAATTGATTCATGAATTTCCCCGATCCTGTAAGATCGATTTACCTTTATGTATGGTTCCTTTCCAGGTGAAAAGAAAAATCCAAACGGATTCTTCGGTTTCCGCTTAGAGTGTGGAAATCGCTTCCGCGAGATCTAACTTTCCTTCATACAACGCTTTTCCCGTAATGACACCGTAGAGAGGAATTTTTGTATCCAAGGAAGAAAGATCCATCAGATCTTTTAAGGACGAAATTCCCCCGGAAGCGATGACTTGAAACGGAAACGAATTGAGAATTTCTCGATAGGCTTCCAGATTCGGCCCGGCCAGAGTTCCATCCTGTGCGATATCCGTAAAAACGACGTGTTCGATTCCTGCTTTTGCGAGCTTTTCTAAAAGATCGCGATAGTGGACACCGGAATCTTTTTCCCAACCTGCGATTTTGACGATTCCATCTCTTGCATCCACGGCGACAACGACACGATCTTTTCCGTAGTTCTCCAACGCAAACTTGAGAAGATCCGGATCGGTGACCGCCGCTGTTCCGATAATAAAACGATCGATCCCAATTTTATGATAGTATTCTAATTTTTCTTTATCTCGAATTCCACCGCCTAACTGAACTTTCAGCGAAGTTGTTTCTCGAATTTTCAAGATAGAATGTTCGTTTACACCGATTTGATTTCTAGCGCCGTTGAGATCGACGAGGTGAAGCAAAGAGGCTCCATTCTTACTAAAACCGTCCGCGAGTTTCCAAGGTTCAGAAGAATAGATTTTCTTTTCTTCATAATTTCCTTTGAATAAACGGACTGCACAATTATCCAATAAATCTATAGCAGGGATGATGATCATACAGATTGAATAAAATTCTCCAAAAGTTTCAGTCCGTGAGTGTGCGATTTTTCAGGATGGAACTGAGTCCCGAAAATATTATTTTTTTCCACAACGGCTGGAAATTTTTCCTGATAATAATCACAGAGTCCAGTGATCGCGTTTCCTTCCGCGTCCGTAGGTCTGTAAGAATGAATAAAATAAAAAAAAGACTGATCCGGAATTCCTTTCAGAAGAATACTCTTTTCCTTTTTGCGAAACTGAAGACGATTCCAACCGATATGAGGAACTTTAAAATCCTTACCGTGGAATTTGCGGATCTTTCCTTTGATATAACCCAAACCATCGATCTGATCCTTCTTCGAACCTTGTGCAATTTCTTCAGAAGATTCAAAAAGAATCTGAAAACCGATACAAATACCGAAAAGAGGTTTTCCTGAGGAAACGTGTTTATCGATCGTATCTCGAAGACCGGTCGCATTGAGATTCTCCATCGCCTTATCGAAATGTCCGTCGCCGGGAAGAATCAAAGCTTTCGAGTTTTCAATCGTAGCACGGTCCTTCGTAAAAACAAAGTCTTTTGTATAAAGAGAAACGGCTTTGATGCAAGAATGAATATTGCCCATTCCGTAATCGAGAATAGCAATCACTCCAAAACTCCTTTTGTGGAAGGAATCGCTCCGGCGGAAGCGGAATCTTGTGCGATCGCCATTCTCAAAGCCTTTCCTAAAGCTTTAAAAATCGATTCGTGAATATGATGTCTATTCTCACCATAATGAACGACTACGTGAAGATTCATCTTCGCGTTGAGCGCGAGTTTTTGTAAGAATTCTAAGGATAACTCTGCGTCGTAAATCCCGAACTTTCCCGTGAGTTCCGGTCCGGTATATTTGAAAAAGTAACGACCTCCGAGATCCACAGCGACCGTGGTCAAGACTTCGTCCATCGTAAGAGTAAAATGCCCGTATCTAAAAATTCCCGCCTTGTCACCGAGTTGTTTGTGAATGGTATTGCCCATGAGAATTGCGGTATCTTCCACAGAGTGATGACAATCGATTTCAATATCTCCTCTCAACCAAAGATTCAAATCGATCAAACCGTGTTTGGAGATATGAGAAAGCATGTGCTCGAAAAAAGGAATCTCCGTATCAAATTGATACTTGCCAGTCCCGCGGAGATTCATCTCCAATTTGATTTCAGTTTCAGATGTTTTTCGTTCTGCTTTCATTCTACCTGGATCATAGAATCCGAACGACCTCCGTGTCAATGAATTCCAAAATAATGGATGACGGAAAAGCCAAGCCTCTTGAGATTGTAAGAGCAGTTTCTCACTGCATTCCACCTCGCCGAAGTGGCGGAATTGGTAGACGCACTGGCTTCAGGTGCCAGCGATCGCAAGGTCGTGGGGGTTCGAGTCCCTTCTTCGGCAAAAATTAATTGAACGATCTAACAAGGACTCGAAGCTTTCGAGCGAAAGCGTTTTGAGCTTCCGTAAGAAGCGAAAAAACGCGACACGAATCCAGGATGGATGAGTGCGCGAGAAAGACGCCCCGGAGCAAAGTCGAGCACGATGCGAGACTGCGGAGGGGCGAGTCCCTTCTTCGGCAAAAATTAATTGAACGATCTAACAAGGACTCGAAGCTTTCGAGCGAAAGCGTTTTGAGCTTCCGTAAGAAGCGAAAAAACGCGACACGAATCCAGGATGGATGAGTGCGCGAGAAAGACGCCCCGGAGCAAAGTCGAGCACGATGCGAGACTGCGGAGGGGCGAGTCCCTTCTTCGGCAAAAATTAATTGAACGATCTAACAAGGACTCGAAGCTTTCGAGCGAAAGCGTTTTGAGCTTCCGTAAGAAGCGAAAAAACGCGACACGAATCCAGGATGGATGAGTGCGCGAGAAAGACGCCCCGGAGCAAAGTCGAGCACGATGCGAGACTGCGGAGGGGCGAGTCCCTTCTTCGGCAAAAATTAATTAATTTAGAATTTTTCCCAAAGCCGCTGAAAGGCTTGCGACTCCCAACATTCCACCGAGAATCCAACGTGTCTGTAAAACGATGGATTTATGAATATCGCCGATTGATTTTTGTAATTCGATTCGAACATCCGAGATTTCTGTTTTCATTTCGGTTCGAAAATTGGCAATTTCCGTTTTCAATCCGGCAACGCTGATATTTAAGTCTTTTCGAACTTCCGCAATTTCAGTTTTCAAATTTGCAACCTCAGATCTCATCTCGGTGCGAAGATCGCTTATTTCCGTTTTTAATTCTATTCTAAGATCATTTATTTTCGTTTCTAAGTCCGTCTTCCCATTTGCAATTTCTGATTTTAGTTCCGTTCGAAGATCTGCAATTTCCGCTTTCCATTCGGCTTTTCCTTCAGCAATTTCGGTTTTTAACTCCGTTCGTAATTCTATGATTTCAGATTTCAGTTCAGCTCGAAGTTCCACAATTTCGATTTTTAATTCCTCTCTGAATTCTGAAATTTCTTTACGAAGATTTGCACTATCTGTTTTGAATTCAGATCTGAGCGCGGCCATTTCAGTTCTCAACTCTGCGATCTCAACTTTTACTTCTGCGCGAAAATTCGAAACTTCACCTCGAACATCCGCGACTTCGATTTTCATTTCATAACGTAATTTTTCAAGCTCTGCGGAAACGCTTGTTTTCACCGCTTCCATGCTCAGAAATACATTTCTACTCTCGGAATGAAAAGTTGTTTCAAATAGATTTACGGAGGTTTCGAGTGTAGATGTTCTGGAAGCCATAAAAGCATCGTTTAAGAAAACTACAAATTGATCCGTTCCTTCCGGACCCAAAAGTTCTTCTAACTTACGTGGAATTCTATGAATGAAATCCATTCCCATATTCGCACCTTCCTTTCTTTTGAGTTCAAGCTCATTTTTTCCTTCTTCACAATACGGTTCCGGAAATCGAAAGGATGGTTTTCCAAAGGTGAAATTTTTTACCTCAGTTTAAATAAAGTGAATTTTTTCTGGAGAATTTTTAAAATCCTCGACCCATTCTATTCTTAGGAAGAATCAATTAGAATTCTATACTATTCTTTAGTTGATCGAGCTAAACTTTGCAAACGGAGAATTCTTTTCCGACCTTGTAACATAGTTTATCCTAAGAGAAATTCAGATTCTTTCCTGGGAGAACGGATTTTCCTTCTTATAAAATGAATAGGTCAAGTCCTTATCCTTTAAGGCTTGAATCAAATTCTTGAAATAGGAAATCCTACTTTTTTCATTCAATTCTTAAATGAATGGAAAGCAATTTCGACTTGGGAAAATGAGAACAAATCATTTTTCGCTCAATACTTTTCTTGAATTTCTCCAGTGAATTCCATAAATGGAACCTGACCGTTTCTGCGGCGGAGATTTGCTTTGATTTCGAAGAAAACAGTCAAGAATAAGAAAGTTATAAATAGCGAATCAGGGAAAAATCCATCTTTTTTGGATCCGAGAAAGGAGCCATCCCAAAGAAGATCCATTGACCGTGTGCAAAAGATTCTAGACGTCGTTGCAGTGCTTCTGGAACGGAACGGAGCGGAAGCGATCACGACCAATATGATCGCTCAAGAAGCGGAAATTCCGATCGGTTCTTTGTACCAATACTTTCCGAACAAACACGCCGTTTTAAATGCGGTCGGTCAAAGACATTTGGAAAGGGTCAATTTGATGCTTTCTGAAATTTTTCAGTCCGATCTTTCCGGGAGCAACTGGGAAGATTTGATCGACCTCGTGATCGATTCCTTTGCCAATTTTTATCTTACCGAACCGGGATTTGCTCCCCTCTGGTCTTCTATGAAACAAGATCCGGAGCTGATCGAAATCGATCGAGAAAACAATTTAAAAATCTCCGAAAATGTTTCTCGAATCCTATCTCAGTTTCAGGTAAACCCCTCTGAAAATAAAATCATCTCAAGAATTGTCGTGGAAGTAACGGATGCCATTCTGAACCGTTGGATTCGCGAGCAAAAAGATAAGGAATTTTCAAGCCGTATGATCATCGAATTGAAGATCATTCTTAAATCCTATCTGTCGCGATATTTTCCAGGAGGAAAAGAAAAACTTTGATTCGGATTCTTCTTTTTGAATTTCCTTTAACTACTTTTTTCGTCTTCTTAATGACAGCGACATTCTTTCTGGTAAACATTTTTTTACCCGAACATTTGATCCGTCAGTATTTCCTAAATCATCCAGGACATATACAACCGATCTCTTGGATCGGGGCCGTATTCTATCACGGAAGTCTCATTCATCTTTTCGGTAATATGTTTTATCTTTTTTTTCTTGGACGCGCGGTTGAATACAAAGCGGGAAAAGGAAGATGGTTGCTTTTCTTTTTTATGGCCGCGTTGATTTCCTCTCTTCTGGATTCTTTTATTCGCGGAATCATATTACACGATTCCACTCCGGTAGTTGGCGCTTCGGGAGCGATTTCCGGTATCGCCGCCGTTGCCGCTCTACTCTCCCCATTCTCCTTACGATTTAATCATAAGAACATTCCCTTTCCTGTCTTTCTTGTCGCGTGGATCATGGTCTATTCGGACATCACGAACGTCTTTACGGACGATGGCGTGGCTCGTTGGGCGCACTTGGGTGGATTTATATCCGTCATCTTTGCCGCGTATTTCCTGAAACCGACGGAACGAAAACAACTTCATTCAGGTTTCATTCTCAATGTAATTTTTATCATTCTAACTTTGATTCTGGCGTTCTTCTATTCCAATCGTTAGAAATTGATTCTTCTAAGGTTGTCTGAATTCTAAGTTGATTTGAATATTCCTATCCTTCTTTGGTAGTTTCGTTCTGCAAAATGGGATTTGAAGATAAAAATGATTGTCAGCAAGGAAAATTTATCAGCCCCTGTATGGAAACTCGGAGAACAAATCATCCTTGAGCAAACACGGTTTCTTTCAAATCACTCAAAAACTTTTTCTCAGAAAAGGAGATGAACTGCTCATTCTTAGGGATCGAAAATCCGGCTTGGGCGACTTACCCGGCGGAAGAATGAACGAGGACGAATTCTATCAGGATTGGAATCTCAGCATGGAACGTGAGATTGAAGAAGAATTAGGTTCCAACGTGCAAATTCGTGTTTCTCCCAAACCCCTCTTCATCCACAAACATCGAGTGAACGAGGGGAATTTCCCATGTATCATCATCGCGTATCACGCCGAGTTTTTGGGAGGGGAAATACAACTTTCCGAAGAACACGATTACATCGCCTGGGAAAACGTTCATTTCTACAATCCGAGTCCCTTGTTCTCGGAATACATGCTGGACGCCGTCAATCTATATCTCAAGGAATATGCCTCTTTCGTTTATTAGAGAAAAAGAATATGACTCCATTTTGGAAAAACGCAATCGCATCTTTGATATTGATTCCGATATTTTTCGGTATCGCATCCGTATTTTCGGGAAAGGAAGTATCCTACGAACAATACAATTCATTGAAACAAAGGGAATATCAAATTCTTTCCGCCGGTTTTGATAGAAACGCAGGTAATATCCTTGTCGTTCAACCGGAATGGAGACTGGAAGACTTTTCCTCGGAAGAGAGATTTTTGAAATCTTTGGAAAATCCGATCAAACTTGCCAAACAAAAAGGACTTCTCAAAAAAAATACGTTAGTCGTATTTCCTTCGCATGTTGGAAGCTTTTTATATTTCTTAAATGCGCGTCAGGAAGTCTTTTCGCGACAAAGTCTTGAAAAAGCCTTCTATCTTTTAAAAATAGAAAACGGTTTTAAAAATTGGATCGGATCGATCGCCGGAGAAAAACCGAATCCGTATTCAAGAATTGCATCCACGTACCAAAGGATTTTTTCGAATCTTTCCAGAACGTACGGAGTTTATCTTTTATCGGGCTCCGTTCTTTTACCGGATACGAAAATGGAAAACGGAAACTTGATTTCCAATCCGGACGGAGAATGGAAAGAATATTCCTTCCTCTTTGAACCGGACGGTAAAATTTCCAAAGAATATCTCGTTCACAATCCTGCAGAACCATGGAAAAAAGATATTTCTGCTTTTGCTCAAAATCGACTTTCCTCCAATGAGGAAAATAACGTTTCTCTCGTTACCTATCAATTTCCATTCGCAAGATTCGGAATCTTTTATCTGGAAGAATTTAAGAATCCTGACTTTCAAGAAAAGATCAGAAAAACTTTTGTTTCGAGGATCATCGCAATCGGAGAAGAATCTGCTGAAACGATTCTCAAAGAATGGGCTACAAAATCCAACTTTGAATCTACGATTCGAGTAATTCCTTCCGGTTCCCTAATCGATCGAGAATTCGAAGGTGGAAGTTATGTGAAGACGAGATACGGAGCTCCGACTCCGGGAGTGAATAGCAAAGAACCTCTCATTCTCAATCTATTCTTATAATCTTATTTGCTACGGACTTCTTCGTAGAGTTTCCAAATACTCCAGTCTTCCGGTTGAAAATCGAGTTTACTTAAGATCAATTGACCGGATTCGGTCTCGCAGACGATACGATCATCTCCGGAAAGGAATGCTCTTTCACAAAGAATCGGTAGGTTCTGACTCTTTTTCAAAGGACCCCAGAGGTGAACCTTTCCCGAATATCCGGATAAAAACTCATTCTTCTTCGTTAATTTCCAAGGATAAATTTCCTTCCGGCTCACCGTAAATAGTTTCGTGATCACCGGCTTGCCTTTCGAGGAAAAGTTGATTCTTCTCAAGTGTAACTTTCCAATTTCACCGCCGATATAGTAGGCGCTCTCACCGTTTCCGTAATAGAGAATCGGACTAAGAATATCCTTATCTATTTTTTCCGCCGTCTTTTGCGTGGGATGAAACCAATACAGATTATAGGCGCCGGCGTTCCCGGAAAAAATCAAAAAAGAATTTCCCGAGGGATACATCAAGGAACGAGTTTTTAAATTAGGAAACGGAGAAACGATTTTTTCCTTATTCAAAACCAAAACCGGTTTTCTGGGTTCCACGGTTTTTTCCTCGTAGAGATTATCATCTACGAAATAATAAATTTTTGATCCGTCGGGAAGAATCGATCCTCGATTCTTACAGGAAACCTGAGCGCCCGCTTCGTAAGAAAGGCTCGAATCTTTTAAGGAAATCGCAACGTATCTACAACCACCCGAGGCCTGCATCGGATATTCCACGAGCGCATAATTGGCGTTTTGTGAAAGAGATAAGTTCGAAGGAACCTGATCGAGACTTCTGGAATTATTTTCTCCCGCTGAAAGGTCTTGATAGAATATTTTCTGATCTTCCGTCCATACCAACTTCAACCGATCGTTGGAAAATTCGATGACTCGCGTAGAATCAGGGGCCTCGGAAGAAAGAATTTCATCTCGGTCTTTCGGAGATTGTAGTTTTTCTTTTAACTTTTCAGCGGCCTTTTCGTATTTTTCCTGTTCTACAAGCTCTTGAATCTCTTCGATAAAAGTCTCATGACTGCTTTTGCAAAGGTTAAAAAAAGAAAACGTAAATAGAATCAAGATCGTATTTTTTAAAAGAAATGCTTTCGATATGGTTCTATTTTTCAAAAAGGATTCAATATTCATAATGTATTTCGGTTTCTCGTTTTCTTCTATTCTTTGATGTTGTTCGTAAATTCGAATTCTTTTTGAAAAAGATCGCTCGCTCGTCTTCCGGTGGTTTTCGTATCCAAAAATGAAATTCCTCCGTTTAGAAGCGCGCCTAGATAGGGAAGCCATGCGTATCTCGAAGAGGAATTCCCATTCTTACGAAATAGTTTCCAACCGAGGTGAAAGCCTATGGAGCGCAGAATTTCCAAAGAAGCAGGCCTGACTAATACCCTACTACCAACATCTCGAACGATGGACCGAATCAAAGCGTGATTCGTATCCGGAAAGATACAATAGCTCATAATTTCAGGAGAAACCTGTGATTCTTTCCCATAAAGAGCGGCGATATCTTTCACGAGATGACCTTGGATTCTGTAGAACAGAATCATTTCCGGTACTAAGGTCAGATATCCCAAATGCATTTTGGGAATCGAAAGCCCGGTGCTCACGGCCCCGGCTCGGATTGCCGCTTTTTGAACGCATTCCTGGATCAAATCGCTCGGATCTCCCACGGTTTTACCGAAGGGACTGCGATAACCCCTGAGGTCGGTCAGTAAGGTTAAGAATTTTTCAGAAAAAGCTTCTGCGACGGAAATATGGTTTTCCATAGAGTGGGTTGATTTACAAAGGAAAGGTCGAGTTCATTCAATGATAGATAGACTTGAAAAAATACAAGAAAAATACCTTCGAATCAGCGAAGAGTTGAATCTGGCGAAGGATCCTTCGTCTCTCAAAAATCTTTATAAAGAAAGATCACGTCTGACACCGCTCTATCTCAAAGTAGAAGAATATCTTAAACTCACAAAAGATAAAAAAGACGCGGAAGAATTGATCCAGTCCGAAAAAGACGAAGAAATGCACTTGATGCTCAAGGAAGAAATCCGGCAAGCAGGTGAGAAGCTCGAACAACTCGAGAAAGAACTCGAAATTCTACTTTTACCTCCGGATCCGAATTCCGGTAAAAATATTCTGGTCGAAATTCGAGCTGGAACGGGCGGAGAAGAAGCCGGTCTATTCGTGGCGGATCTTTTTCGTATGTATTCCCGCTTCGCCGACAAACAGAAAATCAAAACGGAGATCATCGATTCTTCCCCTACCGGAATCGGTGGATTGAAAGAAATTATTTTTGCATTGGAAGACGATCGGGCCTATGACCTTTTCAAGTTTGAAGGCGGAACGCATCGAGTCCAGAGAATTCCGAGCACCGAATCGGGTGGAAGAATTCACACAAGCGCCGTAACGGTTGCCGTCCTTCCCGAAGCCGATGCGGAAGAAGTCGAGATCAACGAAAACGATCTGAGGATCGACGTGTATCGTTCGTCCGGAGCGGGTGGACAGCACGTAAATACGACCGACTCCGCGGTTCGAATCACGCACATTCCGACCGGCGTTGTAGTCGCTTGCCAAGACGAGAAATCGCAACATAAAAACAAAGCCAAGGCTTTGAGAATTTTGAGCGCGAGAATTCTCGAAAAACAAGCGGAAGACAAAAAACAAGCTTCGGATGCGATCAAAAAACAAATGATCGGAAGCGGCGACCGTTCCGAAAGAGTTCGGACTTATAACTTTCCGCAAGGAAGATGTACAGATCATAGAATCGGATTTACGAGTCATAATTTATCCGCCATCATGGAAGGCGACTTGGACGAATTGATCGGCGCTCTTACGGAAGTAGATCGAATTCGGAAAATTTCAGAAACACAACCAAGTTAAAGAACTAAATCTTAGAATTTTACAGGTTGATAAATCACGGATCGATCTCGAACTGGAATTAGAGAAATGTTAAAAGAAATCAGCGAACCTCATAGAACTCTCTGCGGCGAGAGAATCCCGTTCGAAAACATTCATGCGGTATCCGTGAGCCTACCTCACCTAACGGACGTTATAGGCTACGAAGAAAAAAGAACCGAAACCCTTTCCCGATTAAAGTCGGGTTATCCGAGGTTTGTAGCACATTCTTATATTGCTCGGATTCTGGACTACAACAAGGAAAATCGAAAGATTTCCACTCCTCAGTTTATCGTTTCCTCCCGAAAGGCGGCCGATGCGATCGTTCAGAAATTTTCCATTCAAGAATTTGAAATTATCGAAGACGAAGAAATCGTAACTTTGGTCATTCCCGATCTAAAAGAATTGGAAAAAGAAATTCTTTCCTTCATTCAACACACCGGCTGTCTCGCTTCCTCTCGAAAAGCCGAAGATTTTCTTTTAAAAAAAGGAATACTTCAGGAAATTTTCCGAGAAAAGGTCGAAAAAGAAAATCCGGTTGAGAAAATTCTTTCCACGCTTTCTTCCTTTTACGGAAATTCAAATCCGGAGATTCTTCTTTCCTCTTCCGGCATGAACGGAGTTTATACCGTCTTTGAAGCGTTCAATGAAATTCAAAAAAAGCAAAACAAAACGATTTGGATCCGTCTTGGCTGGTTATATGTGGATAATATCCGCATCATGGAAAAATATACGAAAGATTCCTACGTGATTCATAACGCGACGGACTTGCAAGATCTTGAACGATTTATAGACCAAAACGGGGATCGTGTCGCCGGAGTGATCACGGAATGTCCGACCAATCCACTTCTCCTGGTCCCGGATTATCAAAAACTAAAATCAATCGTAGATCAATACAAAGTTCCCTTGATCGCGGACATTTCCATAGCCGGATCCGCTGTAATCAACGTTCTTCCGTACGTGGATGGAATCGTAGAAAGCCTGACCAAGTTTGCCTGCGGCAACGGAGATCTCATGATGGGCGCTTTGATTCTAAATCGAAAGTCGCAGTGGTTTCAGGAGATTCTTCCTCTTTGCAAAAAAATGGTGGAAAGCCCGTATATTCGAGACTGCGAACGACTCGCGTATGAAATCAAAGGGTATGAAGAACGTGTTCTGAAGATCAGTTCCAATGTAAAAAAATTAGCCGAATTCTTTTCCGGACAACCCGGAATCAAAAACGTTTTTTGGACCGGATCTCCCGCTTCCTCGAATCATTTTTCAAAGATTACAAGAATTTCCGGAATTCAAGCAGGGGTTTTATCCATCGAGCTTTCGATTCCTTTGCAATCTTTTTACGATCGATTGGCGTTGTTAAAGGGTCCGAGTTTCGGAACCGAATTCACATTAAACATGCTTTATGTTTATTTGGCTCACTATGAGTTGGTGACTAAAAAAGAAGGACTCGAATTCTTAAAAGAAAACGGATTAGATCCCAATCTGATCCGAATCTCCGTAGGAATCGAAGATCCGGATCTTTTGATCCAAGAATACAAAAAAGCTCTCGAAGCCTAAACTCTTGCTTCCGCGGGAATTCCACTTTGCGAAGCCGGATTTCCTTTGAGATGAAAAATTCCTTTGTAAAACGCGAAAAGAATTCCATATTTAGAAATTCCTAATATATAGAGAACTCCAAGCGCGACGAGGCTTCCAAAAATCCAACCGAGGAAATGAATGATCATACTCGAGAGAATCGCAAGCCCGAGAGCTCCTATAAAAACGGAACCGAAAAAGAAAACGATCCTTTGAACCGGACTTCCTCTTCCAACCTTAGTTTCTTGTTCGAAGGTGACATCATGTAACTCAAGACCTTCTTCCAACCAATTCGACATAATAAAAATCATGATCGGAATCAGAATCACTCCCATGACGTACAAGGTGATCGCAACGTCGGAAGTTAACCAGGAAAGCGCCGTATTCCAAGACCAGTTGTTGAGATATTCTTCTCGAGTTGCCGAAAAGAATCGTTTGTATCCTTCACCGTCCCAACCGTGAACGAGGATAAAAAACATTCCAAAATAACCCAACATCACTTGTAAAAAGCCGAAGAATTCTTTGGATCTTTCGATCAATTTCCAGACAATCCAAAATGCAAGAATTCCCTGGGATACGTTCGTGAAACCGAAAAGTGTGACCAACCAACCCGGCATAGATTTATCCAAAGCCTGCATGGTTTCCCAACTCGTAAACTGCCAAACCAGGTATAAACCCGACGGCCCGAACACGAGCGAAAGGAAGAGCACGTTGATCAGAAAATACGTCGTTTTCCAAAAGGGAGTTTTTTCATTCTTCCGCTCGACTTCTTTCAGAATCGTAGCGGAGGAAGAATCCGACGAAGTTTGAATTTTTTTTATCTGACGGGAAGCCGCCATCGCAAAGCCTGCGCCCAATCCGTAAGCCCAGAAAACATCCACTTGAACCATTTTCAATTCTCCTATCTCTCAAGATTAAAATAAGAATGACATATCATTCAGCTTTTGCAATCAAAAAAAGTAGGAACTCCTTCTTTTTCAAAAACACGAATTTCACAAATTGGCCCTCATTCCTTCCAACATCAAGTCCGGAACCGCCTTCATCCAACGGGTGGCGTATTCTCGGTTTGACTTGTGAGAAATAGACTGACGAATTCCTTCGAACATCATGGAATTGATCGCTTTGGCTACGACGTCGGTGTCCAAATTTTTTCTTAAAAAGCCTTTTTTGACGCCGTTGATCAGATAAAGCTCCGTGACTTTCGCGGAAAGATCGTGAGTCTTTTTGATCTTAGTCGTGATAGAATCGTCGATCCCTTGTGTTTCAAAAAAGAAAACCTGACCGACCCGAACATCCCTCCCGAAAAGCTCGAACAATCCCTTCCCGATTTCTCCGATCTGCGATCGATATTCCTCCAAGGAATTCGATTTATCGGGACTTTGCCTCGCGATCACTTCCGAAAGTTCTTTTTGAATTTGATCGAGAAGAGCGTGAAGAATATCGAGCTTATTCTTAAAATAACGATAACAGGTTCCGTGTCCGATATCCAATTGAGTTGCGATATCCGCGATTCCCGTGGAATGATATCCTTTTTTTGCAAAGATATCCAGGGCCGCTTCCAAGATTTCTTCCCTTCTCGCCTGGATTTTTTCTTCTTTTTTCATACTTCGAGAAGAATGCTGTGAGTCGGACTTTTTTTTGTAAACCAGAAGATTCTCAGATGAGATCGGCGTTTAATGGAACGTAAATCGTAAACTGAGTTCCCTTTTTCGAATCGGAAGAAAAATCTACTTTTCCCTTCAATTGTCTCACGAGAATATTCACGAGCTTTAAGCCGAGGGAGGTCGAATCGTCCAGATCGAACCCGAGCGGCATTCCGATCCCATTGTCTTCGATTTTGAGTTCTAAGAATTCGCTTTTTTTTGAAAGAGAAATTTTTAATTCCGGAGAATCTTTTACGGAGATATTTTCTGGGAACGCATATTTCAAAGAATTGGAAACCAATTCGTTTAATATCAAGCCGATCGGAATGGCTCTGTTAACGCTTATATCGAGAGATTCTAAATTTGTAATCAGTCGAATCGACTCGGCTTTTCCGTACACCTGAAAAAGCTGATTGAGTAATTTTTCGATGTAGATCGAATACTGAATTTTTCCAAGGTTCTCGGATTGATACAATTCTTCATGAATCATCGACATTGTTCGAAGTCGATTCTGACTTTCCTTAAAAACGGAAAGACTTTCTTTATCCTGAACGTAGTCGGATTGCATGGACAAAAGGGAAGAGATTACTTGAAGATTATTCTTAACCCTATGATGGATTTCCTTGAGCATAACTTCCTTCTCTTCCAAAGAAAGTTGTAATTTCCGTTCCGCGGATTTGATTTCGGTGAAATCCAATAACGTCACGATCACGCTTGATAAAGAAGTTTCAAACCCGGGAGGTACGGACCAGCGAATTTTAATGTCAAGTCTGGTATTGTCTTGGACGCGAAACCCGACTTCCACTTCGTAAAAATACGATTCTTCTCGAATTTTTCCAAGAACCTTTCTAAAAACTTTGAAACCGTCCTGGCTAAAAAAACGTTTCCAATTCTTAAAGACCGTTTCATAAGAATCGACTCGAAGGAGATTAACGGTCTCCTGATTCACGCCGATTACTCGAATCGAATCAAAACAAGTTTGAACGAATTCGGGATGACCTTCCACGTAATCAGAAAACAAATCACCTTTTAGATCTTTCGGCAAACCGTCTAACACATGTTTGAGATCGGAATAATCGGCTTCAATGATCGCCACGGGAAGATGCTGGAATAGTCCCATGTATCTGGTTTGGCTTTTTTCCAATTCGGCTCTTGCTTCGTTCTTCTCATGAATTTCCGCCCTAAGAATTTCGTTCGATCGAAGAAGTTCGTGCGTTCTTTCCTTTACCTTTCCTTCCAAACTCTGATGAGAGATTCTCAACTGATTTTCCGCTTCTTTTCTCTCGTTCACGATGCTCGCTACAAGCAGACTCGTAATGGAAAGAACCGCGATAAAAAATTGAAGTAGAATGTAAGAAGCGTTCATCGTTTCCGCATAGAATTGGGGAGAACCGGAAATCGTTCCTAAAATGGCGATCACGGATGACAAAACTACCGCCAGACTACTTGCACGTTCTCCCAAACGAAAAGCGGACCAGAGAATCAATGGAATCAGAATGTATCCTAAGGGATAACTCAAAGAAAGGATCGGTGTGACCAAATCGAAGGATACGAGAGAAAAGAATACGATCAATAAAAGTAAGGTAGAAGATTCCAGAAAATCTAAAAACCTGGGAGCCTTATAGTCTCCTCGAAACCAGAAAAGAATAAACGGAGCGCCGATGTAAACCCCTAGCGTATCGCCTGCCCACCAAGTTAACCAACTTTGGCGAAAACCGGACCACTCGATTTCTCCCGTAAGAACCATGGAAATCACCGAGCCGCTCGAACTGATCGTACAAACGAAGGCTTCTAGGATTATGAATAAAAGAACGAATTGAGTCCGAGCCGAGATCTTACATCCCGGAATATTTCTTGTTAATACGACTTTGCCAACATAACTTTGAAGAGCGGAAAAAAACGCGATAGAAACGCTAAGATATAAATTTTTGTTCGGATCGAACCAAACCTCCGAAAGAAAATCCCCACTTGCGTTGGAAAGTAAGGATGCGATAAAAACTCCGATGATCGTATAATTTCCAAAGATAAGAGTTAAACCGAGTGCCGCTCCGGAAGCGGGCCAAATCGCGGATGCATATCCCGGATGTATCGCCGTGTTTCTTCCAATTTGAGCGAGAATATAATAGGTGAATCCGGAGAATAAAATAGTCCCGGAGATTCTTATTATTGCTTTGAAACGAAGAGACAAAATCATCAATCCTAATTAAGTTTGCTCTAAAATGAGAATCGAAGAACTCCTATTCTCTGACCAGCCTTTTATGATTTTCAACGAAGGATTCCATCCTTCAGGAAAGATTTTCTTTCGTAACCCAATCACCACAATCAAGGCAATTACTTCAAAAGAAATAGAATCGTCTCTGAACGAAATCGAATCCTTTATCCAGGAAGGATTTTACGTAGCGGGATTTATTTCTTACGAAGCCGGAGAAGTTTTTTCGGGAATTGATCGGAAGAACTTAGAGATGAATCTACCGCTTTTATACTTCGGCGTTTTTCGCGAACCGGAAATGATTTCCGAGTTCGATAGTAGATCGTCTGCAGATTTCGGATTTCACATTTCTTCTTTTCCGGATCAAAAAAGCTATTTCCAAAATCTTGAATACATTCGGGAAAAACTTTTTCTTGGCGAAATTTATCAAATCAATTATACGGATCGGATTCGATTCGATTTTGAAGGAGATACATTAGGACTATATAATATGCTTTCGGATCGCCAGCCCGTATCTTACGGCTCTTGGATAAGAATTCCGGATTTGGACATTCTCTCCTTCTCTCCTGAGCTTTTTTTCGAAAAACAAGGACGAAACATCATCACAAAACCGATGAAAGGAACTTATCCTAGAGGTAAGACCGAATTCGAGGACGAGAAGAACATTCAGCTTTTAAGGAACTCAGAAAAAGAAAAAGCGGAAAATCTAATGATTACCGACCTGATGAGAAACGATCTGGGAAAAATCAGCCGTAAAGGAAGTGTTCAGGTTCAAGAATTATTCACCGTTGAAAAATATAAAACGATCTTACAGATGACGAGCACGATTCGTTCCGAGCTTTCCGAAGAAATAAAATACGCGGATATTTTTAGGGAGTTGTTTCCCGGCGGGTCGATCACCGGCGCACCTAAACTCAGGGCGATGGAACTGATTCAAGAACTCGAAAAACCGAGAGGTGTTTACACCGGAGCGATCGGAGTTATTCGACCGAACAGAGATTCCGTTTTTTCGATAGCGATTCGTACATTAGAAATTTCTAATGGAACTGGAAAACTCGGTATCGGTTCCGGAATCACCTGGGAGGCAGATCCTGAAAAGGAATGGCTTGAAATTTTGGAAAAAGCCAAATTTTTCTCCGAGTCGACAAGGAACTTTTTTCTATTCGAAACGATCCTCTATAAAAACGGTTTCATATACTTTCAAAAAGAACATCGAGATCGGATCAAAGCATCCGCAGAGATTCTAGACATTCCTTTTTCCGAAGAAAAATGGAATCATTGTTTGCAAGAGGCGATCTCCGCTTGTAAGGAACAAAATTCTTATCGTATCAAGATTCGTTTGGACTTGTCCGGAAATTTTCACTCGGAATATTCCGCCCTTTCCCCTTTTCAAAAAAGGGGGGTTTTACGAATCAGCAAAACTCAAATGAATTCTTTTTCGGAATTTAGAAAACACAAGACGAGCTTAAGGGATATATACGATGCCGAAGGAATTCGATCTAGAGAAGAATCTTGTTTAGATACAATCTTCTTAAATGAAAATCGAGAGATCACGGAAGGAAGTATTACAAACGTCTTTTTGAAGATCGGAGATTCTTACTTTACACCGCCCATCTCTGCAGGTATTCTTCCTGGAATTTATAGAAATCGTCTTTTGAAAAAGAAGGGATTCTATGAACGGACTCTTTCGATCGAAGATTTGCGGTCCTCGGAGTCGGTTTTTCTGTGTAATTCTCTTCGTGGAATTCTGCGGATCGAAAAGATAGAAGATGAATCCCAAATATGAATGACCGGAATCTAGTTGCGGAAATCCGCCGAAGTTCTAAGATCTCAAGCATGAGAACTTTTCTGGGAATTTCCATTCCGGACGAAGTGAAAGAACAACTAACTTCGATTTGTTACGGATTACCCGATATCAAATGGGTAGATGAGGAAAATTTCCATATCACTTTAGTTTTTTTAGGAGAACAAACGCAGGAAGACGTGGATAGAATCTCCGATTTCTGCTCCGAGATTTCCGTTTCGAACTTCGACTTGGAACTTCGATCCGTAAGAGTTTTTGCAAAGCAAAAGTCCCCTTCCATTTTATTTGCGGAAGTTAAACAGAATCCACATTTACTTCAATTGCAGAAAATCTTAGACTCGGGTCTAAGAAAACGCGGCTTTCAGCCCGAACGTCAAGAATATCATCCGCATGTGACGATCGGCAGATTCAAAAACTTTTACGATGCGAAGATCTCTCCGTATCTGGAAGAATTTTCCGAGTTTTCATCTTCTAGTTTCGCAGTTTCGGAATTTCACATATACTCGTCCAGATCCTCGGCGAACGGACCCATTTATAGGATCGAAGAATCTTTCTCACTTCTTCCTTCTTACAAGGATTATGGAAAAACAAATTGAAAGACTTTTCCGAGTTTTTTAGAAATCCGCATGTTTGGGATCGGGAAATCGTCGCGGTCGGGGGAGATCTATCTCCGGAAAGACTTCTTTATGCATATAAGAATGGAATCTTTCCCTGGTCCGATCAACCGATCCTTTGGTATTGTTTAGATCCGCGCGGAATTTTCGATCTCAATAAACTGCATATTTCGAAACGTGTAAAACGAAAGATTAACCAAAAAAAGTATACGATCACTTTCAACCGCGCTTTCGAACAAGTTATGCGCTGTTGCGCCTATCGACCCGGTGAAGAAACTTGGATTACGGAGCTTTTTATCAAAGGTTATAATGAATTTCATAAACTAGGTTACGCACATTCCCTTGAGGTTTGGGACGAGAACGGAAAACTCGGCGGCGGGGTGTATGGAGTAGCGATCGGTAATTTTTTTGCGGGAGAATCTATGTTTTCTTTCGTTCCCGATTTCGGAAAAATCGGTCTATATCATTTATTTGATGCACTCAAAAAAGATAACTTTTTTCTTTTCGACACTCAGCAACTAAACATTGTTACTCTGGGACTTGGAGCCTATCAGATTCCGAAAAAAGAATATCTCAGGCGATTGGAGTCGGCGGTTGCCTCCGGAAAAAAATGGACCCCTCCTCATTCCATTCTTTGAAAAAAAACGTATTTACTTTTTTCAAATGGATGTTGCACTTCTCAGAATCAATCATTCTATTCAATAGGAAACTTTAAAATGACCCTTTTTAAGAAAATTCTTGCCCAACTTTTGATAGCCGCTATGGCGCTAACTGGATTCGCAGGACTCGTAGCAGAAGAGCCTGCCGCTGACGCACCTACTACTCAGACCGAAACTCCGAAAGAAACAAAGTCTGAAAAGAAAGGGAAAAAAGCTAAGAAATCCAAAAAGGCTAAAAAGGCAAAGAAATCTAAGAAAAAATCCAAGAAGGAAAAAGCAGAAAACAAAAAAGAAGAATCAGCTCCTGCGTCTGAATCATCTTCTACTCCTGCCGGAGAAGAGCAATAATCACTGCTTCCCGTCTATCTCTTCGGAGGTAGGCGGACCTTCCTTTTTCCGCTTTTTGCACTGCACCCTCTCTCCATACATTCGAAAATTTGGTTGACTCATTCCTTTTTCCTCTTAGCTTAATTCAGCCTTTAACCTACCGGAAAATCACTCCGGTAAAACTCACTAAAGAGGAATTGGAAATGTATAAAAACCTCGCGGATATGTTAATACAATCCACCGAGAAATTTGGAGATCGACCCGTATTCTGGAGCAAGGGAGAGGATAAAGAATTCCACCCTACTTCTTATAAACAGCTTTATGATATGGGAATTGCACTTGCTGAAGCTTTGATCCACTTAGGGTTGAAAGCGAGAGAGCACGTTGCCGTCTTAGCGGATAACCGACTCGAATGGATGATCACGGATTATGCCGTTCAGTTTTCCGGTGCGGCTAACGTACCGAGAGGAACTGATGTAACCGAATCTGAATTGGAATATATCTTAAACCATTCTGAGGCAAAAATCGTTTTCATCGAAAACGATAAAATGCTCGAAAAGTTTAACAAGGTGAAATCCAAGATTCCTAAAATCGAAACGATCGTCATTATGGACAAGGCTTCCACTGCAAAAGGAAAGAACATTCATAGTATATACGATCTGATCGAAGAAGGAAAAGCGCTCCGTGCCAAAGGTGGTAGAAAAGCCGAAAAAAGAATCGAGGAAATCAAACCCGAAGATCTTTTTACTTTGATTTACACTTCAGGTACTACGGGAATGCCGAAGGGCGTAATGCTTATGCATTCCAACATGATCCATCAGATGATATATGTCGTGCCGATGCTTTTGACCGATATCAAACCTACGGACAGCATGCTTTCTATATTACCGATTTGGCATATATTCGAACGAGTAAACGAATATGGTGCGATTTCGAGCGGTATTCAAACCTACTACACGAAAGTTTCCGACCTAAAAAATGACTTAGCGAAAGCAAAACCATCTTTTATGGCTTCTGCCCCTCGTGTTTGGGAAAGTGTGTATTCCGGGATTTACAATAAAGTAAACGATCCGAAACAAACTCCTCCCGTTCGAAGAGCCTTGTTCAAATTGGCGTATTTCTTTTCGAAACACTACAATGCTTCCCTTAGATTCTTAAAAGGATTAGAAGTAGATTATGAAAACAGGAATATTTTCAAATCCTTAGCGATCGGAATTAAGTCCTTCTTTGTAGTGCTTCTAATGGGTCCGTTCACCGTAAGTGCGCTCGCGATCTTGGCTTATTTGGCGCTTCCGGCCTATGGAATTCATCTTCCAAATGCGCTTTTCTTTACGATTGCCGGTCTCGGTCTGATCTTGAACGCAAAAACTTTGGACACGGTGGTTCTTTCTAAAATCCGCGCCGCAACAGGTGGACGACTGAAGGGATCTATGTCCGGAGGAGGAGCTCTTCAATCTCACGTGGATAACTTCTTCAACGATATCGGAATGCTCGTTCTCGAAGGTTACGGAATGACGGAAACAAGCCCCGTGATTTCAGTGCGTCCATTCGTAAAACCGATCATAGGATCCGTAGGATTCTTAGTGCCGAAATCGGAATTGATGATCAAAGACGATAACGGAAATGTTCTAACGCACATCAACGATAAGTATGAAGTTCTCGCCGGAAAGTTAGGACAGAAAGGAGTCGTCTTTGTAAAAGGACCTCAAGTAATGAAAGGTTATTTTAAGAATCCGGAAGTTACTAAGAAAACCATCGTCGACGGTTGGATGAATACGGGAGATATCGGATTCATCAACTACAAGAAGACCCTTACTCTTACCGGAAGAGCGAAAGACACAGTCGTACTTTTGGGTGGGGAAAACGTAGAACCGGTTCCAATCGAGAACAAGATGGATGAATCACCGTTTATCAAACAATCGATGGTGATCGGTCAAGATCAGAAAGTTCTCGGTGCGATCATCGTACCGGACGTGGACCAATTGGCTGAATGGTGCAAGGAAAATGGAATCGACGTCTCCAAAGTGGAAGAATTGATCAAACATCCAAAAGTGATCGATTTCTATAAAAAGGAAGTTCGTAACTACAATAGTACGAAAACGGGATTCAAATCGTTTGAACAGGTCCAACACGTAATTCTTACAAAGAAACCGTTCGAAGTAGGAGACGAGTTGACCAACCTTCTTAAAATGAAACGCCACGTGATCACGGAAAAATACAGTAAGGAAATCAAGAAAGTCTATGATAAAGACTGATCTTTAAATTCTTTTCTTATTTTAAAGCCCGAAGTTAGGTTCTAACTTCGGGCTTTTTTATGCAGAGTTCGAAAGCCGGAGAAATCAAAATAAAATCATTGAGTAGATGGTTAGGTCACAACGATAAGAACGAGACAACAAAGTCTTTCACACTTCGAAAAGGGAAGCCTCGCCTCTGCAATTAAAATTTTAATCGAATACATTCCAAAAAAGGAAAGTTTTTGAAAATCAGGTATAAAAAGAAAATTCCCATGGAAAGGTCCAACGGAATTTACTAACGAAGACGAATCTCACATAACTTATTTGGATATTTCTGAAGATAAAATTCTTTTGGCTTCGGCGAAAACATTTTGTCTAAAGGAGCATGGATCGTTCGTCTCTTTAAAATTTCCAAAGACACGGAAAATAAAAACATCTGTATCAAAAGATAAATTCGATTGTATTTCCAGAGCGGTTTGCAAATTTAAGCCTCATTAAACGTTTTAGCAAAAAATATAACAGAGAAAAATAATGAAATTCTTTTGGATACTCTTAAAAGTAACGGCCCTAACGATTTTCTTGTTCCTAATCGGTGGATTCAGTTTTTTATATATAAAATATCCGGATATCGGTAAAAAAGAAGAAATCAAAATAGAACACACTCCCGAACAAATTCGAAGAGGAGAATATTTAGTAAAGCACGTTGCCGCCTGCTTAGGTTGTCACACCGGAGATAAAAACAATCTAAAACTATATAACCCAATCGTTAAGAACATTGGAGCGGGAAACGGAAAATTTTTAGGTCTACCCGGCGAATTTTATTCCAAAAACATCACCCCTGCATTGACCGGTTTGAAGAATTGGACGGACACCGATATTTTTTACGCTATAACGGCCGGAGTCTCCAAAGACGGCACGCCTCTATTTCCACTTATGCCTTACGAAAATTATGCGCAAATGGATAAGGAAGATATTTATTCTATCATAGCTTATATCAGAACGATTCCTCCCGTTGAAAACCAAGTAGAAAAATCAAAACCAGATTTTCCTATGAATTTGATCATGAGAACCATACCTAAGGCTCCGGAATTTTCGCGAAGACCTGAGCCGGAAGACACCGTTGCCTACGGAAAATATTTGTACACGTTTGCCTCTTGCGATCACTGCCATACGCAAAAAATAAACGGCAAATCCCTTGAAGGAATGGAACACGCAGGCGGTTTTGAATTACCTTTATCTACTGGTGGAAAAGTGAGAAGTTTGAATATCACTCCTGATATTCAAACTGGTATTGGTCTTTGGACACGAGAGAATTTCATTGCAAGATTTAAGGCAAGCATAGCGAGAGCAAAGGCTAACCCGGATATCAAGCCTGGAGAGTTTAACAGCTTAATGCCTTGGTTGGAATACGCCGGTATGACGGACCAAGATTTAGGGGCCATCTTTGCCTACCTCATGAGTTCTAAGCCAGTCTCTAACAAGGTTCAAATTTTTGAAAAATAAATAATTCACACTTCGCACAGAGAAATTTCCGTGCGAAGTACGTAGGATACTTATTAAAGTAATTTCTAAATCTTCTTACGGCTCAATGGATCAGAATTCTTTCTAAAGCGAAAACAACAACCGAATGCCCGGCAGGATTTCTTCTCCTTGCCGTAAAATCAGAGGATCATGTAAGGTTAGAATCCTAGTGCCCTTTCCACTAAGAATTTGCACATACTCAAGAAAGTCCCGGTTCCTCTTGATCGAAAAGGCCGCATTTTTTGGGAGGCCGATTCCATTCTTACATTCTTGGATAAGATAACATTCATCTCCGGTGATCAAAAATTGATTCTCGATAGAAACAACCCATTCCAGCGCTTGGGAACCGGGCGTATGTCCACCGGTAAATAAGATCTGCATATCGGGAACAAGCGAATACGCGCCGTTAAACGAATGAAGTTGATTTCGTTTCTTTAAACCGTTGAGATATACCGATTGATTTGGAAAATGAGTCTGCTGAGTCAAAAGCTCGAGATCGTGATTTTGGATGTGAATATTCGCAGAAGGAAAAAGAAAAATCCCACCGGCGTGATCGAAATGAAAATGTGTGAGAACGATATCAGAAATTTCCTTCGGTTCGATCCCGCATTCTTTTAAAAGAAGATCCGGTCTTTCATAGGAAACAAAACCGAATTTCCTTTTATAAGAATCGTTTAAGAAGCCGGAATCTACCAGAATATTCCTTCCTGGAATCCGAATCAGATAAAACAAATAAACGATTTCTCTGTTTCCATCCACCTCTTCCACGTTGAGATATCGATTCGGATACGGGCTTTTTCCGTAAGAGAAAACGTAAAGTCCGAAATTCGATGAACAGTCCTGAATGGAAGTTTTCGAAGCGGAATCGGCATTTTGACTTCTTAGCCTTCCACAAAAGACGAAAAACCAGAGTAGAAAAAAACCGATCCAAATCCGTTTCATTTGATCGTTTCGGATGGACTACTTTTGATTTCGGACAAACCTTTTTGTATCGGTGTTCTAAATTGCATTAGAATTCCCTTATGAAGATGGCCTGGCAAAAGCATCCACTGCTGAAGATTTCTTAATGGTTGAACGTTGTAGTGCAAAGGATAATCCACAGGAATTTTTTCGCCATCGGGAGAACCGTATTCTTCTTTTGTTCCGTTTTGCATCGTTCTTATGACGATTCCCTTTTCATCGGTGGGTAAACTCAAGAGATTGTCCCTAAATCCCGGAGTATAAGAAAAGTAATCTTCGATGTTCGAAAGATACACGACTCGAATCGGAACCTTCAAACGCGCCGCCCTTTCCGAAACCGATCTCATACTTTTATCGGCATTGATATCGCCCTTCAGAATTTGGATTCTTCCTTGGATAACCATGTTCCGAACGTAGTTGTATTCTTCCTGAGAATGGATGAAAGTCTTCAATCCGAATTTTTGAGAGGTTCGATCGAGTTCGTTCCATCTTTGTGGAATATCGGATTTTCCTCGGTGCGCGACCTCCCAGGCTTCTCGAATGAGATTCCATTCCGGATCGTTTCCCCATTCTTTCTTTAACAATTCAAAGGAAGAATTTTTATTCTTTCTGGACCAGAGTTCTCTGTAAGATTCCGGGTCCGAGGCCAACTTAAAAAATAGAAGATGAATTCGATTGATGAGACAGATCGTATAATCAAAATCCATGAGCCAAGCATATTTACTTTTTGCCCAGGCGATAAATGTAAAATTCTGATCTGTTCCGGCTCCGAGATATCCGCCTTCCAAGTTTTCTATGTAAGGTTTGAAAAGATCGATTCTCAGTTCGTTGGATGCAGGATAGTGTCTTCCTCCAAGATCTTTTGAGTCGAAATCATCCGAGATCAATGGAGCAAGAAAGATTTTTTCCTTTTCATCCAAAGGAGGAACGTACCATGGATCACGTGGAGGAGGAGCTTTGCAGAATGTCGAGAATGCGATCAATCCCGATAGAATCATCGGGACCATTTTATTATGAAACATAAACCTGATTACTTTGAGTTGAGTTTATACCAGTTCAACCATTCGTTCCGAGAATAAAAGTTCTTTCCTGTGATCGACGATAGGGACGACATTAAAAGTTTTGAACTCGATGCTTGATTCTCTTCTAAAATTTGGATCAAAACAGGAAGACTCGCGGGATCCTTTCTTTTTCCCAATTCGGAGATCGCTACTTGTTGAAGGGCTACGTTTTCTTTTTTCGCGAAGGTTTCCAGAATTTTCCGCGATTCTTCTCCAGGAATGGATGCGATCGCAGGGATTACAATCGAAGCAGAATTGGGTTTGTTCTCCACCAAACTTGTCAGAGTTGGAAGTGCTTTCGGGGAACGAAGCAATCCTAAAGACTCCACTGCCAGGGAAGAAAGTTTTGGATCCGCAGATTTGGAAGCGACGATCAAATCTTCCAAAGCATCTTCAGCCTGCAAGATTCCCAAGGCCCACGCGGCTCCGTAACGACCTTCCCCATTTGATTCTTTCAAGACATTCAATAAAACTGGAACACTTTTTTTGTCTCCCATATAACCGAGAGATTGGCCGATCACTTCCCGATCCGGAAGTTTAGAATCCAATAACTTCTTCTCGATCAAAATTCTCGCCGTTGTAAAATGAATTTTCCCTAATACCAAAGATGCGGGCGCAGAAGAATCCGGATCGTTCTCTTCTAAAATTTTCAAAGTCAGAGTTCCGGTTTCAGAGGAAGGAATTTCCGAAAGAACGTTTACCGCGCGAAATCGAATTTCCCGGTTTTTATTTCTTAAAATCGGAACGACCGATTTGATCGCAGAAGAATCTTTGATTTCAATCACGGCAAACATAGAATTCTCGCTTCCCTTGTCGAAGTCACTCGCTAATCCTTTCACCAAAATAGGAATCGCATTCTTACTGGAAATTCTCCCTAAAGCCAAATACGCGGCGGCCAAGGTGGGCGAAGGCTCCGTAGTTTTTGCAAGATCGATTAAAAAAGATTCCGCATTCCTAACTTTCAGTTTTCCTAATGCCATCGCGTACGTTTTTGAAAACTCGGGGTTCTTGTTTTTTTTTGCTAAGTCAAGAATCGTATCTCCCGAAGATCTCGCATTGATTCTCACAAGAGTATCGACCGCAATCAAACGAAGGGTTGGATCCTCGGATTGCAAAAAAGGAAGAACCGCAGATGCCGCGGAAGGATTTTCCATTCTGGAAATTGCCTCCATTACGATATCAGGAGTTACACCCGATTCCGGTTTGAAGAGACGAACAATTTCCGATAGCGAAGAATGATCTTTCCATGTTCCCAGTGCGATCGCCGCAGTTCCTTTTACCGCCGGGTTGCTATCGTTTTTAAGAAGATCCCGAATTTGATTCAAAGAAGTTTTATGATTTCTATTAGAAAGTTCTAAAATAGCCTGAGCTCTCAATTGTGGGTTTTGAGACTTGAGTTCGCTCAAAATTTGTTCCAATGGAATTTCTTTTCTTTCTTCCGCAACCGGAAGCATGTCCGGTCTTGGCGGTCCGCCACAACTCAAAATAAAAATGAGAATGATCAGAAATAACGGCATGTTTTCTCCTTTAGCCTAAACAATCGATTCTATAGATAAATCTACGTTCAACGAGGAATTTGACTTTGAACTTGCTTTAGACCGGTAAGTTCCTTTTTCCAAAGGACAAGATCCTGGTTTGCGGTCCCGATCTGGGATGGATCCAATTTTCCTTGTTGAATCGTATATTCGATTAATTGAATTCTAGACTCCAACTCTTCTATCTTGTAATTTACATAAGCAAGTTGTTCTTTGGGATTTACGCTGGCTTCCGAAGGCGCCTTCGGTTCATTTCCGGGTTCCGCATATTTTCCGAGAGATCTCGAAATCGCATTCTTCGCTTCGACACTTCCGATGCTATCCAATCGATCTCTCGCTTCCTTTTCTTCCGCTTCTGACAAAGCAGGTTTAAATTCGGATGGGATATAAATATTCTTCGGATAACGAGCGATAAACTCGGACCATTCCTTTCGTATCTGTTCCTTTTCTTCCGGAGTTTTCCTTGGACGAAACGCTTCCGGCCAAAGTCTCTTCGCTTGAGCTTCCAATTCTGGATCTTCATTGAATGGATGCGGCGCCTCCGGAAAATACGGATCCATTTCGGAATAATATTTCGTTTTTAATACGGCTTCACTTTCTTCCACCATGGAAAGAGTATCCTTCTTTTTATCATCAGGCCAAAAAACGATAAATAAGATAAGAATGAATGCAAATAACATTGCGGCGAAAAAGATTTTCTTTCTAAATTCCATACCACTCACTTGAAATAAAAAACGCCGCCTTAAAAAGGCGACGTTTCAAATTCACTGTCTTCTTCCCCGGAAATCGAGGAGGAATTTTTGTTATACGAAGATTCCGATTACCCAAGAAATGAACTGTCCGAAAATCGTATCGGTCAGGAATTTCTTTAAGTCGATCGGATTTCTGTTTAGAGTATCGTAGTACCAAGCTGTGTATTCGCTAACTTGAGCCAGATTCAAGCCATAACGTGCGTTGATGACTTTGATCAGTTCGTTCGCGAATACAGAGTGACCGAACATGTTCGGGTGTACTCCGTCTAAACCAAAAACTCCTGGTTGGTTCGGTAAAGGCCAGCTTGCACGAGCGTAACCTGGACTCCAACCGGAAGGGCTTTGCACGATACGTCCGTTTTCTTTGATATCATCAAAGACAACTTTCAGATCAGCAACCGCAAATCCCATCGCCGCTCCTTGTGCTTTGACTTCGTTATTCAACATAGCCAAAAAGTTGGTGATGGTCGCTACTTCACTCGCATCTAAAACTTGATTCGGATCCGACACGGAGTTTCTGAAGAATGCTTTGAGACCGGTATAATTTGCTCTTCCTTGAGGATCCTTATACGGTTCCAAGAAAGCGATCGCAGTTACATTTGGAATTGTGAAAAGAACACCTCCCTTCAAACTTCCAATCGCCGCCAGTCTTCTCATCACTTCACGAATATCTCTTTTATAACGAGCCTCGTCCAAACAAGCAGTCGTTGTGGAAAGCGCAGTACAGAGAACATGATTCGCGGCTACAGTTCCAAAAAGGAAAGATGGTCTGACTTTCTCCATGATCTCAATTTGGGTTCCGGAATCCCGAAGACCAAATTGGTGGAACTTATCAGGTTCTTTACAATCTTGAACTTGTACCCAACGGTAAGTGTACCAGTACCACGTTGCCCAATACCATTGTTTATCCCACTTAGTTGCGGTGACGTCTTCGCATTTTCCGGAAGTTCTTAAAACGGACGTGTATTCAGCTCCAGTAATTCCCGCATGAGTCGGAAGGCTCACAGTAGAACCGTTACCACCAATGATGGAACCTGCGATACAGAAAACACCACAATCACCTTTCAGAACATCTTCCAAATTGATATAAGGTCCTTTCAGAACGTTATACGAAACGGAAGCTCCGGCTTGTTTGCTGACCAGAACCGGATAAGCCCAATCCTGAGTCTTTTTCTCTACTGTCGCACCGAAGAAACCATGACTCAGAGAGTCTCCAATAACCCCAGGCTTCGCAAAAAGTTGAGCCTGAGACTGCGCGGATAAAGATCCGACGCCGAATCCGAGCACAAACAGAAGAGTCGCAATCCAATTAGCTTTTTTCATCTTTCACTATTCTCCATTTTCATTTATGGCCCTGGAGAACGACTATCCTTTAAGGATCCCATCTCTCGTTCCTCTGCCGGCCCGGGTTTTTTGCCCAAAACAATCCTAAGCTTGTAACGAACAGTCAGTCAACTTCAATTAATGGGGAATGACTAACGGGGAAAAAATTTTTCCAATTTCCCATAACGTTCGATATAAAATCTTTGTTTCAAAATTCTCTGTGTAGAGTATAATATTTCATTTGATAGAAAATTAAATCGAAGAATTCGAGTTCTTTGTGACTGCAAACTTAGAGAGTAGTTCGGATTTTTTGAATCAAAGTCTAAAATTTTAAGAATTCAAAATGAAATAGTATTAGGAAGATTTCTTAAATTAATTTGGAAAAAAAAGGCGCCATTTTTTTATGAAGGAATGACGTATTTACGCGCTCTTTCTCTTTTCTCTTTCTTGATTTTGTTGCTTCCGATTCTTTCCATCGACTCCGTTCAAATCGAAACGATCGGAGGAAAAACGTTTAGGAAAGTAAAAGTCGTAAAAGAATTGGAATCCGAGATTCAATTCGAGGACGAGGATGGAATTATCCTAAGGATTCGAAAAGAAAAAGTAAAAAGTATTTCTCCCGATCTCCCGGAAGGCGCTCCGGAAATTTCTTCGGACGAAAGTCTCCCTTCCCCGAAACCAGTGGAAGAAAAATCTCCGCTCCCGGAACATTCCGTGCAATTCACACAATTTCTCTCGAACGATGGAGCCTTTCAAGGAGCCAGTCTTTTTGGAGAAAGACAAGCACGGAGAAATAATATGAAATACACCGACTACTACGAATCATATTATCTCACTTCTTCCGTAAACTTATTGGGGCTTCCGCCGCAACTTAGAATCGCATTCACCGTAATGAATCCGTTAGTCGATCGAACAAACACGGATTCGGACGGTTTTTTTCAAAATACTTCGGGCGGGAAAGATCAAACCCAACTGATCAATCAATTTATTCAAACGGGACAATTGGGTTTTGATCCGAACGAAACAAAATTAAGAAAGGAAAAAAACGGTCTGAACGACTATCTTTTCACAAATGCGGCCTATGAACATTTAACGAAACTGGGCGCATTTTCAGTCGGATTTTTATTTATCAACGTGGACGATCCGACTTTTCTGATGAGAGGTTACCTAGTCTTTGGTTGGAAACCTCCATTCTTAGATTACCTCAATCCCCAATTGACTGTGAATAGCAAAATGTTATCCGAAACCAACGGAGCCTTTCAAGGAACGCATAACGTTCGCCTTACTTTAAGCCATGAATATTTTAAAGGAAGATTGGTTCAAGTCACACCAAGCCTCGTTACCGGTTACCAGGACGTAAACGACAATATCGATCGGAAAAAAGGCATTAGCGACGTAAGTCCTAGAATTCAATTCAACTATAGCGACTTTTTTATCGCTTTGAATTGGATGTACAGAGCAACACCCTCTCTCGTGGACAATCAACTTTCAACACCGAGTTCCGGGGTGTACCAAGATACGAATGCGACCGATGGAAAAACGACCGATCCATCTAAAGTGCACGGATATTTAAATCAGGCAACGGTCGACTTTATAAGGAGCAATTCTCCAAACGAATACGTTTCAAGAGAACTCATTCAACACTATCAAAGTCAACACATCGTAAGAGGGATTTACTTTTTCAACATTGGATATTCGATTCGTATCTAAAAATTCAGTTTTGACGAATTTATACAATTCTTAACTTCCTAAAAATGATACCCTCCTCATTAATTTAGGAGGCGATCATGCACAAAGAATTTAGGAGAAAGGTTTACGACCTACCGCACAGGGGAATTCGGCACGCATTCACGATTTGGTTGTTCGAAACCGGAAAAACAAACCCTTACGACCAGAAAGAAGTACTGAATCTTATCTCCATTTCGGAGGAAGTATTTAGAATCTTAGAAGTCCACGCGGAGGATGAGGATTCCGTTTCTTTAAAACAATTGGCTTTGATCAATCCTTCCTTTTCTGCTGAAGACAGAGAAGAACACAAGAAATTAGAAATGCAAATCGAAGAACTTTGGGAAATGACCGCAAGAATTTCTGACCGCTTGAAACAACCCGAAACCCTCTCTCTCAAAATTTCAGAATATTACGATAAACTCATCTCTTTTAAGCTTTCTTACTTCAATCATATGAAACACGAAGAAGAAATCACTCAGAAGAGAATCTGGGATTCTTTTTCCGATTCGGAATTGGAAGAACAACAAAAACAAATCATAAATTCTTTGAGCGCATCCGATTTAAGACTCTGGCAAAAATACATTGCACCAACGCTACCCCCTCGAGAAAGAATCGGTTTTGAGACGATGACTGGATCGATCCTCGATTCGAAAACAATTTGAACTTGAAATTCGGATGAGAAAAGAATCTAATTCATTTGGTAAAGATAATGAATCAAAATAAAAGCCCATTTCTATTTTATTGGAATCGAAAGCCGCTTTCCTCTGAGTATGAAGTTCTGCCTGGCGAAAATTGCGTTATCGGCATTCAAACTCAGGGAAGCATTTATTTGGTTCAAAATCGTAGAAAGATAAAATTGGATTCCGCAGGGATAACGGGTATCCTTACGAACTCGAGGACTTTTTTTTCTAAAGAAGGCGTTGATTCTTTTTTGATTCAGATTCCTCCATACAAGTTGGCGACTTTTCTCAAAGAACCGTTAAAAGAGATCACTGGCAGAAGCATTTGTCTGGAAGATTTATTTTCGGAGCGCGCGATTTCCGAATTCAAAGCGGACTGTATCGAAGAAAGAGGAAAAAATCTTCCTTCAGGATGGGCCTGGTCTCGTTTTTACAAGAACCTAAAAAAGCGAAAAGATTCCAATCCGTATATCGAACACGTTCTTTCAAATATGAACGCCGCCGAGGGAAAAGTTTCGATCTCTTCACTCTGTAAAGAATTTGGTATTAGTCAAAGTAAAATGGAAAGAGATTTTAAAACGTATATCGGTCTTTCCCCGAAAGAATATTCCGATCTCATTCGTTTTAGAAAATCGGTATCGATTAAGGATGATAGCAAGAACTTAACGGATCTTGCATACGTTTCCGGTTACTACGACCAGTCTCACTTCATCCGCGAGTTTAAAAAAAGAACGGGAAAAACTCCGAAACAATGGTTTAAATAAAAAAGCCGGAGATTGAACGCCGGCTTTTGATAGAGAAATGGGAAACGATCCAAGGATCATTCCTTGTCTTTTTTCTTCTTCTTTTTAGATTTTTTGTCGGACTTGTCGTCGTCTTTATCTTTCTTCTTCTTGGATTTCTTTTCCTCTTTATCGTCATCGTCCTTATCTTTTTTCTTGGACTTTTTCTCTTTCTTTACTTCGTCCCCATCGTCTTCTTTATCTTTCTTTTTCTTTTTGGATTTTTTAGAATCATCGTCTTTATCAGACTCGTCTTCGTCCTTATCCTTTTTCTTTTTGCGTTTTGACTTTTTGTCTTCGTCGTCCGCGTCATCTTCCTTATCTTTTTTCTTTTTAGATTTCTTTTCTTTTACGGATGAATCCTCATCTTCGTCCTTATCTTTGCTTTTTTTAACTGGTTTACGATCTCCGTCACCATTTCCTTTTCCGGGTTTCGCTCTGCAATAATCGTCAACGGAAACTCCGTCTTGTCTCGTATAACCGCTTACCCAAGTACAATCATCGTTTGCTTTACAGGAAGAGGCAGATAGCCCCTGACAAGCGCTGTCCGCGGAAACAGGAGTCGAAACAAAAAAACCGAGAGTGAAGGCGATCGCGATCACCAGAACACGGCGAAAAATCAGATTCATCAGCATAATATCTCCTAAGAAATTTCTTTTATAAATTCAAAGAGATACTTTGCTTTATCCTTGTTTTATCAATAAATTTTCGAGTTTGAATTTTTAAATTTAAAGAAAGAGCACCTTATTTTGTTTCGATCTTCACGATCACTTCAAAGTGTTTGGTTCTTGGAAAAAAATCTACGAGAACCATATTCTTAAGAATGTAAGAATCTTCGCATAAATCCGCTAAATCCCTCGCTAAAGTAGTATGGTTACAACTGGAATATAAGAATTCTTTCGGTTTCTTTTTTCGGAAGGATTGAACTACTTTTTTCGACAAACCCGATCTTGGAGGATTCGCAATCCAACAAGTAGAATTGAGATCTTCATCCGGAAGGGATTCTTTTTCTAAATCCAAGGATTTAAAATCACGAGGTGAAAGCTCGTTTTTAGAAAGATTCTTCTTTGCTTGTTTTACGGAATCTTTTGAAAGTTCATAGCCGATCCAATTCTTACTTTTACTATGAAGAGCAACGGAAATCAATCCCGATCCACAATATAATTCTAATATAGATTCCTGATTTCCTGGGACAAGTTCGTATATTTTTTCCAACCAGAGAGGGATCAGAAAACGATTGATCTGAGAAAAACCGTTCGGTGGAATCTCACAAACGATTTCCTTTGGCAATGGAAGACGAACCGTTTCTCGAAGAACGACCGATTCGCTTTTATAAGCTACGACTCTTTCCCCCTCTAAACGAAAAGAAAGTGACTTTAATTTTGAAACAGGTTTAGATCCGTTTTCTTCATTGTTTAAAAATTCTTGAATCGCAAAATTCATTTCGTTCGGAAGATTCTTACAACCTTCTTCGGGAAGAGGAACGATGGAATGTGAAAATTCTTCATAAAAACCGGCGATTCGTTTTGATCCGGAAAATCCTAATGGAATCTGCGCCGTGTTCCTATAACCGATCGGATCTCCACTTAAAATTTCAATTTCAGGAATTTGAATATGATTTTTGGAAAAAGAGCGTTCCAAGGTTTCCTTTAGCAGAAACTTCTTCACTTCCAATTCTTTTTGGTAGGAAATGTACCGGTACGAACAACCGCCGCATTTTGGAAAAGCGGAACAATCCGAGGGAATTCTTTCCGATCCGTTGTTTACGATCTCGGATCCGATTCCCCAGGCAAGCGAACCTGATTTTTTGATAAGAGTTGCAAGGACGGTCTCGCCGGGAATTGCATTTTTTAAAAAAAAAGTTCCTTCTTTCGAATTCGCAATCGAATAACCGAGATTCACCCAAGCCCGTGGTTCAAGTGATATTTTTTTGGGACTGCTTTTATGTCCCTCAGACTCGGTTTTCATCAAGCTCCAACACCTTCCTCCAGGAAAAACAAAGAACCGAGAGCGCAAAGAACAATTCACCTTGACACAGGGGGGTTTTCTCACGGTAAAGTAATTCTCGTCGGGAGAAGTGGCTGAGTGGTCTAAAGCAGCGGTCTTGAAAACCGTCGTGGTAATCCCACCGTGGGTTCGAATCCTACCTTCTCCGCGACATCCTTTGGAGACGTGCCTGAGTGGCCGAAAGGAGCAGTTTGCTAAACTGTCGTACGGGTAACTGTACCCAGGGTTCGAATCCCTGCGTCTCCGGTATTTTTGTTTTCATTCTACCCATTAACCGGAATTCTCGCCTCTATGTCCTCTGAGCGGTTCAAAACCCAGGAATTTATTCAGGAAACTCTGAGAATTTTAAAAAGCGAAGAATTCCCCGGTCTTATAGGCGCAATCGCCTACGTCCCGTTCTTCGGTTGGTTCTTCGTATGGGTTTTTCGAAAGGTGCAAGATTTCGCCTCCTTCCATCTTGTTCAAGCGATGAAGTTGAACATCGCTTTCATCGCAGTTTATTCGTTCGTTTGGTTCTTAAGAGAATTTCCGGTCATCAGTTGGTTTTTGTCTTTGATCCGGGTGAACCCGATCGTCACCGATTTTATCAGTTATATTTCCTGGATCGCATTTTTAGGCTACAGTGGACTTGGCGCCTTTAAAGCGTATCGGGAAGAAAAATATGTTCTGCCTTTTTTTCCGGAGTTAGAGAATGAAATTCAAAGATTATTTAAAAAAATACGAACCGGTTCTCCGTAATCTTCCGGAAACGACAAACCGATTTTTGAGATCGGAAAGGTTCCTTGTATATTTAGTCTCTTTGCCTTTTTTCGGAACATGGCTGATCGGATTCACTTTCTATTGGGAAAACCAAACGGTTCGAAAGTATTCCGGACTTTCGTTTGTGAATTTTCTCTACTTCCTTTTCTTCCTTTTGTTCAGCGTTCCCGTATCTTGGATTCCCGTCGCCGGACCTTGGCTCGGACATTTGATTCACCTCTCAGGGATTTTGATTTATCTAGGAATCTCTGGATTACTGCTATACAATTATACAAGCGGAAAAAAGATTGCACTCAGGATTCCTGAAGAACACCTTTCTCGATTGGAATCTTATATCCATTAACCGATATGCGCCCATAGCTCAGCTGGATAGAGCGTCTGACTACGGATCAGAAGGTCGGAGGTTCGACTCCTTCTGGGCGCACCACTTTTTCCCCATTCAATCAGTAGAAAAGAATTCGGTCGATTCCGACCGAATCGAATTTTGAAAACGAATTCTAGATTTTATCTTTCGGAAACCGTGACAAACATAGAATCGATTCTTCAACGTTTCCGATTCTAGAATGATCCGGAATCGCTTCGTTAGCGAAGGAAGGAACTCTATTCTTCGGACTTCGAAGAATAGAGTTCAGTTGCGATTTAGAAAATTATTTTTTCTTCTTATTCGCCCAAGCAGGTAAATTTGGGAAAGATGTAACTACGAATTTTTTCCAATCAATATTGGTTTCCGTAAAGTTATTATTGCGTACACATACCATTCCGTTCTGAGTTTGATTCCATTGTGCACACTCGGTTTTATTTACGGTCGAAGGTAATCTTTTGATCGATTCATTCACGTCCGGGAAATAAACTGCCTCTTCGAAATTTGCCTCTTTCGAAAGCGGGGTCTTATTGAGTGTAGCGATCGAATCCTTTAAAACTCTATAAATAATTCCCTTATGAAGGTTATTTTTAACGTTTCCCAAGTTGGATCCATTTGCATAAACGCTGAAACGATCCGTGAACAGATTCTTTTTATTCGGATCACTGAGAGAATAAGTGATTTCCGTAACTCCGGCGCAGGTATCGTCATCATACGCTAAAAGATGATTTAGGATAATCAGATCGAGAGTATGATAAACTCCAGGTTGAACGTTTCCTTTCTCATCTTTCACCGGAAGCAAAAACAACTGATTTTCGGCAATTGTCTTCTGAAGGGAACGATTGAAGGATTCCGCATCACTTTCACTGTAAACTCCGGGAGCACTGTCTTTGCTTTTAGCATCAAAAACCATTTTTTTTCCGATCTTCTCATTGAGCGGTTGAGAATTCAGAGTTGCCTGAGCCGGTTGAACACCAGGCATTTTTAATACGACATCCGATGCGGAAGAACAATGGATTGTCAGACAGGATACCAAAAGTAAACAAACTAAAGATTTTATAGTCATTTTTTAAAAGAATCTCCTAAGATTTAGAATTCCAAATTTACGTAAAAGCTATTTAGTAATTCTCTATTTTACAATATTCTAAAACAAAAAAATTCCAGACAGTAAGTTTCAAAAAAGTCCGAATTCAATTTTCAGAAAAACATCCAAATGAGACCGTTCTGATTCTAAATCTTTTGAAATAGGGAAAGGAACAAAACGTATCCGATTTTATCAACACCTTGTTTGTTCGTGAATGGAAGAATTAAAGCAGGATTGAAGCGAGAACGGCCTACCGTCGCCGAAGAATTTTTATCGAGAAAAAAACCGATCCAAAGACATGTACCTACCTCCGTTTCGAAAAAGTAAAATTGAATTTGAAACGAATCTTTATCCGAATTCAATTCCCCGTCTTCCAATCCTTTGCAGATGCGGACGACTGGGATTTTAAACCGAAATTCCTAAAAAAGGGTTCTCGAAATCCCGTTCCGTATCGAAAACAAAGGTCCCCAATTAGCCAAAAAAATGCAAAAAAACGAGTGTACGAATTGACACTAAGACTGAGTCTCATTTACACTGTAAAGGAACCTAAAAGAAACGAGTTGGACCCAGATGGAAAAATGTCACTGCGCACAAGTAGCTTTCGAAACAATCGTGGAAACCGCAAAATCGGAAGGGATCGATTACAGACAGATTATAGAAAGAGTAAATGCAGGAAATACTTGCACTGCTTGTAAATCCTATCTTATTGAGTACTGTGAATCCAGACTCGAACTCCAAACCGCCTAAACAATTAATCACTGATTCCCTTTTTCTCGAGGTGCTTCAAAAAGCAGGCACCTCTCCACGTGGAAGAGCAAACCACAACTTCCACGATCTCTCCGAAGTATATCAAAGGTTTCTCAACGTTCTTACAAAGAATACCTATGTACAAGCTCACAGACACAAATCTCCTCCGAAACCAGAGACGTTCCTTGTATTAAGGGGAAGTCTTGGTTTTATTTTATTTAACGACGATGGTTCCGTCCTGGAAACACATCTCTTAAACGCGGAGGGCCCGACGTTTGGAATCGATGTCGCACCGGGTGTCTATCATACCCTCGTTTGTCTTTCGGACAACGCAGTTTGCTTTGAAGGAAAATCCGGCCCCTACAATCCTTCCACGGACAAAGACTTTGCTCTTTGGGCTCCCTCTGAGGGAGAATCGGGTTGGGAAGAATATTTAGAGAAATTAAGAGTTCTTTTTTAGAAAAATCCGTTTTTTAGCTGAATTCGAATTTTTACTTTCTTAGTGTGGAAGCCAGGTTCAATTTCGGAATTTGAAATCGTAAGATTTTTAACGTCCAAACAAATGTGATGAGCTATCCAGTTAAATACGGGCACTACAATCTAATACCGGATTCTCTTCCTTCGGAAAGCGAATTTTCGCTTAAATTGAGACCGATGGATCTTCGGGTTCAATGGAAACGTTGCTCTTTAACCGCCGATTATATTTCTAACTTTTGCTCCTTTCCCGAAAAGCTGGATCCGGATTCCTCGAATACGATATCGATCGTATTGAATGAACTCATTGAAAACGCGGCGAAATTTTCCAAAGATAGAAAGGGAGAAATTCTTTTAGATCTGAAATACTATTCGGAAATCCTTAAAATTGAAATTAAGAATTCAACCGACGAACTTTCAAAGAATAAACTGGAAAACTCGATTGCTTCTTTGATCAACAGAAACTCGGATGAAATTTATATCAATCGATTGAAAGAATCACCTTCTCCGGAATTCAACTCGGGAATCGGCCTTATGCTTTTATCTAAGGATTTTCCGGTGCGATTGGGATTTTTAATCGATGACGTTTCTTTTGGAACGTATGAAATTACAGTGAGAGCTTACTTGGATTTAAACGAAGTGGCAAGGACTAAAAGAAAAGCTCTCAATACTTGATTCTCAGTCCAAACTCGTTTTGATTTCTGCGCGCAATTTTTTTAAATTTTCCAAAAACTTAATCTGCCAGTATCTTTCTTTATTTCCCCTAAACTCAACGTTATTGATATTCTTTTTGTTATACCCTGCGACAAATCTTGAAATACTCGCGATACCGGCGCTATTTAGAAAATCTAAATTCTTTATATCAATGATCGCTTTTCCGCGGCCTGCGTTTTCAAGTGCGTTTTCAATAAGAGTAATAATAGGTTCATATTCTTCCACATTGTGTAAACGCAATGTTCCGGAAATTTTTACTCTTCCACGACTTTTTTCCGTTTCGACGGAATAATCTTCTTTCGATATTTCCATTTCTATTTACTTTCTCAAAGAACATTTTCCATTCTTAAGATCATATCCTGACTTCTCAAAAAATCGGAAGCTTTTCTTGCTTTTAAAAAAAAAGAAAATCACAAACCGATCGGTTCTTGTTAGAAAAATAATTTTTCGCAGAGTTTTCTGATTTTTTCCGTATTCCAAAGTCTCTTTTTTGGAAACGGGACGATTTTTCCTTTCTGAGTTTCATTCCATCTTTCGTTCTTCACAACTTCCCCTATTTTTTGATTATGTCGTTTATCCGAATCGCTCTCTATCTTCCCCATTGATAGTACTTTCGGTTTCGGAGAAGCCGATCTTCAGAACCTACTCTGAAAAAACAAAACGAAGATTCGGAATTCCTCTCCATTTTTTGGTAGTTCGTGCTCTAAAAATTTCTGCTTTTCAAATTCGGATCTGTAAAAGCCGAAAAATAGAGAATTCAAAAGCTTTCAGAGGCTTCTTCCACATTTTTTAGAAGTTTCTTTATGAAAACTGTTGCCACATTCCTTCCCCTAAAGAGACTATATGAGATTGCGGGAAATTTCCCAATCTACTATAATATAAAAAATTACGCCTGGAAAGAAGCTCTTATGCCTGAGTTTGATTCGATTGATCTTATGAATTTTGCAGTCTACGGGAACGAACACGATCCCGAATGGGCCGATATAAGAAATTATATCAAGTCCAGCGCCTCCGCACAGAAAGAGTTGGAAGAATTAAGACGTTCCGTTCCTCAGAATGCCAGAAAGAGAAGGGATCCGATTCGTTCGCATGAGTTAGGTGACAATCGATCTTATGGACAGGATTCTTCTTCCGATCCGAGAAACGCAAATTCTCCGGAGGAAAAAAAGAAATGGTGGTCTATTTTTACGGGGGAATAAAATGACTTCCCTCATTGTATAATACGAGGGAGAAGATCATGGAAAAGGAAGCGCAGACATATTTAAGACTAAAGCAGTTTGTGGCTCCTTTCTTGGGTTTCGCCGTAAACATCAACGCATATGGAACGGAAAATATAGTCCAAGAGGGAAAAATCATTCTTGTGAGCAATCACAGATCGGATATGGACCCGTTCATCCTTTCTTATACGTTTCCACGTTATATTTCTTGGATCGCCGCAGACTATACTTTTCGAATTCCAATTTTTAAAGATTTAGCAAAACTCGCCGGCGGAATTCCGATGGCAATCGACGGCAAAATATCGATGGCGAGCATCAAGATGGTGCAACAAGTCTTTAAAAGAGACGGAGTTCTTGGCATTTTCCCCGAAGGTCATGATTACATGGTTAAGAATGATTTTTCGGGACCAATGGTAAAATTTCACGACGGCTTTGCCGCATTCTCGATTCGAAATAAAGTCGATATTCTTCCCTCCGTAATCGTACCTATCGAAGAAAGTTATTCAGACATTCCGATTCCATCGTTAGTTCGTTCCTTTATGGGAATGCCGAAGGAAGTTTGTGATATCAAAAGAAGATCGATTTACAAAAAGGTCAAAGTACTTTACGGACCAAAAATCGATCACAGGCCTTATTTGGAAGGAAAGTTGGAAGACAATCTTAAGAAACTTTCAACCGAAGTCCGCCTCAGAATGGAAGCCCTTCAAAAAGCGGATGTCGCTTAAACAAAATCCTAAGAAGTTTAGAATATTCTAAACTTCTACTACGCCTGAAAAAATTTCGCGTGCCGGACCGGTCATCAAAACGTTACCCGATTCTTGCCATTGGATTCGAAGGGTTCCGCCCCGAAGATCGATTTTTACGTCTTTTCCCGATCTTCCGGTAAGATTCCCAGCGACCATCACTGAACATGCTCCTGTTCCACAGGCCAAGGTTTCTCCCGCACCTCTTTCCCAAGTTCTTTGATAAAGATGATCTTTTCCACGAACGGTTACAAATTCTACGTTCACCCTTTTTGGAAAAATAGAATGGTGTTCTATCAATGGCCCGATCTCTCGAACCGGAAACTGATCGGAGTCATCGACAAAAATCACACAATGAGGATTGCCCATACTCACTGCGGTAAACTTTAAACTCTTACCTGCGATTTCCAGGCTTTGATCAACGATGGTTTCCTCGTTCTTCCAAAGAACCGGAATTTTTGAAGGAATCAAAATCGGTTTTCCCATATCCACGCTTACCAGATCCACTTTGTTACCGGATCCGATTTTTAAATCCACTTCCAAAACGCCGGCGCCGGTTTCAATTTTTGGATTTTTAGAATTCGTTAGACCGTGATCGTAAATGTATTTCGCAACACAACGAATTCCATTGCCGCACATCTCGGAAGAACTTCCGTCCGAGTTGTACATATCCATCATAAAATCGCCTTGTTTAGAATTTCGGATAAAGATGACTCCGTCGCTTCCGATCCCAAAGTTACGATCGGATAATTTCTGAATTTGTTCCGGTGTTAAGCGAACATCTTTCTGAGTAGCATCGATATAAACGTAATCGTTACCGATTCCTTCCATTTTTGTGAATTTAAGCGCGGCCACGGAAACTCCTGGTGATAAACTGAATTCTATCTTTTTTTTAGACTCCTTCCGGGGAAATTCAAAAACAAGAAAAAGCCCTCTACTTTTTTCTGGCTTTTCCGGCTTCACCCGGAGACATTGAAAATCCGGCCATTCGCCTGGGGGCTTTTTTGAATCAAACCTGTTATCTTTGCTCGAGCACTCAAAATTCTACCGTATTCATAGAGAATGGAATCGATATCGTTCGTTGTTCTCACTGCGGACATGTGTTTTCTACTTACGAACAAGAAGAACACTATGAAGGCTACTGGGACGATGATTCTTCTTACGATCTCGGTTGGTGGGACAATGCTCACAGAGAAATCTATCAGGACTTTATCGATGCATTCTTAAAAGCTCCGACGGGGAAAATTTTGGACGTAGGTTGCGGACTAGGTTTTTTTGTGAAACGCATCGGCGCTCAAAGACCGGGTTGGGAAGCAATCGGATACGAGATTTCAGAAAAAGCGGTGAAGTTTGCGAGAGATAAGAACGGACTCAAAAACGTCTTTCCTGGAATCGTTCAAAATTCTGGAATCGAAAAAGGATCGTTGGATATCATCACACTTTGGGACGTGATCGAACACATTCCTAAGCCCCATAGTCTATTAGAATATTTGCATTCACTTTTAAAACCCGGCGGAATTCTTTTTTTACAAACTCCGAACTTTCCCGTTCAATTGTTTAAGGCTCGTCTGAAAGTTCTTTTGAAAGGAATGAAACCGGATGGGCATTATCTGGAAGCGAAAGATCATATCAACGATTATACGGAAAAAACGATGAGAATGCTTTCGCGACAAACCGGTTTTAAAGAATGTAAATTTACTATTCTGAAGCCGATCGCTTCCGTTTCCGGAAGCCAAGGCGGAAATCTAGGAACGATTTTTAAGAAAACGTATTATTATGCGACGAAGATCGTTTGGCTTCTCAGTTTTAAAAGTTTGAACCTCAACAATACGTTATTCGCCATTTTAAAGAAATAATTTCAGAGCAACACGGAGATCGTTCGTCTCTAAATAAGAGTATTCGTTTTTTTTGGGAACGTTCTCTAAAACGATTCTCCTTTCTTCCAAGTCGGTTTGTTTTTTAGAAAACACCGATTTTAGATGAATCGCGGGAATTCCGTAACGAAGGGCGCCTTCCACGTCGTCCTTTAGAGAATCTCCGATCATAGAAACCGGAGTTTCTCCTTTTACAAGTTCTCTCGCCTTTGTAAAAAATTTTTCCGAAGGTTTTTCCTTTCCGACCTCTTCCGAACTCAGAACTAAATACTTTAATTTTTTAGAAAGTAATGTATTCATCTTGATCAATTGTGTTCTCAAGTTCTCGTTCGTACAAAAAAGAATCTTTTGTTTTTGAGAGATTTGTTCCAAGAGAGAAAATGTTACTTTGTATTCTTTCTCGTATTTCTTTTTGAAAGTTTGAATTCCGATTTGGAAAAAAAGGAAATAGTCTTTTTCCAATTTTAGAATCCACTTTGGATTCAGTGTTCCCCATTTCTCAAGACACATCTTTTTAAAATAAATCAAACGAAGACGATTCGATGGAGAATCCTGAAGTTCGATCTTTGTTTCTTTGCGAGCGGCGTCATAGAGCTGAGAAAATTCTTTCGTAGAAGTAAGGCCGTATTCTTTTGCCCTTTTTGTAAGTTCTTGTATCGAGAATTCGTAAATAGCGACGGAATCTAAGAGCGTATTATCAAAATCTAAAAAAAGTGCCATTCCTTGCAAAAGAATCTTTCCGATGTCGAAGGCAATTCTTTTCCTTCATTTTTCCTTGCGCGAATTTAGATTCCCTTGAATCTTCTTATCAAGCATGACGGAAAAACCAGAATTCATTTCACGAAGATCGTTTCTTGCGGTTTTAGGTCTTTGTATTTCCGCTTTGATCGGCGGCCTTTCTTATCTAAAATTCAGACGCGGAATCTCTGGGAAAATTCTTGGACCGAATCGAGAGATCGGACATAGAATTCGCGAGAACTCGAAATCCGAACTCGGCTCCAATACAAATCGAAAGGTTTCGGAAAAAGTAAAAGTTCTGATTCTTGGAAGTGGAGTTTCCGGCTTGAGCGCGGGCTACTATCTTCAGAAGGCGGGTTTTTCCGATTTTCAAATTTTAGAATTAGAAGGGAACGCCGGCGGAAATTCGAGATCCGGTCAAAATCGAATCGGTCCGTTTCCTTGGGGTGCTCATTATCTTCCACAACCCGGAGAAGAAGCCGTTCTTGTTCGAAAATTCTTGGAAGAAAATAAAATCATCGTCGGAAAGGATCATCGAGGCAAACCCGTTTTTGACGAACGATTTCTTTGTTTTGACCCGGAAGAAAGAATCTTCTACCAGGGAAGATGGAACGAGGGTTTATATCCGGGAGGAAATTCCCAATCTCCTGCCGGAATAGAAGAACAAAAATTTAAAAAATGGATCCAAACTTGGAGACTCAAAATTGGACGAGACGGTAAAAAGGCGTTCTCGATTCCGATCGATCTTTCTTCTCAAGATCCTGAAATTCTAAAATTAGATAACATTCCTTTTTTTGAATATATCAAAGAACAAGGATTTCGATCCAAAGAACTTTTTTGGTTTTTGGATTATTCCGTTCGAGACGATTTTGGCGGTTCGATGGATACCGTTTCCGCTTGGATCGGGCTTCATTACTTTTGTTCCCGCCCAGTGGATGAAAACGGCGAAGACCTGACTCTTCTTACTTGGCCACAGGGAAACGGGTTTTTAGTCGAGAAGCTCAGAACTCCGATTCTTCCTAAAATTCGAACAGGAACCCTTGTCGAAAAGGTGACAAATTCAAATTCCAAAAATTCGCGTTTTGAAGTTCAAATCTATTCGGTCGAAACGAAAGAACAAAAAATCATTCCTTGCGATTCGATCGTCTATGCGCTTCCCTCCTTCACGCGCAAATATGTTCTCGGAGAAAAAAACGGCGTCGCGGAAGGACTTACCTATTCTCCTTGGTTGGTCGCCAATCTCTCCGTGGATCAAGTCCCGACAGGAAAAGGAATTCCCCCGTGTTGGGATAACGTAATCTACCAAAGTCCGTCTCTTGGTTATATCGTTTCCACACATCAGGATCTGCGGGCTGGAAGAGAAGAATCCGTTCTTACCTACTATCAGGCGTTCGGTGATAAGGATACCGTTTCCGTACGCAAGAAGATGATGACGACCTCTTGGTCGGATTGGAAGAATGCGATTTTATTCGATCTCAAAAAGGCACATCCCGATATTGAAAGAAGAATCCAGAACATCGACATCATGACCTATGCACACGCGATGATCCGGCCCACACCCGGTTTGATTTGGGGAGGAAAGCGCGAACGTCTTGCGATTTCTTATCCACATCTTCATTTTGCTCATTCCGATTTAAGCGGAATTTCCATCTTTGAAGAGGCGTTGGTTCGCGGCAACAACGCGGCGATGAGAATTTTAGGAGAGCAAAAAATATGAAGTCTAAGGGCTGGATCTTCAATCCTGCGGTAGACTTGTCGTTTATCATTTTACCCGGAATTCTTTCCGTATTCTTTTTATTCATATTAAAAGAATGGAATATACTTCCATCGGAAATCAATCCCTGGACGTGGTTCTTTACGGTACTATTGATAGACGTGGCTCACGTCTATTCCACTCTGTTTCGATCCTACTTTAATGAAGAAGAATGGAGAGAAAAAAAAACTCTTCTCATAACAGTTCCGATCGTTTGTTTTCTATTTTCGGTCTTTCTCTACTCTTTTGGTTTGATTTGGTTTTGGAGAATTATGGCTTACGTTGCCGTCTTTCATTTTATTCGTCAGCAATTCGGATTCTTAGCTCTTTATAGAAAAAAAACCGATTCGATTCAAATTCCGTTCGTTCTGGACAAACTTACGATCTATTTGATGGGAGGAATTCCGATTCTTTACTGGCACTTAACGGATCAAAAAAGGGAATTCTCTTGGTTTATGGACGGAGACTTTTTGGTTTATCCGATTCCTACTTTTGCAAGCGCCTTACTCTGGTTACAGCAGGTTTGGTTGGGGTTGTATTTATCGATTCACATCTTTTACTTTTTCAAATATCGATCGTTTCCTTTTGGAAAACTTCTGTTAGTAATCAATACTTGGTGCGTTTGGTTTTTCGGAATCGTTTATTTCAATTCCGATTTTTCTTTTACAATTACGAATGTAATCAATCACGGAATCCCTTATATTTTTTTACTCTTCTACTATGTGATTCAAAATCCAAACGAAATAAAAGGGGAAGTCTTTAAATCCAAGTCTTGGATTACGGTTCTCATCTGTTTTTTAGGCGTTCTATTCTTATTTTCCTTTGTTGAAGAATGGGCGTGGGACAGTTTTATTTGGAAAGATCATTTTCAAATCTTTCAAAACGCGAGCTTTTATTCTCTTGAGCTTCCGGAATTTGCAACCGCCCTCTTGGCATCGGCGCTCTTTTTACCACAATTTACCCATTATGTTCTTGATGCTTATCTTTGGAAGATAGGAAAGCCGAATCCTCGGTTATTTCACTTTTTTGGAATTACGGAAAAATAGGTGAAACGTGCTTTCCAATGAAATTCTATCACATTCAGATCTGGTTTTCGTTTTTAAATAGACAATCCAGGTTTTCCTTCCATAATGACGAAAAAGTTTAAACAGGAATTGATCCATGATTATCGTTGAAGGAATCGACTATTTCTTAATACCTGCGGAGAATCCGGAAGCCTCTGCGAAGTTTTATTCTGATATATTCGATTTTGAATCGGTAGATGAAAAATCGGGTGAATATGTTGTCATGGGACTTGATTCGATCAACATTAAGCTTCAGAAAATTTCGGGTTTTAAAAACTCTCTCGGCGAGAGTAAAATTCCGGTTCTGAGTTTTGTTTTGGACGTGGATGATTTCACGGAAGCAATCGCCGAATTGGAAGAAAACAAAATTTCCATCGTTCGTGGACCGGAAACGAATAGTGCGGGAGAATTCCTCCACTTTCTCGATCCATCCGGGAATGTTTTAGAAATCAGTTATAAAGATTAATTTTTTAATAGCGACATTTGTACACAAAAAAGCCTCTCTTTGAGAGGCTTTTTTATTCTCTAAGGAGCGAAACCATTTCCTCCTGGTTTAGCCTACCTTATCGATGAAAGTACCCTTTACCTTGTAGAAATCCCCGTTTTGACCTGCTTCAACTGCAAAGGCCCTCTTATCTGAAACGTTAGCCTGCTTATTTTCATACGGCTCGACGCGAACCATCCCGTCTTCTTTTGGGATTTTTCTTGTATCTTTGACTCCTTTTTCCGGAAGCCCAAGCTGAACTGAGGAAACTACCTTCATGATACAACTCCTATTCGAACTCTAACAGATCTCGAAAAAAAACCAAACATTTTTTATTGAAAGCTGATTTTACAACTTCCTTTTGCGGAGGTAATAAAGTACTGAACCGCATAATTTTCGCTGAAATTGATCGTTGGATTGTAAACCGGAGCGGCTAGTGTTCCATTATCAATCGCTTCACAGCTGGTCGTGAAATATTTCACCGCAACTAAGTTATCACATTCTAAAGCCAAAATGGTGCCGCCCGTTTCCCTTAAGTTTGAACGGAAGGCCTTTGTCCCGAAATCCGCCGTAAATTTAACGGTCGAAGAATCCGGATAATTGATCGCTGTTTCGTCCCCGTAGATATTGCTGTAGGCCTTATAACAATCCACATAAAATCGACGCGCCGAGCAATTGTATCCGTCCGTTCCAAAGACCGTGTCACAAAAGCCGTCGGCTTTCGAAACAGTAAGGAAACCTGCCTTGGCCCCGGCAGGAACCGTCGTAATGATCTCGGTCGTCGTGATCGAAAAGATCGTTCCGACCAAATCGTTGAATTTCACAATCGTATCGGTTGCGTTCGGTGTAAAATTTCTACCGGTAATCGTGATCTGAGTTCCGGTATAAGCGACGTCCGTAGACTGCGGAGGAGAACCGGCTGGCGGATCAATTCCGGTAATTACGGGACTTCCGATTCCAAGACCTGCAAATAATTCATTATTAGATTTGCTATCGTTACATTGAAGAAACGAAAGAAGGAGAAGAATGAGAAAAAATTTTGTCGATTTATGTAGCATAACCTTACTTGGCTTGAAAATTTTACGACGGGCACCTAGTTTATCGGAACAAAAAGGTTTCGGCAAGAATTATTCTGCCTGAAAAATGGTGCCTTAAATGAGCGAATCCTCCACAATCCTCTACTCAATCGAAAAAGATATCGCAGTCGTGCTCCTCAATCGACCGGAAAAAAGAAACGCAATCAGCAAAGAACTGCTTTCAACCCTTCACGACTCCATTCTAAAAGCAAAGGAGAATCCTTCGATTCGATCTTTGGTATTAGGAGGAATTGGACCTTCTTTTTGCGCCGGCGCGGACCTGAAAGAAAGAGCGGGCATGTCGCCGAAGGAAGTAACCCAATTTTTAGAAGGGTTAAAAAACTGCTTTTTAGAACTTGAAAATTTTCCATACCCGACCGTTGCCGCTTTGGATGGTGACGCGTTTGGAGGTGGACTAGAACTTGCGCTTTGTTGCGACTTCATTCTACTCAAGAACGATATTCGTATCGGATTGACTGAAACTCGTTTAGGAATTATCCCCGGCGGGGGAGGAACACAAAGACTTCCTCGAAGAATCGGGGTCTCGAAAGCAAAGGAAATGATTTTCACCGGAAAGACAATCGACGCGGAGACCGCGTTGAATTATGGGCTTGCTAATTCTATCTGGCACGATTCTTCACTTCCCGCCGCAAAAATGTTAGCGGAAGAAATCGCGTCCCATTCTGCTCCTATCGCTCTTCAGCTTGCAAAGAAAGCAATTGCGGAAGGTTATGGTCAAGATATACAAACGGCTCTGAAAACGGAAAGTAAATACTATAACGAGACGTTAAAGACGGAAGATCGGGTGGAAGCGCTCAAAGCCTTTCAAGAAAAACGAAAGCCGATTTTCAAAGGAAAATAAATGATTCTCACAGGAAAAGAAATTCAAAAACGAATCGGTAAAGACATCGTTATCGATCCTTATTCTGAAAAACTTCTCAATCCAAATTCTTACAATCTAAGACTTCACGAAGAACTTTTAGTTTATACCGAGCTACCCTTAGATATGAAAAAGCCGAACCCGGCTGAGAAAATCATCATCCCGGAAACAGGGCTTCTTTTAAAACCGGGAGTTTTGTATTTGGGTAGAACCTTGGAATTTACGGAGACGCATAATTTAGTACCGATGCTCGAAGGTCGTTCTTCTATCGGTCGACTTGGAATGTTAGTGCATGTCACCGCCGGTTTCGGAGACGTCGGTTTCAAAGGATTTTGGACCCTCGAAATTTCAGTGATCCAACCTCTGATTGTTTATCCCGGCGTGGAAGTTTGTCAAATTTTCTATCATACGGTTGAAGGACAAATAACGGAATACTCATCCGGGAAATATCAGGCGAATCAAGGAATTCAACCTTCGATGTTATACAAAGATTTCGAGAAGTAGAAATCCTTTCTTTTTTGTTGACTTTATCCCTGATCGCTCCAGAATTTTGACCTCAAAACACTTTTTTGGAGAATGGAATGACCAGATTTAGATCTATCGCAATTTTTCTAACCTTTGCATTTCTTTCTGCACCTGTATTTGCAGGTGAAGAAGATGCAATCCTTGGAAAATGGTGGAACAAAGAAAAAGACGCTCAAGTGGACTTGCAGAAATGTGGTGCAAAAATTTGCGGAAAAATCGTTTGGCTAAAAGAACCGCTTTATCCTGCAGGAAGCACCGAAGGAACTCCGGGAACTCCAAAACTGGATATTAATAATAAAGATGAAAGCCTTCGCTCTCGTCAGACTCTCGGTCTTGTTTTTCTTACAGGTTTTTCTTACGAAGGGGAACAAGTGTGGTCCGGAGGAAGAGTTTACGATCCAAAAGGTGGTAAAACTTACGACGGAAGACTTACCTTGAGAAATGCCGATACTTTAGATCTTAAAGGCGGCTACAAAGTCGGTTTTATGATGATCGGTAAAGAATCTACTTGGACAAGAGTTAAATAAGAATAGAACTTTACGGTTTCTAAAACATAGAAACCGTTTCAGATCCTTTTTGCAATTCAATCTCTCCGATCAAAAGGAGAGATTTCTCTTCCTTCCTTTTCACACATGATTTTCGATCTTCTTTAGAATTTTCTTCGCATTTTCGTTTTGTGGATCCAACACTAAAGCTTTATCCGCAAACTCTTTTGCTTCCATATATTTTTGTTGTAATCGATACAAATCGGAAAGATTTACTAAGTTGTTCGCGTTGTCCGGTTGCTTCGCCGCAACTTTCTCAGAGGCGCTGATTGCTTCCGAAAACCTTCCAAGTTTCTTGTTTGCGACGGAAAGATAATACCAGTATTCGCTCAACTCGGGATCCAACTCCAGGTATTTTCCAAGAATTTCGACTGCCTTTACGTAATCCTTGTCTTTGAAACTGAGAAGGGCTAAGAGTTTAATCACCTTAGAATCTTCCGGAGTCTTTGAATAAAGATCCATTAGTTCGTCGATCGCTTCTTTCGTGTTTCCGTCTTTATAAAGTTGTCGTGCATGCGAATAGGAGATGCTCCAATCAGAAACGTCATCGATTGCAGAGCTCATTGCTATCTTATCAGAATCATCGGAAAAACCGTGCGCTTCTTCACCTGTTCTTATACCGTATTCGATTCTCAGTAAAGAAAGATCATCTGTGATTTCTCCATTCTTATAAATCAAATGTTCGATTAGATCGATATCGCCTTTTCCGGCTTCCACAGTTTTCAGAAATAGTGTTTCGTCCTCATTGATCGATCTTGTGTCTTTATCCGGAGTCAGATCGAGATCGTCTTTGCCATCCGATCCCAAAATCAGAATATCACCTTCTCGTAAAGTAGTTGTGAACACTTTGAAGGGATATTCCGATTCCAATCCTATCTTTCGAAGATTCAAAGTACTGTCTAGAAAGGTCGCCCGTTCGTCCCGATACAATACTGTAAAAGGATGTTCTGCATTAAAATAGTAAGCTTTTCCTGATTCTTCTTCGATTAGAAAAAAGGTCCCTGAGATTACCATACTTCCGTTAAATGATTTGAAGACGGCGTTCACTTCTTCGTAGGTTTCGGTTAACCATTGTTCCGGTGAGATATCCAGGATTCTATTGTTTGCCGCAGAGCGAGCGAGAATCGAATTGATCACGACCCCCATTACAAGAGATCCGCCGGCGCCCTGCATGGACTTTCCCATTGCATCCCCATTCATCGCGAAAACATAACGTTTGAAATTGGAAGGAACTCCCAAGCGCAAATTTCCTGTCACACAAATGTCTCCACCGAGATCCGCGCGTTTTCCCTTAAATTCAAATTGTTTCTTTTGTCTTAGGAGAAAGTGTGTCGAAACCTTAGGAGACTTACTCGCATTGTAGTTGAGAGGTTTTGCGAGAAGAGAAGTTAAAAAATAATCTCCGTCCTGTTGAATTTTGAGTCTTTGAAATTCATCGATCTTTTCTGAAAGTTCTTCGGTTCTTTCTCGAACTTTGAGAGCCAAGTGTTCGGCATAATCCTGGAGTTCTTTTCTCGCGTCTCGTATCGAAGTCACCATGTTATTAAAAGAATCCGCCAAAAATCCGATCTCATCTTTAACTCGAATCGGGACCTGGACTTCCAGACTTCCATCATTCACCTTTTCAACTCCACTCAATAAATCGTTCAATGGAGAAACGAGACTTCCCCGGAAAAACAACGGGAATAATAAGATGATCACTACGATCACAACACCCAAAACGATGATCTGCTTCAAAGCAGTCGGGTGCATAAATTCACGATAAACTCTATAGGAAAAACCGACTTCGCTGACTTTGTCATTCTCTGAATCGTATTTTATAAAGCCGATATAATGATTGCTATGATTGCCGACGTCCTTCTTGCGATAGTATCTCGTAAGGGAGGGAACGAACGGACGAAAGTAGTTGAGCACTTCTTCCTTAAGTTTTTCCGGGCTCACCGCTTTACCGTCCCACTTGCAAAAATTCCAACGATACTCCAAAGAGATTCGAAACATTTTGACTTCTTTGGCGCCGTCGAGGTAACTCCTACCTTTCGAACAAAAATCTTCAGGAAAGATATTATCCAGTTTATTCGAAGCGACGAAAACATAAAGACCGAGTCTGGACAATTCTTTGCTCAACGCGGTTTTAAGAGAACCCCCTTCCAAATCCGGATGTTCTTTTAGAAAGTTAACGATCGAATATCGATAGCCTCCAAAATTCTCATGAGAATTTTCCACAAGTCGGATTACGGACTCTCGAAAACCTTCTTCTTTAAGATTAAAAATCCTTTCGTATAACAGCGTATTTTTGAAATCAATAGCAAGTTGTTCTTCATCCGGATGAATATTAGGATCGTATTTCGCTTTATCGAAAGAATTCTTACCTTGGTCCCATTTGATCATGTAGGAAATTCCGTCTTCTATTGCGCCTCCTTCCAGCGCGCGTTCCATATGAATATGACTCAATGTATCATACTCGGATTCTTTGTCTTGGTTGGATATGTAAACAAGAGCTTGCATGATGATCAAAACCGTAACGAAAGTGATTCCGACAATTTTCAGCATGAAAGAAGTTTTTTCTACGGAGAAATTGAGATATAAGATAAGAATAATAAAGAAGGCCACCATAAAAAGAAGAACGATAGAGGTAAGATAAATCGACCTTTCAATGTAACCGTCTCTACTCAGAAGATTCGCGATCACTGGAACCGTTCCTCCCACAAGAAAGGACATCATAAACGCAAAAATAATCCACCGAGACTTCCCTTTTAGTACTGTCATCCTCCAGATCGGGATCGCAATGAAATTGATAAAAACGTACGTAAAAATAATGATCGCGATCGTTCTACTAACATTCTCCGCATTAAAATCCCAATGATGAGCCGTGAAGTGATATTTCACGGGAGCTTTCCAAGTTGAAAAACAGAAATAACCTACAGACACAACCGCGACGATCCAGAGAACGATCGTTGTGACCAAGTTGAATTTCGGATTATCGTTGTCCGGATATCTAGCAACAAATTGACCGATGTGAAGGATTGCCGGTAAAATCAAACCGGCGGTGATCCAACGATGGTAGGCGGCGAACGGATGATAGAGCACCGCCGCAAACACATAACCGAATTGAAATATACCGAGTAAAAAGGCGCCGAATGCTAAATGTTTGGTGCTTGATACTTTCTTATCTATAAAAAGAAAAACACCGGAAATCAGCATGGAAGTTAAGAAGGACAATAAACTCCCAAATGAATAATAATTGAGAAGTACGTTGTTCCAAATGGATTCGGATTCACCCATAATATCAATAAACCTGTTTCTTTAAGAATCTCTGATAATCGAAGAATTTGGATCTATCTTTTTTTTCCAAACAGACGTTACTCTAACGATAGGAAGGTTCTTTTCAATGATAAAATAGAAGGGAATTCGAATTCGACACGTTTCTATGGATTTCGGATCGGAGCGAAAAAGCGCTCTTCTCTCGAAGTCGCGTTTTTCTGAAACAAGCGTTCAATTTAAGGGAAGGAAACGAAGTTCCGAATGATGGATTCCTTTTGAAACGTTTTCCAGGAATATATTTCGTAAGGTCCAGGCGTGACCCAACCTCGGAGGAGACTTGACCAATTCTTATTTTGAATCGTTTTTAAGATAAGAATGACTTGGCCGGTCGTTTTCGGGGAATTTTCAAAAACCAGCTTTTTTATAAATTCCCGATATCCGGAAGGTCCCAATTCCTTATAAAGAATAAACTGAACTTTCAGAGCCTTATTGTAAAAGGTAGGAGTTGCCGAAGGGATTCTTTCCCTAAAGTCGGGGTCGAGTGGAAAATCTTTTCCGCCTTGGAGTCCTTCTTCCATGCTCCATTCTTCAGCCATGGAAATTAATTCTTCTTTCGACAGACTGATTTTTTTTTCCTTATAGAGAACGAAAGGTAAGAAAGAAACGATTCCTTCACTCAACCAGGCGATGTCAGAAAAATAAAAATGCCCGAGCTCGTGAAAGAGAAGCGCAGGATATCCGGGAGGGGCGAGGTCCGGTTCGAAATAAATCCCTCGCACAGGCCCATGATCACCGGAGATATTATTATATCCCCCCACCCGAGTTCCATTTAAGAAGACTTGGTCTTGTACTAACAAGAGGACTTTGAACTTTTCGGAAGCCTTTTGACCCTCAAAAATGCCTGCGCTCGCTTCGTGAAATGAAATTCCAGAATAAGATTCCAGACCCTTAAAAAGATCGCGCGTCTTTCCAAATGCGAACTCGTTCCATTCTTTATCCTTAGAAGAATTCCGAATCTCAAGAATCAATTCCCCTCTGGATAGTGGAATTCTTCGAACCCATGAATTCTTTTCCGAAATTAGATCGAATGAGATTACAATTAAAATTCCAAAAAAAAGGCTACGCACGATCTCGTTCAATGAGTTTCAAAAGTCTTTCTCCGTTTTGATTTCCCGGATCTAAGTGCATGATCTGATTTGCAACCTCTTCCGCTAAATCGAACTGATCCATCAAACGATAGATATCTGAGAGGTTGATCAAGTTTGAAAGATTATCCGGTTGAATTTCCTTGAGTTTCAAACTCGCCTGAAGTGCGTGATCGTATTTTCCAACCTTCTTGTTTGCAATGGAAAGGTAGAACCAGTATTCATGTAGGCCCGGATCGGTTTTTAGATAATTATCCAAAACTTCAATCGCAGTCGTATAATCTTTTCCTTTGAAACTCAATAGACCGAGAAGTTTGTTGATCTTTTGATTAGCAGTGTCGTGCGTATAACCCGTCTTTAAAAGTTCGAGCGCTTGTTCGACTTTTCCATTCTTATAGAGTTGTTTTGCGTCTTCATAGATTACATCAGGGTTGAGAGCGACTTCAATTCTATCACCGCCGGTAAACATTTCGTCGAGTTCGTCTTTTTTCTTTTCGAGCTGAAATTCTACTTTGAGCATCGAAAGGTCGTCTGTCAATTCTCCGTACTTGCGAATTTCAACCTCGATATCTTCTAGGTTTCCTTTCCCTTTTTCTACGTTACGTAAGAAAAGATTTTCATCCTCGTTGATCGTTCTGACGGTCTCTTCAGGAGTGAGATCGATATCGTCTCGACCGTCCGATCCGAGAATCAAGACATCGCCTTTTTTTAATTCAAAAGTTCGAATTTTGAAATCGAATTCGGAATCCAATCCCAACTTTCTGAGCTGAAGTCCTTCTTCTAAGAAACTCGCCTTACCGTCGCGGTATAGAACCGTGAAAGGGTGTTCCGCGTTAAAATAAAAACACTTACCGGTTTCTTCTTCGATTAAGAAGATCGTGGCGGAAATCACCATACTTCCGTTGAACGATTTAAAAACCGAATGAATCTCTTGATAAACATCGCTTAACCATTCGGTCGGAGTTTTATCGAGAATCCGATTGTTCGCCGCAGAACGAGCCATAATGGAGTTCATCACAACTCCCATCACAAGAGCCCCTCCGGCGCCCTGCATGGACTTACCCATCGCGTCCCCGTTCATAGCCATGGTATAACGTTTGTAGCTATCAGGAGTTCCCAAACGAAGATTTCCTGTAACACAGATATCTCCGCCCAGATCGGAATGTTTTCCTCTAAATTCGAACTGCTTCTTTTGTTTTAGAATAAATTCCGTACTAACTAGTTTCGATTTGTTGGCGTTGTAGAAAAGCGGCTTCGCCAAAAGGGAAGTAAGGAAGTAATCCCCGTCTTGCTGGACTTTCAGCCTTTGGACCTCTTCCATCTTCTCCTGAACTTCTTGTGTCCTTTCTTTTACCTTTTCTTCAAGATTTTCCGCGTAATCTTGCAATTCCCTTCTTGCCTGTTTGATCGAAGAAACCATCGAGTTAAATGAATCCGCTAAGAATCCGATTTCATCTCGAACCTTCACGGGAACCTGAACGTCAAGATCTCCCTTGTTAACTTTTTCCACGCCGGAAAGTAAATTATTGAGCGGATTTACAAGACTACTTTTGAAGAACAATGGAAACAATACTAGGACGACGAAGATCACCGCTAAAAGGATGATCGTTTGTTTAACCGAGGTCGGATGCATGAACTCTCGATATTTTTTATAGGAGAATCCGAGTTCAACGACCTGCTTCTTCGCCGGAAGGTATTTCATAAAAGCCACATGATGACCCATTCCATCTACGCTTCTTCTATAGTGTCTTGTCTGCGCCGGCTTGAAATAACTGAAATATTTAAGAATTTCCGCTTTGAGTTCCTTACCGGAAATTTCTTTTCCCTTCCACTTACATCCATCCAAGTTTTTAAGAATTCCTTTTTTAAAGGACTCGAGTTCTTTGTTTTTTTCCAGGTAGGATTTGCCGTCTTCACAAAACGATTCAGGACGAATTCCCTGCAATTTATTCGTATTAACGAATGCGTCCTTATTGAGTCGTTCTGCCTCGGCTAAGAGCGCCGCCTTTAATTCTTTCGCTTTTAAGGAAGAATTATCCTTTACAAACTTAAAGATCGCATCTTTATAACCGGCAAAATACTCAGGAGAAGAATCTAAAATGTTTTTGAGGTTCTCCCTGAAATTATCTTCATGAAGACCCGCGATCTCTTCATAAATCAGAGTGTTCTGTAAATCCACTTTAACGAGGGAAATGTCCAGACCGTATTTAGAATCGTAATCAGTCGTTACCAATTCGCCGCTTTTCTCATCGTATCGAAATATGTATTGTACCTCGTCGTTGATACGACCACTTTCTAAAACCCTTTCACTGTTAACAAGATGGAGGCTATCATACTCCGCCTCTTTGTCCTGATTCGAAATGTAGACAAGAGCCTGCATGATCAAACAAATCGTGAACAAGGTAATACCCACGATCTTAACCATAAAGGTAGTACGTTCTGTACTATTATTAATAAAAACGATTGCGACGACCGAAAACGCCGCGATAAAAAAAATCAAAGTCGAAGTCATGTATATCGATCGATCCATGACACCGTCTCTACTCAACACGTTGGCTATGTTCGGATAAAATGCGGCGATCATAAAGCCGACTGCGAAAAGAAAAATTGCGAATCGTTTCTTATCTTTGTCAGTAATGATTCTCCAAATAGGTACAATTACGAAGGCGATTACGGAGTAAAAAGCGATACTAAAAGCAAGATACCTACTCGAAACAAGCGCGTTGAAATCCCAATGGTGTGCAGTGAAGTGATATATTTTTTCAGAGATATATGTTAAATAAATAAATGCACATGCCACAAAGAAACTAAGAACGTGTTGAGAATATAATAACCAAGTTCCAATTTTCTTATTGTAATTGCTCGGATAACGAATAAAAAACTGAGCAAAATGAGTAATCGCCGGTAGAATCAAACCTCCGGTCAACCAACGGTGATACGCCGCCAATGGGTGATAATAAAACGCCGCAAGAAAATAACCGATCTCAAAAAATCCGAGGATAAAAAACCCAATTCCGAGATGATAGGTGGCGACGGTCTTTCTTCTTAAACTAATAAAGAAGACCGCGAGAAAAAAAGTCGTAAATGTTACTAATAGACTTCCAAAAGAATAATAGTTGAAGAGAATCAAGTCTGATCTCAGAAAATCTAATCCCATAATCTCCAGTCCGTCTTTCTAATTCTTTATTTTGTTCGAAAAAGCACGGGTTTAATCAAATATCTTGAAAACGGTTTCAATAATTCATACCAAAACTAAAAATCAATAGAAAAAATAACGGTTCAAAAGAGTTTTCCCTAATGGCCGTTTTTGAAAAGCTTACTTCTCTTAATACCAAGATTTCCGGACATTTAAGGGAAAAACTTTGGCTAAAAATTCTCATCGGAATGGGGGCAGGAATTCTTGCAGGCGTTCTGCTCGGATCCGATTTATCTCTTGTTAGCCGAGATGTCGCTCAACTTACTACATCGTGGCTTGTTATTCCTGGACTTCTCTTCATAAGTTTACTGCAGATGATCATGGTGCCGTTGATTTTCTCTTCTATTATTCTCGGAATTTGTTCCGCTGAAAATCTGGAGAATGTCAAAAAACTTGGAATCAGGACCGTTTTTTATTTCGTTTTAACTACGTTTGTTGCCGTTGCGATCGGAATCTCGTTAGCGATTTGGCTCGAACCGGGGAAATCAATCGTTCCTTTAAAAAATTTGCAAATTTCTAAAATCCCGATTCCGATCAGTATCCCGACTTTGGATAAATATCCTGAGATGTTCATGTCGTTCTTTCCCAAAAATCCATTTCTTTCCATTACTCAGGGAGAAATGTTAAACGTCATCGTATTCTCTTGTTTGATCGGAATCGCGATTCTTTCAGTCACGAAAGAAATTTCCAAACCCATTTTGGAAATCCTAAACTCGATTTTTCAGATCAGCATGAAAATCGTGAACTGGGCTATGGGCCTTACTCCCTTCGCGGTTTTCGGTCTTATGGCAAAAGCGATCTCATCCATCGGTGTGGAACTTCTTTTAACGTTAGGAAAGTATATGAGTACGGTTTTACTCGGACTTTTTTCCGTGTTAGTCGTGTATTCGATCATTCTTCTCATAGTCGCGAGAAGAAATCCTTTCGACTTTTATAAAAAGATCGCGAGTCTTCAACTCCTTGCATTTTCAACTTCGAGCTCGGCCGCGGTAATGCCCGTTTCCATTCAAACCGCGACTGAAGGTTTAGGAGTAAAGAAGAATATAGCGGAGTTTATTATTCCCGTTGGTGCAACCGTAAACATGGATGGAACAGCGTTGTATCAGGCCGTAGCATCCATCTTTTTGGCTCAGTATTATGGAATCGACTTAGGTCCAACACAACTTATCTTCTTACTCTTCACAACGGTGGGCGCTTCGATCGGAACCCCAAGTACGCCCGGAATCGGAATTGTTATTTTGGCGACGATTCTTGCGGGACTCGGAATCCCAACCGAAGGAATCGGAATCATTCTTGGAGTGGACCGATTTCTTGATATGTGTAGAACTACGATCAATGTCACCGGAGACATTACTGCCTCTTGTGTCATGGATAAATTGAGCTGATTGAAATCGAAATTTTATAAACTCACCTTTTACAACATTCTTGCGAATATTACCGTTCCTTTAACCGGATTGGTGGACACAGCTATATTAGGAAATCTAGATACACATATCTTTATGGCCGGAGCTGCGTTATCGGGAATCATATTTGATTTTATTTTCTGGATGTTCGGATTTCTAAGAATGGGGACGACCGGTTTAACCGCGCAAGCATCTGGAGAAAAGAATGAAAAGGAATCTCTTTTTATTCTAATTCGTTCCATTTGTTTGGCGGTTTTATTTGGAACGGGAATTCTCTTACTTTCCCCTTGGATTAAAGAATTCGGATTTAAAGTTTTAGAAGGAGAATCGATCGTAAAAACCGCAGGCATTTCGTATTTCGATGCGAGAATACCGGGTTCTATCGCTGTTCTTTGTAATTACGTTTTTACGGGTTGGTTTTTAGGAAGAGAAAAAAGTTTTTACGTTCTCATCGCAACCGTTATCGCGAATACCATCAACATTGTGTTAGACGCTTATTTCATTTTAGAATTAGGTTGGGAAGCCTACGGAGCAGGGCTCGCGACGACGATCAGTCAATTCGGTATGTTATCATTCTTCCTTATTCTACTTCTTAGAGAATGGAGAATCGGATCTGATTTTAAATTCACATGGATCCGAGAAAAAGCACTGCTTTCCCTTTCCGGATTCTCGTCTATCCTCCACTTAAACAAGGATATATTTCTAAGGACTCTATTTCTCATAATAACGTTCAGCCTTTTTCGAAACTTTAGCTCTGAAATGGGAACTGAAATTCTCGCGGCGAATTCTATTCTTCATCAAATGATTCTCGTTTGTGCATTTCTTGTCGACGGCGCGGCTCTTTCTACGGAAAGTTTAGCAGGCAATCTGTATGCTGAAAAAAAATGGAAGAGTTTAAAATCCCTTCTGTTTTTGGCGCTTTCAGTAAGTTTTCTATTCACTACGATCTTCTTAATTTTTCTCTTTCAATTTCCGAATATCACCTTCGGATCGATTACGAAAAGTTCTGAAATACTTTCAATTATACGAAAATATCAACTTTGGCTTATTCCCGTTTTGGAAATTGGAACCGTCGCTTTCATTCTCGATGGATTCTTTATCGGCCTTACACAGGGAAGAATTCTGAGAAACTCGATGCTTTTGAGTACAACACTTTTCTTTTTACCAATCGCATACTATGGAAAGATCGCGAAAAACAATCACTTTCTTTGGTTGGCTTTGACAATGCTCATGTTTGGGAGAGCTTTGACACTTTCTGCAAAGGCGAGAAAATTTTTTCAAACGGTTCCTGTTTCACCGATTGTCCGAACCGCTGAAAAATAAAGTCGAATTCTGCGTTAGACGTCATTCAAAACTGACTTGAATTTCCGCTGGAATCGATTTCCATTCTTCCGAATTTCTGCTTTTGTAAAAGATTGGGGACACGATATCTTCCCAATTTTCCGCACGAAAAAGATCCAGACTTTCCTCTCCCTTTTTGAATACGCGAGAAGATTCGTCAGAACTCGGTTTTACATTTTGAATCGGAGCCCAGCCGAACCCGGGAATATAAACTTCTAACGTCTCCTTAAAAGAAACCGAATTTTTTTCACCCCGAGTAGCCGTATATAAGGAGCGAACGGGAACTCCGGAATCGACAAGATTCTTCTTTAAGGATGGAATGGAATTTCGAAATAAACGCGCATCGAAAATTTTATCAACGTAGTACACGTTCTTCGGCTTTTCAAGTGGTTCGCCTTTTAAGAAAGGTTTAATATCTTCGCCGATTCGTTCTTTCTTTTCAAGGAAATCATCGGTCACATAGTAACGAATGTTCTGAGTTCTCACCTCGAAAGAATACTCTAAGGTCTGCGTTCCCTTCTTATCGTCGACCCCCAATGTTTTTACGAAAGCACGAGCGTTTCCGATAAAATCCTGTTTAAAACCGGACTCGACCATTTTCAGATTTCGAATCCTTTGGTGTTCCGTAGTTGGCGGTTGAAACAGACCCAGCGCTCCTCCCGCTATCGAAAGTTCGTTCAATGAAAAAGTCAGTTTCACTTTTACTTGGTGTGTCGTTTCACCCGATGCGATAAAACGATCCGTTTCCACGAAGGAAACTCGCTTTACTTCTTTTCCAGCTCGATCTACTACATGGATTCTACTTCCTAAAAATACCATTCCTCTGATTTCTTTCGAAGGAGTTTTGATGGAACCCGTAATCGCACCGTTGTTCGGATTGTATCGATAAATATTACCGTCGGAAGAATCGGAAATCCAAAGAGAATCCCTTGCTAAAACGAGATCCTTCGGTTGTGCCCTATCAGTGAGAAATCCACCGATGATTCTTCCGGTTCCTTTATCAAGAATGGATATCTTTCCGTTTTCTTGATCAAGTATATACAAAAGAGAATCTTGACTTGCGATTCCTCCGATTTTTTCGATTGGAACCGGGATCCGCTCCGTCACTCCACCTGTGTTCGGTTCCACTTTAAGAATGAGCTTTCTGGAAGCGATGTAGATCCTTCCTTCTCTAGGATCAAAATGAATTCCCGTGAGAAACGGAATGTTTAACGGAAACGATTCTTGCCTTCCGGATGGATCGACACGATACAAGGAACGTTGTGCGGAATCGATATACCAAAAATTCGTTCCGTCATACGTGAATCCATACGCATTCTCCGTAAGTTTGATTTCCTGATCCTGAGCGAATATCGGAAACGAAAGAATACAGCCTAAGAATACTAAATACCTGAAAAAACTGACTTGAGTGAAATCCATAGCTCCTCTGCAAGACCGGGTCTATTTATATCAGTTCCAAGCTGGATCGGCGACGGTACAAAAATAAAAATCAGCGAGAACAAGATCAAAAGACCGCCGATTTTCCGAAATCGATCCAAAGGAACTACCGGGTCAGGGACAAACGGGTGTTCTACCTTTATGATGAAGTAAATCAGAAAACCCCACAACAACCAGGAGAAATTCCAAAAGCATAAAAGTAAAAAGCCTATAAAAAGATAATAAATCCACTTCCGATATTTTTCACCAAAAACGGAATAAATTACATGTCCTCCGTCCAATTGACCAAAGGGAAGAAGGTTGATCGCCGTCACGAGTAAGCCGACCCAGCCGGCTTGGGCAAGTGGATGAATCCAAACGTCTTGAACGGTCGGATCAAATGGTCCTAAAATCCATTGATTCACGAGGATGGTAAAAAAAGATTCTCCGAAAGAAATGACCCCGGGATTTCCTTTTAACGATTCCATGGGAACCAAAGATGACCAATAAATCCCGATAATATAACAAGGCACCGAAAGAATCAAACTCATCAACGGTCCCCAAATTCCTATATCGAAAAGTTGTTTTTTATTTCGAATCGGTTCTAGAATTCTTATGACGGCTCCCATTGTTCCAATCGGAGCAAATGGAATCGGAATAAAATAGGGCCAAGTAGCCTTAACACCGTAATGACGCGCGGCCACATAATGACCCATCTCATGCGCCAGTAGAATTGTGATCAAAGAGAGCGAATAAGGAAGTCTAAGAAAAAACAATTCTTTGATATATTGTGAAGGCAGAAAGGGTATCTCAAGAAACTCGCTTTGAAAAGTCAGAGTTAAAAAAGTAAGGAGAAACAGGATCAAGTGGGTTAAAAATCTAGACTGGTTCAATCGTTATTCTATTCTTCTTGGAAAGAATCCTCTTTACATGGTATCGCGAATTTTTAGCCTTTTACTAATCAGGGCCCGGAGAAAATCATTTGTTTGAGAATATTAAATTTATTAAGAAGTATGACCCAGCCGCCAAATCGTACCTGGAAATCGTACTTTGTTATCCGGGCCTGCACGCTCTCTGGTTTCACAAGGTGGCACATCTTCTCTATCGGATGAGACTCTCCTTAATCCCAAGGATGATCAATACTTTTTCCAGATTCATAACTGGAATAGACATTCATCCCGGTGCGCAAATCGCAAACGGTATTATGATCGATCATGGTCACGGAGTTGTGATCGGAGAAACCGCAACGATCGCAAAAGGATGTCTGATCTATCAAGGCGTGACCTTAGGAGGAACAGGAAAAGAATCCGGGAAACGTCATCCGTCTTTGCAGGAAAACGTCGTCGTAGGTGCTGGTGCGAAGATTTTGGGAAATATCACGATCGGAAAAAACGTTCGAGTCGGCGCTGGATCGGTAGTTATGAGAGACGTTCCGAACGACACGACTGTGGTGGGAATTCCGGCCAAAATCGTTCGTTCCAAAATGCCGATCGGTGAAGAAGGCGAGCACATGCTCGATCACAATGAAATTCCCGACCCGGTCGCAAAAGTTTTCTCCATCCTTCTTGAAAGGATAGAAACTCTCCAAAAGGAAATTCATTCGGTAAACCACGCAGATGGCGGCAAGACCCTTAACAAAACCGGCAAGGATAACTTAGAAGAAATCCTAGATGAATTTATCCACGGTGGCGGAATTTAAACTCCATTCCTTCCATCGTTTCGAATGGAAGAATCTAATTTCTGTTCCAATTTGAAATTCAACTCTGTTGCCTATCTGCGACTGTCTTACTTCTCTCGCAGTTCCAAAGTTCTTAGCGAAGGAATTTGTCTGATAAAGCAAAATAAATTTCTGAATGACTTTTTAAAAAACAATCTTCTCAATTAGAATATGAAAAAGAAGATTCTTATCGGTTTCCTTTCCCTCTTCCTCCTAACTTCGATTTTAAATTGTAACTTGCTCGTGTCGAACGAGCAGATATGCGCGCAAGATATGAAAGAGTTTGATAATTGCTTTCCGACATTGTTGCTCGTCTATCCTGGGTGCGTGGATCCGAGTTTGAATACTTGCGGAATTGCGGTCGTCGAAGTGGCAAAGGATATTTGCAGAAGTAGAATGAAAAACGATAGTTGTCGTGCTCACCGTTAAACGAAAAAGCCCTGCGAGTTTTCACAGGGCTTTTTTTCGGGAACAACGGTTAAAGAAGATACCTTACTTTTTTGGAATGAAACAATCGATTCCGTCCGTCTTTAATTTGGACTTCAATGAATCCGCGGCGTTTCTATTTGCAAAATCGCCCAACTGAATGACAAACAAACCGTCCCTCGTGAACATGAAAGTTTTTTCCCCATATTCTTGACCAAGATTTGATTTGTACGTTTCCGCTCTTCCTTGATCTCGAAAAACTCCTACTTGAACCGTGTAACCTTTCGGTGAACCTTTGATGTATTTTCCGCCGGTGATTTGTTTGTTCGGATAATCCGTTTTTTGAGGATTCAGTTTTTCCGGTTTTCCGGTTTCATCACCTAACAAAGCGTCTTCGTCATCGGAATTTTCAAGATCTTCCGATTCTTCTCCGGCCGCACCACCACGTTTGATCACCTTGATTCCGACCTTTGCCACTCCCGTGTCTTTGAATTCGAGAGTATCCGCCGCTTTTTCCGAAAGATCGATGATTCTATCTTTTACAAAAGGGCCTCGGTCGTTTACACGAACTAAAACTTCTTTTTGATTTTCTAAATTCTGAACCTTGATGATGGACCCGAGTGGAAGAGTCGGATGCGCCGCAGTCAGTTTTGTCTTATCGAATTTCTCTCCGCTCGCGGTCGGTTTTCCATGGAATTTGGAACCATACCAAGAGGACATTCCGATCTCATCAAAATCTCCGGAAGAAGAATTCGTTTTTTCTGGAGGTTGAGCCTTTGCGTATTTTTCAACGTTCAGTTCTTCTTCAAAAGAACGTCTCGCAGGTTTTTGCGAAGCTGAGTTTGAGCCGGATTCCCTATCCATCGGAGCGATTTCTTTTTCAAAGAAAATCTCGGACGGATCTCCGGACGCACTGACGCTCCGTTTTGACTCAACGGATGCGCAAGATGTAAAAATAATCAGGGCAACTAAGATTGCTATTTGTTTCATTGTTCCCTCGGGTCCTAGTGATTCCCTTAATAAATCGGTCGATTTGAAAAATTCCATTACCACTTTTTCAGTTGTCCGTGAGAGAATTCGGTCCGATAATTCTTTTATGACCGGGACCGATATCAGTAGAATCTTCAATCAAGCTCTTTCCTTGGAAAAGGAAGGCAAATTCCCGGAGGCGATTCGGCTTTACGAAAAAATCATCCAAGCACAACCTAAGTATCAGAAATCATATTTAAATCTCGGAGCTCTCCATTCTAAACAAGGGAATTCGAGAAAGGCGATCGAAGTTTACCAGGAAGCGCTCGCCGTCGGCAAAACTCCTGAGCTTTACTATAATATCGGAGTCGAACTTTATCGATTGGGGGAAATCGAAACCTCCATCCGTTCTCTCAAAAAATCACTCGAACTCGAAAAGCGTTTTTTAAAATCGCATATCCTTCTCGCCTACTGTTATCGTCAGTTGGAGAAAGACGAGAAAACAGAACTCTACTTAAACAATGCGATTCGGATCGATCCGAACAATCGAATGGCGCTAACCGCATTGGCGACCTTTCATTTTGAAAAAGAGCGTTGGAAAGAATGTCTCGAAATCGCAAGCAAAGTGCATCAACTCTATCCTGGGGATTCTCGGATGCAGGTTTTGATTTCCGAGGTTCACACTCGACTTGGAAACTTCAAACAATCCTTCGAAATTCTCAAACAAGCGACTTCTCAAGCAAAAGGGTTTACTCGTTTTTCGGACGCGATAGAAGAATCCAAAAAAAATCCGGAGGAAGTCGCCTTTTTTGAATCCTTGGAAAAGCTTACAAAAAACAAATTGGAAGAATTTCGTTCCAAATTCGAGATGAGTAAGGAGAATCCGGAAGACTTCACACCTCCAAGTCCTCAGGATGCACTTGATCTTTCACTCATGTATTTGTTCCATGGTGATAAAGAACGAGCTCTGAAGTATATGCTCTATGCTCAGAAACAATTGGAAGAAACTGGTGCTCCGGAATCCTAAAAGTTATTTATCCCTCCTCATAACGATCGTAGTTTTAAACAATTGTATTTATCCGATTCGGGAAGCCGAAGTTTTAGAAACGGACGTTTCTTTTTTGTATATGAACTCGGCTGAATTCTCTCAAGCCGAATTGGAAAAAGTAAATTCCCTTTGGTCCGTTAGAGGATTTAGAGGCAAGGGGACAAGCGCAGAAGATAAGAATAATTTAGGAATTCTTTTTGCGAAGAATTCCTTTTTGGACGACGCGGAACTTTCTTGGAAAGAATGTCTCAAACTTTCTTCTTCCAATCCGATCTGTTTTTCAAATCTGCTTAGAATGCACTTTATCATCGACGAATACGATTCGGCAAAAGAGGAAATCGAAATCTTTTTGAAATCGGCGAAAAAAGATCAGATTCAACAGCTTCGAAAAATTTTAAATTCTCAAAATCGAAAAGAAGAAACGGTTCTCCTTCTCGACGTTCAATCGAGAATTCCAGGGATGGAATTGGTTTCTTGGGAAGAATTGAGCGTGTATTTTTTAGAAAAACAGGATTTTGAAAAGGGATATTACTATCTGGAAAGAATCCTTCAGATCAATCCGTATCATAAAAACGCCCGAGCATCTATGGTCTTGCTCGCTCACGATATGGAAAAATGGGATGATCTCCTGATGTTTGCGATGAATCTTCAATCGACGGACGATAAAATCCCTGATCTGAGTTATTACATTGCGAAAGCATATTATGAAAAACGAAACTATTCCGATGCGATGGAATGGATTCGCAAAAGCCCCGACTCAGAAAGGGAAACCCTTGCGTTCGTGGAACTTTGGAAACGCGTTCTATTATCGATCAATCCGAATAGCGATTTGAGTCCCATTCAACCCTACATTCGAAGATTACAAAACAAAGGACTTCAAATTCGCGAAGAGGAAATTCTACCTACTCTAAATTCTTCCGGGAAAAAAACCGTAGAAGATATCAAGGTCGGACGTTAGATTCTTACCCTGAATGAAGTAAACTCCAAATTTTAAGTGCTTGTTTTAGATTCTTGGGCTCGTGAGTTCTGATATATTCAATATTCTGAATAGACAGATAAAGCTCCGCGATCACTGTCGCGATTTCCCTCTCTGAAACCGCTAGGCCGCCGAGCGCATTTCCTAAAAAAGATTTCTTAGTAACGGAAACCATCATCGGTGAAAATTCTTCTTGAAGGGTCTTTATTTTTTTAAGAACTTCAAAACTGATCTGGAAATCAGGACTCAGGAAAAAGCCCATCCCAGGATCGAAAATCAATTGATCCGGAGAAATTCCCGATTCTAACATTTCTTTTTTTCTATCTCTGAAAAATAACCGAATCTCGCGGATAACATTTTCCGTTGTTAGGTGAGAAGATGTTTCCGGACGATTCGAATGATTGTGAGAATACATAAGCACAAACTTTCGATCCGTTCCGGCGAACTTGGAAGCCTCGTAGATCGATTGTTTATCCACAAATCCTCGAATGTGATTGATAAATTCAACCCCCGCTTCCAAGGATTTTCGAATCACTTCCGGTTGAAAGGAATCGACGGAGATTCGCATTTTCTTCTCGATCCATTTCGGAATCAGCGCGTGCATCCGAGTCCACTCAATCTCCGGCCCGACCAAGCCCGATTGAACATTGGAAGACTGAGCGCCGATATCGATTACATCCGCACCTTCAGAAAGCAAGGATTCCGCTTTCGCCTGGGAAGCCGGAAGTGTAAGAAATTTTCCGCCGTCCGAAAAGGAATCTTCAGTGATATTCAGAACCCCGAAGATTACCGGAGAATGTTGGGAAGAATTCGGTTCCTTGCTAGTTTCCATCTTTAAAAACTCTCGTTCAAGACCGATACTTTAAAGGAGATCCTGAAATTAAACTAAAAACGGCACCTCTTCGACTTTCTTTTTGGAGTAATTCATGCGTACTTTTTCTAAATTCTTATTCTATATATTTCTTTGCGGTCTCTCTCCAATTTTTTCACAACCACTTCCGGACTTACCGGAAAAACAATTCGGGCCTCCGCTCAACACACAAAATGACGAATACAATCCTCTGATTAGTCCGGATGGAAAGTACATCGTATTCCAATCCAATCGTCCCGGTGGCGAAGGTGGAATGGATATTTGGATCTCCGAAAACGTTCAATATCTTGATAGGGAAGTTCCGGCGGAATGGACGAAGCCTGTAAACATGAATCAAAACATTCGAGAAGAATTAAGACGAGCGCCTACCGCCGGCGTTCGTAAGCCGAACCTCTTCAACTCAAATGCGTTTGAAGGTGGAATCTCGATTTTATTCGACGCAAATCAAGCACCTTCTGAAATTTATTTTACTTCCACTCTCAATCCCTCTGTAAACCGAACAGGTTTCGAAGGTTTGAATATTTATCGTACGATCAAGGATAAAAAGACCGGACGCTGGAGCGATCCGGAGCACTTGAGCGAAATCAACTCCAACTTCAACGATAAGATGCCGGCCATTTCTCCCGATGGAACCTTTCTGATTTTTTCTTCGGATCGTCCAGGAGGTTACGGTGATTTCGATCTCTGGATTTCCGTTCGAAATAGTAAGAATGGAACCTGGTCACAACCGAAAAACTTAGGTTCTCCTCTGAATTCTTCCGAAAGCGAAATTCTTCCTTTTATTCATCAAGACGGAGAACAGCTCTATTTCAGTTCCAATCGGGAAGATGAAAGAAAGAAGTTTAAGATTTATCGAATTTTCTTAAGATACAAATCCGCGTTAGACAACATGCTCGAGGACGAAGAAGACGTCGAAGAAACGCCCGTGATAAAAACCACGGAGTCCTTAATACCCAAGGTGGATCAATCCTCTCTTCTTCTCTTACCAAAACCTTTCAATTCTGAAAAATGGGAAGGCTTTGATAACGAAGGCATTAGCTTTGATCAGGACGGAATCTGGGCCTATATTTCTTCCAATCGAACCGGCGGTGAAGGACAGTTTGATATATATCGATTTCAGGTTCCGGAATCGCTTCGAAATTCTTATAATCTCAACTTCAAAGGTCTGGTCTTAGACGGATCGGAAAAAACGATGATCGGCCTCGATTCCACGCTTAAAATTTACGACGGGAATAAGCCGGCGGTCGTTATCACCTCGAAAAGAATCGGAGGCGATCTTACTAAGGGAAAACCGTCTAACTTCGCCACTACGCTTCAAACGGGTAAAATTTATAAAGTAGAAATCAGTTCACCGGGATTCCACCCGCAAGAAGACATTCTCGATCTCCGTGGAAACATCGGAAAGGATCGAAAAGTTTATCGGACTTATGTCTTACTCCCGATCAAAACGGGAGAAGGGAAAGCGGAAGAAAATACAAAGAAAGAAGAACCTCCCGTTACTAACAATCAGCTAAACACCGTTTCAGGATTAAGAGTGGTCGTTGCCGATGAAAAGACGAAAGAAATTCTCCAAGATGCAAAAGTAACACTTTTTACACCAATGAATCGCAAAGGGGAAAATCTGATTCAAGAATCGGATAAAAAATCCTTTTTAGTAAATAAATTGCCCGAATCCGATTTCGAATTATTTGCGATTGCACCGAAATATATTTCTGAAAGTGTGAACATCAGTCAAAAAAATATTTCCAAAAATGGAACCGTTACAATTTTTCTTAAAGCCGAGAAGGACGTAGATCCGATCTATAATCTACGCATTTATTTCGAATTTAATAAAACAAAAATCACGGAAGAGAATAAAAAGTTATTAGATCCTCTTGTAGACTATCTGGTGAAAAATGCGTCCGATAAAATTGAAATTGGGGGACACACGGATAACGTTGCCTCTAAGGAATACAACACGAGGTTAAGCGCCAAAAGAGCTCGTAACGTATATGAATATCTCATTTCGAAAGGAATTTCAGAGAAGAGAATCAAAGCAAGGGCCTATTGGTATTCACAACCGGATGCAGAAAATGAAACAGAAACTGGAAGATCAAAAAACAGAAGAGTTGGTTTTCGGAAACTCTAAGGAGTTTTCATGAACGTAATGTATCAAAAATATTTGCAGGCTCCTCGATCTTGGGAAACCATCGAGGACTTGAATAAAATAAAATATATCCTAAAGGAATACATCCACTTTCAGGGATTGTTGGTAAAGGAATCACCGTTCCACCAAGAACTAAAGCCGATGGAAATCAGAGAAGACGGAACGTTCGTCTTTCCGATCGATTCTTCATTAACGAATTTGGACAATGAACTCGTATTATACAGAACTCTATCAAAACATATCGAAATCGGATTTCAAGTCGTAGAGAAAAACGATTTGCAGATCGTGTGCAAACCCGTCTTTGCAAAGATCGCAAAAACCCAAAGAATGTCTCCCAGAATCGAGGGACTGATCGGCAAAGTCGTCGCACATAAGTTTCTGATTCCGCGAAAGGAATTGGAAATCAAAAAAGTATTGGGCACTTCAGGTCAGATCATTCTCAACGATCTCAACCGGAAAATAAAACAGATCTACCCAAGCGCACATTTAATTTTCAATTCTTCGGAAGAACGTTCACCGGAAGAAGAATTGGTGATGAAGCATAAAAAGCCGATCTACATCAGCGATACAAACACGATGGCGTCGGACGTCTCGAACGAACTCGCAGAATTAGATTTACTGCCGGTAAAACAAGTTCTTCAAGAGGAATTGATCTTAGAAGAACGAATTCGATTCTTCAAGAGCAGTAAAGTTCGGTCCCTTTTGATTTTCCCGATTCTTTTTAAGAGTGGTGGGGAATCTCAAATTTTTGCCATGGGCGTGATCGAATCCAGTGATGGGCCGGTATCGGAAAAAGTAGTTCCTCTTTACCTTGAAATGGAGGAAATTTTTAACTCTCGAATGGGTGATTCCAATACCAAAGCCTTGGACATCAAGCAAAATGTCCTCAATATTTCGGAAGGTGGAATTCTTCTGGAAGTGACAGAGTCACAATTGATCGAATCCTTTTTACACAAACCGTCTTTTACGGCGGACATTACTTTTAAGATGCAGGCGCCGTTGCGGTTTGCGTTTCATATCCGACATATTTTTCAGGTCGGAGAAATCTACCACGTGGGCGCAGAAATAGTTGGCTCCAATGATGCTAAGGCAAATATGACTCTATTGAAGAAAAATATGAACTTCATTAAGACTCAGTAATTTGCCTTGGAAAATCAGAAGAACTTTTTAACAACAGCCCCGTACAAAGGGACCAGAGACTTTTATCCTGAAGAGATGCGTCTTCGCAACTGGATGTTTTCCGTAATGCGCGAGACCGTTCTTTCTTTTGGTTACCAAGAATACGACGGTCCTATCCTAGAATCTTTCGATCTCTACAAAGCCAAAAGCGGAGAGGAAATCGTAGAACGTCAATTATACGATTTTATAGATAAGGGCGAGAGAAGAGTTGCGATTCGTCCTGAAATGACTCCGACTCTCGCCAGAATGGTAGCCGGAAATCTCCGCAATCTGCCGAGACCGGTTCGCTGGTTTTCCATCCCGAATTTATGGCGTTATGAACAACCCGGAAAAGGGAGACTGAGAGAACACTGGCAATTAAACGTAGATTTGTTCGGAGTGGATACCTATCGCGCCGAAGTCGAGATTTTGCTGATAGCGGATTCTATTCTGAAAAAATTCGGCGCACCTGAAGGAAGTTATCAGATTAAGGTTTCGCATAGAAAGCTTCTTGATAGCTTTTTGAAAACTACCTTGAAATTAAATGACGATCAAGTTCACGGGGTTTCCAAACTCTTGGATAAAAAGTCCAAAATTTCCGTGGAAGCGTTCGAGGCGGAAATTCGTCCCCTCTTAAACGATGCGCCGAAACAACTCCCACTGATTGAAAGTTATCTCTCTTCCACCTTGGAGAATGTTTCGGAAATCCCAGGCATTGATTCGGAATCGGTTTCTTTTATTAGAAATCTCTTTCACGAATTAGGTGAACTGGGAGTTGGAAAACAACTGACCTTCGACCCGTCTATCATTCGAGGATTTGATTATTATACCGGTTGTATTTTTGAAGTTTTTGATACGAACCCGGAAAATAGACGATCTCTTTACGGTGGAGGTCGATACGATAACTTAATCGGATTGTTTTCGAAAGAGCAACTTTCCGGAATCGGATTCGGGTTAGGCGACGTGACTCTTAAGAATTTTCTCGAAGGCCACAATTTAATTCCTGACTTAGGAAGGCAAACTACAGTGTTCCTTCCTATTATGGATGAATCCTTATTCTTAGAAACCTCTAAACTTTCAAAGGAACTTCGTGAGAATGGAATCCTCACCGAAACGATGTTAGATTCCGCAAAGATCGGAAAACAAATTCAGGTCGCGGAAAAAAAAGGTTATCGTTATGTGTTGTTCCTCGGAGAATCGGAAATTCAATCGGAATCCGTCCAGATAAAAGATTTGGTTTCCGGAGAACAGAAAAATCTCCCGCGAAAAGGGCTTTCCGAAATTCTGAAAAAAGATTTTCAACTTTGATACAACTCGTAGATAAGATCGACTTTTCACTTTCAACTTGGATCCGTGCGAATTTGCACAATCCCGGGCTGAGTCATATTCTTTCCAAAATCAATCGTGGAGAAGTGTTTCTTATTATTCTCCTTCCTTTCTTATTCTTAAAGAATGATTTACCTATCGCTTGGTATTGGGTCCTCTTATTTACAGGAACCGTAACGTATGCGAATGATCGATTTGTTTTATTCTTAAAAAAGTTAATCGCGAGAAAAAGACCTCTGATTACCGTCGCCGGCAAAGTGGATTCAAATCCGGATATGAAACATTCGTTTCCGTCCGCGCACGCCGCAAACTCGATGACTGCGGTTTTGATTCTTGTCTTTTTATTTAAATTTTCTCCGGCCTTGATTCTGATTAGTTTCTTAGCCGGATTTGGAAGGTTGCTTTCACTCCATCACTTCGTGAGCGACGTGATCGGCGGATGGATCATCGGATCCATCTTTGGAGCATTGGGATTATTTTTTGGGAGCGCTCTTCTTAGGTTTTGCTGTGCTTGATTTCGATCCAAGTGCATCTAACGTAAGCTTGTGACGAATTTCTCCACCATGAGTAATCGTTGTGGAAGAAAGAATCTCGTCATTCAGGTCCAAGTTGATTTTCTTTTCCTTAATCAATAACTTCAAAAAGTTCAGAACGTTCTTACTGAACATTTTAGAAGCATCGTTTGGAATGGATCCTGCCAAATTCTTATGACCGATCACGGTAACACCTTTCGGAGTGATCACGTTCTGACCGTGTTTCGTATATTCACAATTCCCGCCCATGGAAGAAGCTAGGTCCACGACTACGGAACCCGATTTCATATTGTCTACGATTTTCTTAGTAATCAATAAAGGCGCTTTTCTGCCTGGAATCAAAGCGGTTGTGATGATTACGTCCGCTCTTTGAGCAAACTTATCAATCGCTTCTTGTTGGCGTTTTTTGTATTCTTCGGTTTGTTCCACCGCATACCCACCGGCCGCCGCAGAATGTTGCGCACCTTCTACTTCCACGAATTTCGCACCTAGAGACTGGACTTGTTCTTTTACTTCCGGTCGAGTATCGAATACGTCGACGACGGCCCCTAATCTTCTGGAAGAGGCGATCGCTTGGAGACCGGCAACGCCTGCACCGATAATCAGAACGGAAGCCGGCGTGATGGTTCCAGCCGCGGTCGTTAGCATTGGAAAGAATCTCGCTAAATGTGTTGCGGCAAGAAGAACTGCTTTATAACCCGCGACAGTTGCTTGCGAAGAAAGAACGTCCATCGACTGCGCTCTCGTAATTCTCGCAATCGCGTCCAAACTCAGGACATCCACTTTTTTTGAGGCAAGTTTTTGAATCGTAGGCGCGTTCATCGCAGGTTGAAACATTCCTAAATAGATTGTTCCAGGTTTAATTTTTGCAAGAGTAGCAGGGTCAGCAAGATGAAGACTTACGATGATATTAGATTTGCTGATGATATCTTGGCGAGAGACTAAGCTGGCTCCCGCTTTTTTATAATCTTCGTCGTGATAATAGGACTGTTCACCAGCGCCCTTTTCAACTAAAACGGTTGCGCCGATTTTTTTCAACGCGTCGATAATATCAGGAGTTACGGAAACTCTTGTTTCTTCTTTAGCTTCTTTTAGAATTCCAATATTCATAATTTATTCCCGGTGATAAATAGCGTGTTCCGGACACGTTTCGTCAAAGTACGTCCAGATTTTCTTCGCGTAAATTTAATCCAAGTTATTTTTAAAGTATTCGATCGTTTTCCGAATTCCTTCGGTAAGAGCAACCTTAGGCTCGAAACCCAATCGTTGTCTTGCTAAGGTTAGGTCGGGTTTTCTTCGAGCAGGATCGTCCTGAGGCAAAGGCTTACGAATGATCTTGGAGGAAGAACCTGTTTCTTTCAGCACCAACTCGGCGAGTTCTTTCACAGTAAATTCTCCATCGTTTCCGAGATTCACAGGACCTGAAAAATCTTCCGTGTTCATCATACGTATAATCCCGTCCACGAGATCGTCGACATAACAAAAAGAACGGGTTTGTTCCCCATCTCCGTAGATGGTTATGTCTTCTTTCTTCAAGGCTTGAACGATAAAATTACTTACGACTCTTCCATCGTCGGGAAGCATCTTTGGCCCGTACGTATTAAAAATACGGATCACACGAATATCAACCTCGTGATTTCTCTCGTAGTCGAAACAAAGAGTTTCAGCGACGCGTTTTCCTTCGTCATAACAACTTCGAATTCCGATCGGATTCACATTTCCCCAATATGTTTCTTTTTGAGGATGTTCCAATGGATTGCCGTAAACTTCGCTTGTCGATGCCTGAAGAATTCTTGCCTTTACTCTTTTTGCGAGTCCGAGCATATTCATCATTCCGAGAACGTTCGTCTTTATGGTTTTGATTGCGTTCGATTGATAGTGAACGGGACTTGCAGGACAAGCCATATTGTAAATCTGATCGACTTCCAATTTGATCGGATCCGTTACATCATGTCTTATGAATTCGAATTTAGGGTGTTTGAAGAGTTCTTCGATATTTTTCTTTCTACCAGTATGTAAGTTATCGAGACAGATAACTTCATTGCCTTCGTCCAAAAGTTTACTGCAAAGATGCGATCCAATAAATCCGGCTCCGCCGGTAATAAGTATTCTTTTTTTAATCATTATTCTTCTTTTTCCAAAAATTCTGCAGGCAAAGGTTTTCCGTTTAAATCGAGACCTTTGCTGAAAAACCATTCCATAACTTCCGGCGTTACGTCTCCCGGAAAAGGGGTTTCTGCATTTGCTCCCTCGGGAAAGTGGAAAGCGTCTTCTTCTTGTAAGAGTTCCGTATCTTGTATTCCGGATTGGAAGACTTTTTTCACCGAGACGAATATGATGGATAAACTAAAAAAAGACCAAAGGAGAGCAATCAAATATCCCAAGACGATCACTGATTTCGGAATACTTTGAGTAGGGTTCGCACCCGTGATCCACATCGCCATAATTCCGGCATCCGTAAATACGATGTTCCCTGTAAAGTCCAGGAGGTCGTATAAGCTATAGAGCGTGATACTTGTTCCGATAAAAACCAGAACAAAATGATTCATCTTAAGATTGAAGAGTCCGAGTAAAACAAAACCCAATCCCCAAAGAATTCCAGTGTATTGAGCAAGATTTCCGGGTTTAGAATAGGAGATCGTCATTAGAAGTAGGATCGCGCCAAAAGAGATCAGAGTCGGACGAATCATCTTTCCGGAAAAGCCGCGATTCAAAAGGAAACCGCCGATCAAACAAGATCCCAAATAACCGGCGGAAACTACGAAAATAAAAGAACTTTTTCCGGAGCTTGGAATAGCAATCGTCTCTCCGGATTCGTTTCCATGGAGTTCGATCGCATGAACCGTGCCACCGGTCAAGAGAGCCGCGATCGCATGTCCGATCTCATGAATAAAAACAATGAAGTCTTTGAGATAACGAACAAGATGGTGATCCCAAAAAGAAAAAAGTGTAATTGCAATCGAGATAAAAATCGTAAGTCTGAGGAATCGATTCTCCATCACTTTGATTATCGGCAAAATTCCAAATCAAGAGAAACAAAATGAGTCTGTAGGAACGGATTTGATCTATTAATTTACATTGAATTCAACTGGTTTTGAAGTGCCTGAGAATATCCTTTAACTTGATTGCCTTTTGAATCGATTCGTCCACAGTGAGTTTGATATCTTCCGATGTCTTTGCGATCGATTCAGAATTTTCGGCAATATTTTGCATGGAGGAAGCGATTTCTTCTGAAGCAACTTTTTGAAAGCGGGAAGACTCCGTTACCGTTTCACCAATTTTGTTTACTTGATCCGTATTCTTTCGAATTTCATTTAATTTTTCCGCCTGCGCCGCTAAAGATGCCGTGACGATGGTTGCGGAAGAATTCACCTCTCCGATGTAATTGGTTAATTCCTTTACGATCGATAGGGACTCTTGAAATTTTTCGGCTCCGAAATCTACTGCCTTTGTAGTGTTACCGATAAGGCTGACGATATCTTTGATAGAATTTCGAGTTTGGTCCGCAAGTTTCGAAATCTCCTCTGCAACAACGCTGAATCCTTTTCCCGCTTCACCGGCTCTTGCAGATTCTATCGATGCGTTCAGTGCCAGAAGATTTGTCTTCTCCGAGATGGAAGTTATGATTCCTATGATCTTCGAAATTCCATTGGAATATTCTTTGATTTCGTCCATCGCAAGTATTGCTCTTCCGAACGTTTCCTGACTTTGCGAAGCTTTTTGTTTTACGGAAGAGGTCTGAGTAGATAGGCCATCCATCGATTTGGAAACATTTTGTATCGATTCGTTTACTTTTCCGATTCCTTCATTGATCGCCGCCAAACCGGAAGACTGAAACTGAATCGACTTTACGATCTCTTCCAATGTAGATGAGAGTTCGTGAGACGCGGACGCGGTCTCTTCAACGGACGCCGCTTGAGAATGAGTACTCTTTTGAAATTTATCGGAAGATAAGGATAGATACTTATAGAGCTCGTTGTTCTTCTCGAAGTTCTCTTTGATTTGAACAAGCAACCCCCAAACACTTATCACGAGAACTCTAAGAGTGGAATAAATTTCCGTGACTTCCGAATATTCCCTTCTAACCGGAATTTCCTTTAAAAAGTTACCGGCCACAATCTCCTTTTGAATCGCTATGATTTCGCGAATTCGTTTTCGATATCCGAATATCGTCAAAATGAGAAAAAGGATTCCAAGGGTACCGCAGGAAATTCCGAATAGAGGAAGAAAAATCAACCCTTGGTTTATCCATTCAAAATTGGCGAACAAAAGCGGAACAAAGACGAGTAAACTATAGATAAGAATTTTGCCTGCAAGACCTAATCTTTGCAGTAAGGAGCGGAAACTCACCTTCGTCTTCCAAATGATGGAATCCGTATTTTGCAATTCCTTAAACAGGATTTCAGCACGCGCGATTTGTTTGGCGGTTGCCTTCTTTCGGACGGACATATAACCCGTTACGATCCCGTCGCTCATTACCGGAGTAATTGTCGCATCTACCCAGTAATGGTCTCCCGATTTCGCACGATTTTTTACGACACCGTTCCAGGGATCTCCCCCTTGAATCGTGTCCCACATTTCCTTATAAACATAAGGAGGAACATCGGGATGTCGAATGAGATTGTGGGGTTCGCCTAACATTTCTTCCTCGGAAAAGCCGCTAACATTCGCGAAATCTTGACTAACGTAGGAAATTCTACCCTTTGTATCGGTTCTTGAGATCAGAACCGCATTCGGCGGAATTTGAATTTCTCGATTTGTGACCGGAAGATTTTTTCTCATTCGAATACCCTTTCATTTACATCGCACAAAAAAGAATCATTCCTTTAAAGGAGAATTTTGATTTCGAATAGAAAATGATCAGATTGAATTAGAATCGGAATGATTTAAAGAGTAAGGAAAATTATTACTTAATAAGATTCTAATATAATTAGAAAGGGTTAGCTTGTTCAGCGTTGATTCAGGACATAAAAACAAGATAAGCCTGAATGAGACCTACGAAACCGCCTAAAAGTGCCCCGAGAATGATAAGAGTCGTTTCATCCTCTTTGAAAACGGAATGTAATAATGATTCAAATTCTTCGGCGGGTAACACACTCAGACGATCTGCCACAGTTTTTTCAATTTGAAGAGAATCCGTGATGTAATTTTGAATTCGTTCAGCAACTTGAGGAATGATCCACAAAAGATGGTCCGCTATCTTTCTTTTTACTTCATTTATTTTTTCCGAACCAAGGATCAATGGTGCGAACGGGGCTTTTTCTTTTAACTTCGCTTCCGTCATTGTCTTTGCCTTATCCATTACTAACTGGATAATCAAATCTCCTCCCTTCCCAAGAAAAATAAGTCGGATTAAATTTTCCGGATTTAGCACCCGAGATGCGATCACCGCGGCGAATTCTTTTGAAACTTCCTTTTGTCTTTTGAGAAAAAGACCTTGGTATCGAATGAAAAAATACTGTTTCGGTTCTAGTGGATGAAAGATCATCAAAATGGCAAGCCAGTTCGTATAATAACCTACGAGAACGCCCATAATCGGCATCGTCCACCATTGGTTAAAAAAATTAATGAATCCAACCTGAATCAGTCCGATAAAAAAGCCAAAGTAAATCCCGGACCGGATAATAAATGCAAACTCGGGTCCGCCGCATCGCATAAACATTTCCACCAGAAATTTCGTATTATCACCGCTTAACGAAACACGAATGATCTCATCCAATTCTAAAACTTCATCTAATTCCTGACCGAAGGATTTATAAACTTGTTCAATCTGTTTCGGAATTTCCGTTTGAATTTCTTTCTCTAAGTCTTCTTTTAAAGAATTCGGTAGTAAAGCCCATAAGGCACGGTTTTCAGCAACGATCACATCTTCGACAATTTCCCTCGATTTTTCTTTTATGATATCACGAATCGCTTCATTGATTTGCTTCGGATCCACTCTTTCATACAATTCGTGAGGACGCACAACTTTCGAAGTCAATACTTTCGCTATGAGATTGCTCATCTTAACCGCGTGATTTGGAATGATACCCTTCCAACCGAAACTACCTATTCCGATGAACTCGTTCGGATAAAAGATCATTTGAACGGCTATGTAATTCGTAATCCAGCCGACGAAAGAACAGGTAAATAAGATTGAAAATATCTCAACAAATTGAGGATGTTCTTGAAACCATTCCATTTCTTATTTCCTTTATACCGAAGGTGATTTGAAGTATCGTAAGAATTCAGATCTACGAAGTGAAGACAACTATTTTTTATTTCACATGTTAGATTTTAAATGACTCCGACTCTGATCAAATGGATTCGATTTAGAAAATTCTAAATATTGTATGAATTGCTCTCTGGGCGTTGCTTGACAGGGTGGACATGTGAGCACGAAACTTTCGTTTATTGTTTCCGGTCTTTTTCATATTCTAATTTTTGCATTGATTCTATTTTCTAATCCGGATTCTCCCTTTATTTCTGATTTCAAAATTATTCTGAAAAAAGGAGGAAGTCCTCCTCTGTCGCTCAGTCTTTCGAACAACTCGAACGGTAGGAATTCGAAATCGGCTCATTCGGAAAATTCAAAAGTTTCAGGAACCTTCGAAAGAGAAATTGAAGAATTTAAGAACGAAATCCACTTTCCACAGGGGGCCCTGGAACAGAGATTGGAATCAGATTGTTCTTGGGAAGTAGAGATAAAATCTGACGGTAAAGCGGAGATTCTAAAAACTTTACAACCTTGCCAATATTCGATTTTTGAAGTCGAATTTAAGAGAGCGCTACGAACCTGGAAATTCAATCTCGAAGAAGGCGCGAAGTTAATCATTCCCGTCTCGTTTAAAGTAGATGATAAAGAATTCTGATACCAACGAATGGTATGCGTTGTATACCAATCCAAGAGCTGAAAAAAAGCTCAAAAAACTTTTTCAAGAACGAAAGATTGAATGTTTCCTTCCTTTGCTTTCGAAAAGAAAAAAGTGGTCCGATCGTTGGAAGGTCGTCGAAGAACCGATGTATCCTTCCTATATTTTCGTAAAGATTTCCTTTTCCGAAGAGCGAATCAAAGTTCTTCAGTTGCCCGGTGCGCACCATTTCGTTTTTTATGCGGGAAAACCATATGTAATTCCCGACGAAGATATCCAGCTTGTGCGTACTTTTTTGGAATCCTTTCCTGACAAGGTCCAAGTCGAGATGCAAGAGAAACTTTCTCCGGGGAAAAAAGTCTTAATCAAAGAAGGCCCGTTCACCGGATATCACGCAGAAATCATTCAAAGAAAAAACCAAGAGCAAATTATAGTCAAATTCCCCGGAATGAATTTAATGACTTCCGTGACTCTGGATATAGATAAGTTAAGGCTGGAGGAAAACCTTGGATCCAATTTTTGAAAAAATCACCAAAGCAATCGATACAGAGATAGAATCCATTTTGTATTTCAGAAAAAACCTGGATCCATCGATCAAGGAAGCGATCGAACTCATTCTTCAATCAAAAGGAAAGTTGATCGTAATCGGAGTCGGTAAATCTGGAGACGTCGGTAAAAAAATTTCGTCCACGTTGTCTTCGACCGGGACTCCGTCTGTTTTTCTCCATCCGGCGGACGCCGCTCATGGAGACGCAGGAATCATTGCGAGTGAGGACGTGGTCATCGCAATCGGTAAATCCGGTGAAAGTGAAGAACTTCTCAACCTAATTCCAACGATAAAAAACATCGGTGCAAAGTTGATCGCGATGACAGCAAACGAAGAATCCAGATTGGCAAAAGAATCGGATGTCGTTTTAATTACTCCCGTTCTAAAGGAAGCCTGTCCTCTTGAACTGGCTCCAACTTCCAGTACTACGATCGCACTCATTTTAGGCGATGCCATCGCGATGTGTCTTATGGAATTAAAGGATTTTAAGAAGGAAGACTTTGCACTTTATCATCCTGCGGGAAGATTGGGAAAACGCCTTAGCCTCAAAATAGACGACGTTATGCGCCGCGATAAGGATTTGGCGAGAATTTCTCCCGATTCCAACCTGGAACGGATATTAACCGAGATCACGGTTAAAAGACAAGGAGCAACTGGCGTTACCGATGAGAATGGTGTACTTCTTGGAATCATTACAGATTTCGATATTCGCAAAAAGTTAAAGGATGGCGGATTGGATTCTTCCATCACCGCAAAAGAACTGATGAATTCGAATCCGATCTTTTTTAAGTCCGGCGAAAACGCATACGAAATTCTTAAACAAATGGAATCAAGACCGAATCCGATTTCCGTCGCGCCGATCATCGATGACAAAAGGATATTGATCGGAATCGTATCGATTCATGATCTCTTACAAAGGGGTCTTTGAGTCCGAATGAAAAGAGAATTTCAAATCGTTTTAACGGTTAGCGAAGAAGAATTTTTTCTCTTAAATGAACATCCCCATTGTGATTGGATTGAAATACGCCTCGATCTTTTTACAAAAGAGGGCTTAAGTGAAAAACTGACTACTCAGATCAACCGTTTGAATGCAAAGTGCATCTTTACGTTTAGGCAAGCCGGAGACACGGATCAAAAAAATAAATCGAATCCATCGGAAATCGATTTTCAAGAGATATCGAATCAACTGCAAGTACAAGATCACTATTTAGATTTGGAATTAAACCGGCCTAACGAGTTATTCGAGGCTTATGCAAACAAAGGTTTCGGTTTGATTCGGTCCGTTCATAAATTCGACGGAATTTTAACGGAGAAAGAAATTAGAGATTGGATTGAAAATGATTCTTACCGAAATCAAACGCAAAAGGTTGAAAGTCATCTTCCATTGATCTATAAATTTGCGGTTTTTCCAACGTCGGTAAAAGAATTGGCTGAATTCCTTTCTTCCTTTCGTAACGTCTCAAATGAATATAAGAGAAACAATGTTCACCTAACGGGAATTTGTATGGGAACGATAGGAATGCTTTCGAGAATCTACCCAGAATCCTTCGGTTCCGCATTTACTTATTGTTGTTTGGAAGAGCCTAAGGCGCCGGGACAGGTGGACCTCAAATCGTTGTTTCAACTTAGAAACGAAAAATAGTTTTCTTAGGTTTTATCAAGTGCTTGAGAATCGAGATTTTTATCTTTTTCGGATCCCTTCGATTCTAAGAATTTCTTAAACGAAGATTTTTCCTTAAAGCGATCAAACTCTTTTTCTTCGGCCGCCGCGGCCCAAATCGAAGGTTTCATATTCGCCGCGAGACGGATGTATTCCATCGTCCTTTCGAGATCGTCTTTGTTCGCATAACATTTGGCTAAAAGATAGTAAGCCCCGGAAGAACCTCCTACCTTTTCCAACATTAAGATCGCTTGATCGATTTTTCCGGTATAGAAATAAGCCTTACCAAGGTAAAAACGGTATTCTCTTTCTTCCTCTTCCGAAGATTGAACGGAATGAAAGTATCGTAAGGCTTTATCGTATTCGCCGTGATTCGTATAATAGCGAGCAAGTTTTAAAATTCCGTCATTATAAACGTCGGGCAGATTCTTAAATTCTGGATTATCTTTCTCCAACTTGGATGCAATCTCTTTAAGAATCGTATAACCTTCGGTCTCTTCCTTGTTTTGTATCTTGCAGAGGGCTAAATACATTCGAATCTCGTGAGTTCTTTCTCCGAATTCCAAAGCCCTTTCCGCCGTTTTGATCGAATTCTCACAATCCTTAACTTCGTATTTTAATTTTGTTAAGCCGATCAAAGGTTGAACGGTGGCGTTTGCAGAATAGGATTTTCGATAATATTTCGCGGCTTCTTCATAACGTTTCATTTTATGATAGGCAACCGCTTGGTTTAAGTTTGCGTAATAGAGCATCTTGGAATTTCCGGAATCGATTTTACTTTCAAGTTTGTCCAAAACTTGAAGCGCTTCCGAATACTTCCCATTTCGAATCAATGTCACACCGTATTTATATAAATAGTCCTGCTTTTCAGAATGATCTTTGACTAATCCCTCTAAAAGAGATTCCGCCTTTTGGAAATCCTTACGATTTGAATAGATTAAAGAAAGATTCCATCGCGCGGTTTCATTCTCCGGTTCTTTGGTAAGAATTTTTTGGTAGTCTTCTTCCGAATTTGGACCAGAAGATTCGACTTCTTCGGTGTGATGGCGCTTCGGCTTACTGTGGACGACGTGTCCGGAAGAAAGTCTTTCTTCAGCCGTCGTTCGAATCTTTTGGATATGAGTCAAATCCGGATCGATTCTTAAAACACGATTCGAGTAGGCGATTACCTCTTGATAATCTCTCTGGTAATTGTAATAGAGAATTATCTTTTGATAACAGTTGACGAGATCTTTTTTAGGAAGATTGAGATTTACTGCCTTCTTAAAACTTTGAATCGACTTCGGGTAATCTCTTCGATACTCATAAATATAGCCCATATACATCCAGGCTTCGCCGGAAGAAGGGTTCCCATTGTTGAACTTTTGAAATTCGTCGATCGCTTTGGCAAAATCCTTTCTTGCGTACGCTTTCTTTCCTTCTTTCAAATCCGCAAAAAGCGGACCTGAAACAAAGCTAAAAAGAATAGAAAGAAGGAGAATCCGGAAGCCCATAGGACCAGTTTCAGAGAGGAAGTCTTTTTTAAAAGTGAATTTGCGACCCCTCTCCGCCCCGGTTTATAATAAATTTCCTAATTTTTCCTGCTTTTTGGACGCAAGCGCCTCGGAAGCCCGCAAAGCAAAACTCATCGTCGTAATCTGCGGATTTACGGAAAGTCCGGTTGGGTAGACGGAGGCATCGATCACAAAAATATTTTTGTGCCCGTACAATTCCAGACTCGGATCTACGGCCCCTTTTTCAGGAGAATCCGCCGCCTGAATCGATCCATGAGGGTGCGCCGAGCCGACAAGCAAACTTCCTGGGTTGAATTTCTTTTCCAAAACCCAGTCAAAGTTTGTATTCTTATCCACCTTAACTGGTTCTTGCATATCCGGGAATGGGAAAATCAATTCTTTCGCTCCCGCCGCGGCTTGTACTTCCGCAAGCATTTTCAATCCGCGGAGCATATTCTTCCCGTCCCCAGGCGTAAGTTCGAAATAAACTTTTCTAGAACCTAACGTCCATTTTACGGAAGCATTCGCTTCCCCGTCGGCACCGTCTCTTACAAGTACGATTCCTGCGCTCATGTTCGGATATTTAGAAATCATTTCGAATTGTTTCGGGCCGTAGAATGGAATCAAAGAAGCCGCCAATGTCGGACGAAAAGGAGCCACTTCTAACCAAAAACCGTATCCCGTGTTCTCTTGATTATGACCGTCTTTGATCACGGCCGATTGAGGCGGACCTGAGAACATATTAATTTTCTCGTCAAAGATGGCAAAGATCGAACAAGTAGGATGAACTTTCAAATTTCTTCCGACCCAATCATTTCCTAAACCGGATCGTTGCAAAAGAGCTGGTCCTTCGATCGCGCCGGCGCTAACGATAACCACGGGTGCGGAGATTTTGATTTTTTGAATCACTTGATCCGGTGCTTTTTCATACGCATCGGGTGTAAACTCGGCAACCACAACTTTCATTGGTCCATCGTGAATGACTTTCGCTTTCATATTTGCGATAACAGTAGCACCCGCTTCGATCGCATCCGGAATATACGTCAGAAACATGGATTGTTTCGCATTGATCGGACATCCCAATCCGCATCTTCCTAAACCGATACAACCTCTGTTGTTATTATTCAATACCTCGGGATGAAGGCCTAACGCTTTACCGCCCTTCATCAAAGTATTGTTATTTGGATTGATTAAATTTTCAGGCACCGGATGTACACCCAGTCGTTCATGAACGGAAGAAACATACGGATCCATATCTTGTCTGGAGTAACCCTTCAAACCGAATCTTCGGTCCCATTCTGCGGTTACGTAATCGGGAGGATATAAAGAAGTCTGCCAATTGACTGTTGTAGAACCTCCAACCGTTCTTCCTTGAAGAATACTCAGAGTCTGTTCTTCCGTCACGATAAAGCCCGCGTCTCTATAAAGTCTTGCGGATGAAAGGAACTCTTCACTCGTAAATTGCGCGGGAGTAAAATAAGAACCCTCTTCGATCAAAACGACTTTCCAACCCTTCTTTGCGAGTGTTGCCGCCGCGACCGCACCGCCGGCGCCGGATCCGATAACAACGGCTTCGGCTTTTAATTCCCAAATTCCGTCTTTGAGATTTTCCTTTTCAATGATTTCTTTGTGTTTCTTCGGAGTTATGATCTTGTCATTTGCCGCTGGAATTCCGCTCATCGTTACGCCTCATATCCTGCTAATTTTTGGATTCGTTTGTCTTTTGAAACGAGGAAGAATGCGATTTGTCGCATAATAGAATAGGCTCCTCGTTTGAGATTCAGAGAAGAATTTTTCCAAGACAAGAGACGCTTTTCTCTTTCTTCTACGTTCAATGCGATCATCGGCGTAAATGAAAAATCAAGAGCTAAGGATGCGAGTCTGGAGGCCGGAATCAGACCCAAGAGAAGAAGAACATCTTCCGTATCGATCGGAGTTGGGTGGCCGTAAATGTAATCATCCATAGCGACGCCCAAATCAAAATCAGAGATCGGATTCCCTTGAAGAAAAACTTCTCCGAGCGATTTAAAGGAAAGATACTGATCTTCTTTTAAACCGCGTAGACGAGGAATCGATCCCGTAGAACACGCGCTCAATCCCGGAAGAACAAAGGCAGTGATCGCCAAAAATTTCAGACTTAATTTTAGAAACCGACTCCTAGGAATCGGTTCTTGTAGAAACTTCTCCAAGTTCACCTCCCGTACGCGAAACTGCGTTACGGTTTTATATATAACAAATCGTATGAGAGACGCGAAAAACGTTCCGTTCGTGACGAACTTTGATTAAAAGCGCTCCCGATCCGCAGTGATACAGGAGATAAAAGAACTTGTCTATAATTTCTTCTGGAATTTCTTCATTTTCACGAAGATCTTAATCTCTTCATAGTCGATACGATCCAATTCCACTTCTACTTTATCTCCGAGAGTATAAATCTTGGTAAACTTCTTAGAATAGAAGGAGAAATCGGTATCCATTCGAATCTCACCCTCGTCCGTAAATTCCGAAGAAAGTAAACAAGCGTCGACCATCGGATTTTCCAAATCCACAAAAACGACGAACGGTTTACAACCTGTAATTGTGGCGGAAAATTCTTTGATTCCGGTTTTTTCCAGATAACGACAAGCCTTAAGTTTGTAATAGTCTCTTTCCGAATCCGTGGCCTTTCGTTCTTGGTGAGAACAGTGAAGTCCCGCGGTGATCATATCATCCGGAGTATACAGCGGTTTTTTCCAGATAAGAATGTTCTGCAAAACACGGTGACAGATAAGGTCCGGATATCTTCGTATCGGAGAAGTGAAATGACAATAGTCTTCAAAACCCAAACCCCAATGCCCTAAATGCTCTCCGGAGTAATACGCCTGCATGAACGTTCTAAGTAAGAACATGTTAAACAATCTTTCCGCGGACTTACCTTCCAAATCTTTTAGAACTGCACTGATGGATTTATAGCTCGAATCTTTCAGCAGGGTTTTAACTCCATTCAATTTTAAGAATGCGTTGAGAGATTCGATTTTTTCGTCGTCCATCGGTTCGTGAACGCGGTATAAAGTCGGTTGTTTCTTTTTTCGAATGAATTCCGCGACTTTGATATTTGCGGAAAGCATAAACTCTTCTATAAGAATGTGTGCTTGAAGTCGATCTTGCACCGCAATTTCGATCACGTTGTGTTCGGAATCCGTTACAACTTTATTCTCTTTTAGATTTAGGTCGACTCTACCGTTTGCAACTCTTTGTGCTCGAAGAACTTTTGCAAATTCGTTCATACGGTAGATCCAATTCTTTGTATCGCCGGAAAGAATTTCGGATTCGGCCCGATTGTACGTATAACGTTCCGCGACCTTGATAACGCTTTTGTAAAATTTCGCGTTCGTGATCTTTCCCTTCCAATCCGCTTCCATTTCAACGGTAAAGGCCAATCGATTCTTGCCCGCTACCAAGGAACAAAGATTTTCAGAGAGTTCCGGCGGCAACATAGGGACAACTCTGCTTCCTAGATAAACCGAAGTCGCACGATTGTAAGCTTCCTCGTCAAGCTCCGTCCCCAATCGTACATAATGCGAAACGTCCGCTATATGAACATAAAAACGAATTTTATTCTTTTCTTCGATAAAGCTGATCGCGTCGTCAAAGTCTTTGGAATATTCACCGTCGATGGTAATACATTTTAATTCTCGAAGATCGACCCTGGATTTCCAATCGTCCACATTGCTTTCATCCACCTCTTCAGGAAGTTCGAGAGTGATATTTTCAGGATAAAGAATGCTGTAATTGTATTTCATAAGCATTCTCATCAAATCCAAATCTTCCTTTGTGTCCGATTCAAATCGTAGAAACTGGACTTCGTAGAGATTCCGTTCGTGTTCCGTTTCTTCTTTTAACTTAACGATCAGAACGTCGCCCGATTTGATTTCATCCTGAAGATCGGTAAGAATCGTTTTTCGGAGAAGATACCCTTCTTTTTCTTCGCCGTCGATATCCAGAAGTTTTCCAAAGATAAATTTAGGATCTTTCTCAGTGATGATCATTCGATAGAGATCGCGACCTCTTCTTAATATCTCCGAGACTTCGCCTTCGAGCCGGCCTTTCTTACCGATACCATAAGGCTCGACTTCTACAAGATCGCCTTGAATCGCAGATTGTGTGTATTGACCGGGAACAAAAATCTCCATTCCCGAAGCCAATTTTACAAAACCGTCTCCGCGTTTACTGATCGAAATGGTTCCTTGGAGTTTTTGATTAGAGTTGACGATGATATTCTTTTTCTCTAATTCAATCAATCCTTCCGTTTCCAAAAGCTGGAGGGCTTCCGAGATCTCTCTTTCCCTTTCTTGGATCTGCCACTTTTCTCTTTTTTTTCCATAAGAATTTTGATTGTCGTCTCTGAGAATTTTAGCCGTTAAATCCTTATATAAAATCACAGAACCCGCTCTGGATTGAAGGTACTTAAGAATTTTCTTACCGACTTCGTTTTCTCTATAACCGTCCGATCTTCCGGAAGATCTTTCATTTTTCGGTCTTTCGGATTTTGAGAAGGTTTTCTTTTTCGGTTGAGGAGTTGTCCTCTTATGATTTGTTTGTTTTTTCTTTTTATTCATAATAACTATACCGTCGACTTTTCATCGACATAGGTTCCGCGTACGTAGTTGGGAACGAGCTTCCAATAAGGATATCGATCGGGAAATCTCAGCGCTTCAACAATCTGATCTTTTTCTTGATTCAGAATCGCGGAACCGGAAGGTAAATTTTCTAAAATCGGAATTCCCGCATAGAATTCAGGGTTGTCCGAATATTTTTGAGAGGTCAAAAAAGCTTGTACTCGATCTTCCGGAATTCTTTCCATTATATCATCGGGTTTAATATCGATGGAACCGAAAAAACCTCTTCGATCTTCCATCGCGAAATAAATTTTTTTCTGTTTTGCTTCGATCGCTACAAGAACTGGATCCCCAACTTCTTGAAAATAAAATGAAGTATAAACCCTCAAGCTGTCCAATCCGATTGCAGGGATTTTCCAAAGTTGCGCCAAGTTTCTCGCGGTGGCTACGGCAATACGAAGGCCTGTAAATGATCCCGGCCCAAGTGCACAGACGATTAGATCCGGAGAATTCCATTTCGATTGTCCGAGAACATTCTGAAGCTCTTGAATGAGAACCTTTGACGATTCCCTCGGATGAATTCCCGAATAGGAAGAGACAATTTCCAAGTCGCCTGGATCGGTAAGAAGGAAAGATTCGACCAAGACCCATTGGTTCGTTGCATCAAAGAATAGGATTCTTTTCATGCTGGATTTCCTTCCATTTTTTTCCAAATCTCGTATAATTTCGGATAAGATAGCATATCATCACTTTTGAATGTAATTGTTCTTTCATTTTCGGAAATTGTCTGCAGATCGATTTCAATCTTCAGAGGTAAATCACGAAGATCCTCTTCGGCAATTTTCCACCATTCGATGATGGAAACACCGCTTTTTCCCCAAATTTCTTCAAACCCGAGATCATCCAGATCCTGCGGACTTTTCAATCTGTGTAGATCAAAGTGGTAAAAAGAATCTTCTCGATCCGGAATCGGATATTGATTGATCAAAGTGTAAGTCGGCGAATTTACGTTAGCCGTCGGAGAAATTTTTCTTACCAATTTTGAAGTGAACGTTGTCTTTCCGGCTCCCATAGAACCGGTCATTAGGAGAACCGGAAATAAATTTTGTTTCAAAGAGATTTCGATAAGGGAGGCAAGGAGATAAGCCGGTTTGTCTAATTCTTCCAGTTTCAGTTTCTGAAATTCGAGTTTCAATTCTTCCTCAAAATAATTCGTTCACCCTTTCTTTTTCAAAACGATAGACGGAAGTACAAAATTCGCACGTGACCTCTATCATACCGACTTCTTCCAATATATTCATTGCTTCTTCTTTACCGAGGGTCTGAATCAATTCCCGAATTTTATCTTCGGAACAATCGCAACGAAACTCAGGCTGACCTTCCTCTAAGATTTGAACGGCCGAACGAGTCACTTCCCCGATTTTATTTAAACAATTGTATATATCTTTCCCCAAGAATTCGCTCACATTCTCATTGATCTCATCCGAGAGACTTGCAATTTTCTGAATATGTTCTTCTTTTGCTTCCGGAAGAGATTGAAGTAAGATTCCCCTTACGTCCCAGTGAAAGCCGATCTTTTGAATCATTATGGTTACAAAGCAGGTAATCTGTTCGGAGCTATTCAGATAGTTTTGAAAATTTTCTTCAAAACTCCGATTTTGATACGGGACCACGGACTGATAAATGCAAGCACCATCTTTCCAACGAAAGACTTTCATGATTCCGGAATAGTCTTCCATAAGTTGTCCGGGTTCGATGTCTTCTTCAGGTCGGGCTCTTAAAACCGCTTTCATTCTTCCTTTACGATCACTGTAGGCAAGAACCGAGTGAATGGGAGAATCTTCGTTAAACTGAATCTGCAAGCTTACCTTTGTGTCTTCTTTTACTTGATCTGCGAGGAAGAATGCCCCGATCATAGCTCTCGCCAAAAGCTCCGTATTGGAATCATCTAAATTATGTAAATTGGAGGCCGCGGTTACAGAATATGAAATTTCCGTAGCGGAATATCGGAAGTGAACATCCGGCAAAATTCCGTATATCAGTGAGTCCTGGTTGTGCATGGAATCCTTCTGTGGTGGAGTAACTGAGAATTCGGTTACGCGCAGAAGTAAAATAATCTCTACGTCATTTGTATCCTCTCAGACTTTCACGGGAAAAGACAGTATTTTTTCTTTTAGACTTCCGAGATTTGCGGTTTTCTTTCTTTTCAGATTGAACCCATCCTTTGAAATCACTTTCCGGAACGAAAAGGAGATCGGAATGATATTCGGTGCAGACTATTACCCTGAGCAATGGACGCAAAAAGATTGGGAAGAAGACATTCGAATCATGAAGGAGATGGGTATTTCTTCGGTCCGTCTCGCCGAATTCGGCTGGGCACTTATGGAACCGAGAGAAGGAAAATACGACTTCTCCTTTTTTGACAAAATCTTAAATCTCATTCAAAAGAACGGTATGACTGCGATCTTAGGGACTCCGACCGCAACGTTCCCACCATGGTTGGCAAAAAAATTTCCAGACATAATTCAGGAAAGAGACGGAATCAAACGGACGATCGGAACAAGAAGGCAGGCCTGTTTCTCATCTCCGAACTATAGAAAGGCGTCCCAAAAAATCGTTACCGCTATGGCCAAACATTTTGGGAACCACCCCGCCGTGATCGGTTGGCAAATCGACAATGAAATCGGTCACGAAGGTTCGGATATCGATCATTCGGAAATCTCTTTGAAAGCGTTCCGTGTTTGGTTGAAGAATAAATACAAGACGATTCAAAAACTGAATGAAACTTGGGGGAACGTTTTCTGGGGAGTCTTATACAATTCATTCGAAGAGATTCCGATTCCAGGCGCTCATATTTCTAGTAACTTCCATCCTTCCATGATCCAGGACTTCTATCGATTTCATTCCGATACGATCCTTGATTTCGTAAAACTCCAAGCACAGATTCTAAGAAAATTTTCAGTTGGAAGGCCTCTTACAACAAATCTTTATCCATCCCCTTTTCTTCCCATCGTCGATATGGCAGAACTTGCAACATACCTGGATTATATTTCTTGGGATAATTATCCCACTTGGGGAGAACAAGAAGAACCGTTCCCACATCCTTTTATCGCGGCGATGCAACAGTACAATCGGGGTTTGAAGAATCTTCCATTCACCGTTATGGAACAAATATCCGGCTTCCAAGGACACGATCTTTTAGGATATCTTCCCGCTCCGGGACAAACAAAACTCTGGATGAAACATTCCATCGCTCACGGCTCGAACGCGATTTATTTTTTTCGCTACCGCACCGCGCGCTTCGGACAGGAACAACTCTGTTACGGAATTTTGGATCACGATAAGAATAAAACGGAACGGTACTTCGAACTACAAAAAGGAATCGAAGAAATCGGTGAATACGCGGATGACTTCGTGGAAGAATTATTCCCAGCTGATGTTGCCGTCGTGCATGACATTGAGAACGCTCGAAATTGGAAACATCAACCGATTTCAACAGGACTAAAGTATTCACCGGTTCCTTGGGCTCAACTTGGCTATGACGTCGAAATGGCGACTTGGTTTTCCGGGATGAACGTTCTCAACGTAAACACCCACTTTCGCCCCGCCTCCAAAATCGACTTCAAAGATTATAAGATCATCATACTTCCGATGTACACGATGGTAAACGATTCCGTCTTTCAAAAATTGGAAAGCTTCGTAAAGGAAGGGGGTACTCTCGTTTTAGGATATAGAACAGGCGCAAAAGATTTGAACGGCTGGATGTACGATTCTCAAATTCCCGGACCTTTTGCGGAAATGGCCGGAGTAAGAGTAAGAAAATTCGAAGCGGTCGGAAATCAAAAAGTGAAGTTTAAGTTTCGCTTTTTTCCGGGAACTTGTTCCAAGATTTGCGAAATCTTAGAGCCAACGACCGCTGACGTATGGGCCCGTTATACCGATAAGAGAAAATTCTATAAGGGGCAACCTATAATTACCGCCAATTCTTATCATAAAGGAAGAGTAATTTACGTCGGTGCTTCGTTAGAACCATTGAGTTTTATGCTTCTCTATCGTCGAATTTTAAGAGAGGCGAAAATTCCGTTTACTTTTTACGGTCCTACCGTTGAAAAATTAAACCGAACTGGAAGAAATCAAAATTACGAAATTTATATCAATCATTCCGGCAAAAAGAATTTGGCTGGTCTGAAAATCCTGAATCCCTATGAAGTCAGAATCATACCAAAGAAAAGATGAGATCGGAAAATTGTTAAGCGAACTCAAAAAGGAAAGAATTTCTTGGAGCTAAATCAAGTCGAGGAACTGAATCGTATCCTCGCCTCCGTTTCCGGAAGCAATCGTCATCACGAAATATTCGTGGACAACTTGCATACGCCGTTCTTGCAATTCGAAGACAGTTATATTCTTCCTCCTACTTCGGTTTACGGAGTCGAATTCTCAGCGGCAAAAGAGTTCCTTATCCAGATAGAACAACTCATTCCGGAATTGATCGCAGGTTGTCATGTTCTCCCAGAAGCGAAACCAAAGAAGAATTCGAATCAGTTGTTCCTAGTTAAGCCTCTCCCATATTCAAAGGAGAATGAAGACAAAAAATTTATCTTTGTTGTGAGTTTCATTCTTTCCTATCTCGGCGGTGCACCTTCCTCGATGTTCGTAAAACAACCCGCGCAGGGAAAAACCGCTTCCGTTCGGACTCAAAAAATTTATTTCTTAGCGCGAATTCTCCCTTTGGAGAATTTAGAGCACAAGGACGGACAGATCGTCGATTTCGTAACACGACAATATAAAGAGACAGAATTTATGGTGGACGTCGATACAATTCCCGCCTTCAATAAGATCCAACATACTTATTCGGAACTTTTCGACGACGTAGATTATTCGAAACAAATCACTGCAATTCATACACTTCTAAATATAACAAAGGAAGTCTGGCAACCTGGAAAGGTCTTTGAGCCGATCGACGTTGAATTTCAATCTATCAGCTCGCGGTTTCTGGAGAGTTCTCAAGAAAGAATTTTTAGCCAATTTCAGAACATACGGCATTTGATTGATCTTTTATTGTCACCGGAAAGCATGACTATAGATTCAGTAATACAGGAACCTTTGCATATTTGGCTTCGTTCTATTGGAACGGAACGGGACGTAACTTCCTCCGGTAATATGCTTTGGAAAATCCTAAAACGAAAGTAATCTTTTTTTGAAGAGAAACCCATGGACCAACCACTTGCCCCTCCCATTGACTTTCCATTAGAGGAAGTCAAACGCAGGATCAAATCCGTTCAATCTGTATCCGGAATTTTTATCGAGTCCGCGCTGAAACTTCAGAAGGATCTAAAGGCATTCGCTTTTTCAACGGAAGCGGAGGAAAAGGATCAAATTCACAAGGCCGACGAGATGATGGGAAAATTCATTGTTGAATATCTCAGACAAAACTTTCCTTCCGATTCTATTCTCTCCGAAGACAATTACAGATACGAAGGGAACAATTCCTTTCGTTGGGTTTTAGATCCGATCGACGGGTCAATGAACTTCGTCCGAGGAATTCCTTTGTATTGTGTTTCAATCGGATTAGAACATAGAGAGTCGCCGGTTGCCGGTGTGGTTTTTGTCCCGGGGTTGAATACGAAATATTCCGCCATCCTTTCTCAAGGCGCTTTTAAAAACGGACTTCGAATCGACGTCTCGAATACAGAATCTCTTGCTCGTGCAATGCTCGTACCGAGTTTCCCCACAAACAGAAAAGAAATATTAAACGAAGTGATCTCGGACATCACAGCGTTTATCAGCTGTGGTCGATCGATGAGAAGAACCGGATCTTTTGTCCTCGATTCTTGTTGGGTAGCTGAAGGTTTGTTAGATGGAATCTGGGAAAAAGGCGTTAAACTCTGGGACACAGTCGCAAGTTCTGTAATTCTTACGGAGGCTGGTGGAAAGGTAACCGACTTCGGTGGAAAAAGATTCTTATCCGGAAATTCGGAAGTCGTCGTATCAAATGGAAGAATTCATTCTCAGATTGTGGATATCATGAGAAACGTAAGGGATTCTATCGGTAGGAACTAATACTTTCAATGAGTTCATTTCGAACACATTCTTTGAGATACGTCGTATAACGTTTGTAAATCTATCAAAAAAATATTCGGAAAATTCGAAACGCAGAAATCGATAAGATTTCGGAAGGATTGAAGAGGACATTGGGAATGATTTTCTCGTTCCCAATGTAAAATTTCTTTATGGAGCGTTTAGATACGCTTCGATACTACGAATCTGCTCGTCATTGAGTGGAAGACGAGTCATCAACTGGCTCGGACGTTTCGGCGTATATCCTGGCGGATACGTTCCACTCACAATTCTTGCCTTTAAGAGTTCAAAATGAGAGCCCTTGACCGCCGGTCCGACCGCACCATCTAGCGCAGGATTTTGATTGTGACAGGCCGAACAATTCGCCACATACAAACCTTTTCCTTGACTCAGTAACTTTTGTTCCGGAGTCAGATTCTCTTCCTTACAGTTCGCAAGGACCAAAGTCGCAGTTACGAAGAAAAACAGGAGGCGGAAAATTCCGCCTCGAATTCTTATTCTTCCCATCGATTTAGAGAAGGACCTCAAGAAGAATGTAAATGACTAAGGTCAAAACAAACCCGGACGTAATTACACCTTTTACGGTTTTAATCGGCTTAAAAGTAGCGCTCTCCGGTGTTGCGGTTAACGCGTTGGTTTCAACCAATGCGAGAAGAACCAGAATCACTCCCAAAAACGTATGGGCTTCCGAACTTGTAACGTCCACGGAAACCGTTAAGTTTCTCGCCGCGCCCATGAGAAATAACATAGGAATGGACAACAAGGTGTTCGTTCTAGAAGCGAGAAGACCTCTCGCGGCTCTCGGAGCTGGATTCTCTGCAGTTTCACCTTTTGCGGCCGCAATCACAACTTTTTGAGCAGGCCAAATCACAAACCAAACATTAAACCACATTAGAGAACCTAAAAGACCGCCGCCAAGAATGATCGCGAGCCATTGACCGGAAGATAGAGTCGTTCCATTATAAAGAGAAATACCGATCATCGTCCAACCGCTTAAGAACGTGAACATGGCGCCCCAACGGAACCACCATAGTACTCGCGGAACCAGTTGTTGAGTCGCTTTTTTCTTCGTATCCGCATCCGTCTCAGCGAAGAAAGATCCTTGTACGAAGTTAATGTACCAAAGTAGGCCGATCCAGGCAACGCCTGCGAGGAAATGTATCCACTTGAAGATGAAATACAAACCTTGATTTGTAAAAAGAGCAATCTCTTCCATAATACCTCCAATTCATCGATAGAATTTGATTTTTTAACGCTTAAAGAAACCAAGCGCCAGAACTAAAAATAAATCCTGGAATTTAGACGCTCAGTCAAGCACTTTAGAAAGATTCTAATTTTAAAGAAGAAATAAAATACACTTCTAAGAGGATGAGCCTGTGTCCGGAAATTTTTGAAGATCTTCGATTAGAATTCGTTCAAGCTCTTCAAAAAAAGGAGGTGTGTCGTCCTTTTCATTCGTAGATTGAAATAGTTTAAAACGTTCTCGAAAAATTTCGGCCTCCGATCGGAGTGTTACCTTCACTTTATTTCCGATACGCGTTGATTCCGATTCAAATCGATTGCCTCCGTTTCCCTCGGAACCGTGTACAAGCAATGTGAAAAAATTATCAAAATATTCTTCAATATCCCCTGGAATAAACCAGTTCACGACTCCGGGAGGAAAGATTTGCAAAAAGCGACCGCTAATTTTTTTCTCGGGAAGTTTCGAAAAATCGCCCGTTACCTTCTCGTAATTTTTGGAAGAGTAAAAACGAAGCTTATATCCTAAACTTCTAATATCGATTTTTAATCCGTACGCTTGAATGAAAAAAGAGACCCGAACATGCAACGTTTCAGGCTTAAGCCAATAGCCAGTCGGTGTATCGGGAATTTTTAGGAACGTTTTGTTCTTCTCGTTATAGAGTTCAATTCCGTTTAAAAAATCTCCAGACTTAAAAATCGTAATTCTATAAGAAACTTGATTGAGGAGCTTAAGCATTTTCTTATAAAACTCGGGGAACTTAACCCCTGTCGATTCATTCAGTTCGTACATCAGCCAAGAATAATTTTCAGAACGTCCAAGATCGCAATGCGAGACCGAACAAAGATAACGATGTGCGATTGAAATTTTTGAAAATTTTGAAGAAAGATCGGCTTCAGAGCGAAAGAAATTTTGCAACTGATCTACGTGCGCAAAAAATTCCAAATAACTAAACGCAGGAAGAATCGATTCGGTTCTCCTTTTCATTCGATACGTTTTTTGATCCTTAAAAGAGGAGGGAAAATAATCGACGTGAATTTTATACGGAGAATTTTCCGGAACTTTCTCCGTAGTTAAGACGGATTGAAAACCACGATCGGTTCGACGAAGATAGAAATCGATGGAAAGAATTCCTTCCTTTTCCTGTAAAAAGGATTCATCGGCTGAGGTTAGATTTCCGTAGAGAGCGTTTCTAATTCCGCCGGTTGGATATTCATTCGAAAGTGTTTTCTGATAAGAAAAGTATTCTTTCCAATAACCGGCTTGATTCGGCTTTTTTTGTACACAATTAAAAGTTAAGAATAGAACGAAGAGGCAAAGTAGAATTGGCCGATTACTTTCTTTGTTTACGAATAATTTCATACAGTTTATCCACCGTGCTATCGTCTACCGTTTGATAATAAGATTCATAGATCAACTTCTTGTTCCCAGAAAAGATCCGTAACCAGGAAAAATTCGGTTTAATACCGGAAGATAAAACTCCTTTTTCGTCCAAAAAAACGGATTCGTAATTTTTAGAATGATTTTCATCGATATAGGAATGAACGGCCTCGGGTGCATTTCTTAAATCAAGGAAGGCGACAAATTCTACGTTATCTTTGGACTCATCGATGTGGTTTTGCATTCTCCAATAAATTTTTCTTCCGTGTTTTCTACAAAGAACGATATCAGCGTATCCGCAACCAAGCAAAACGGAAGTCTTACCTTTCAACGCTTTCGAACTGAGTTTTTTTCCCCTCTGATCCTTAATCTGAAAATCCGGTAGATCCGAAGAAAAAATCGAAAAGGAAATCAATCCGATAAAGACTAAAATGCTCCAACGCATCCTATTTTCCTATTTTGCCTGATAACGAAAGATCCCATCCCAATTTTCTTCGGGTGGTTTGGTCGAATAAAGCTTACAACGTTTCAGATAGATCTTAGAAAGAGTATCTCTTGGTTCTTCGCGATACAATTGTTTGAATATACTCGAGGCCTGAGAAAATTTACCCGCCTTGTATTCAAGCATTCCTTCATAGATTCTATCTTTCGATCTGAATTTGAATTCCCGAAGATTCTCTGAATCTCCTTCAAAAACCTCATAGATATCCGCTGATTGATTCCTTCCTTTTACAAAAACCGTATCTATCAAACGAATGCCGACATCGCTCATTCGATTGAGTTGCAAGTAGGTATGATGTGAAATTAAAATCTTACTTTGATAAAGGGAAGTAAGGGATTGAAGTCTCGCGGTAAGATTAACTGCTTCCCCTAAAACGTTCGTATCGATCTTTCTATGGTTTCCCACAGTTCCCATAATCAAAGATCCGGTATGGATTCCGATTCCGATTTCTAAATTCCATGGGGAGGAGTTCAAAAATTTTCTTTGAATTTTCCCGGATTGGATCAAAGAAATCATCCGAATCGCGGATTCAACTGCGTTATCTGCGGAATTAAAATTCTCCTTATCTGCCCGGTCATTATAATCGGGAAACAATGCGAGAAGATCGTCCCCCACGAATTTGTCCACGAAACCTGCGGCTTGGTACACGAGTCCATCCATTTCAGAAAGATAATCATTTAAGAATTCGATCGACTGACTTGGTTGGATCGTCTTTGAAAAAGATGTAAAATCACGAATATCGGAAAACAGTACAGTCATCGATTTTTCCTTACAATCTCCGATGGAAATCGAAACGGGAGATTCCTTATCTAAGATTCGAATAAAATCGGCCGGAACGAAACGGTAGAAAGCGTCTTTCTGATTCGTAAGATCCTCATTGAGAAGTTGAATATCCTTATAAAGTCGAGTATATCTCGAGACTAAAATACGTATGATAGTAGCGATAAACAGCGAATATGCGATCTTAAAAAACGGATATGGATGTTCTATAATTTTAAAAATGGAATCGAACAAATCCCAGACCGCAAAGACGGTACAAACGGAGAGACCGACCAATACTTTTATCGAGTCTCGTTTTTTCTGTCGAACCGCTTGAACCAAAAAGAAAAAAATGTAAAACAAGAAAAAGCTCAATGTAACCTGGCTTACTTTAAGAACGACGTGCGTCCAGGAAAACGGACAAAACCAAATTCCTAAGAATAAAGCAAAAAGAACGGAAACGAAAGTGATCGGAATGACTCTTCTAACTTGCTTCTGATAGAAATAATCTTGGATGAAAAAATAAAAAGCCGGAAGAATCAAAATCAAAGAAGAAAATTCGATCCTATAAACAAAGGAGCTATCGATATTTGAATTTGAATTAACGAATTTTTGGAAGATCAGGTTTGACAAAGCGAAAAAGTAAACGGAAGAGACAAAGGAAAAGATTCCGAAGTAAAGATAATAGAGATCTTGTTTTCTGGTTATGTAAAAAAGTATATGATAAATTCCGAAAATAAAGTAGATTCCGTAGAGGATTACTTCGAAATACTCCGACGTTGAATCATTAATCTGTTCGAAAGTGGCAAGTCGAAAACCGGTCGCGTGAGAAAAACCGAAATGATCATTCGGAACATAGGGAGTCAGATTCGATTCGCCAACGAGATACAATTGGATTATATTCCTTCCCTCTTTTAATACGCCGGAGGGAACCGACAAAATGAGAGACTTAAGAGTTCTTCGAATTTTCGGTTCGGAAATGTCCTGTGTATCGCCGATCAAAGGGAATTCGCTTCGAATTAATATTCCATTTAAATAAATTTCCCAATTCTCACCGATGCCCGCAAGATAAAGTGCTGACGGCATCTTTAGTAATGTAGAATCTGCATTGAGAGAAAAATCTAACCTTGCAGTAACAGCGTGAAAGCCTGATTGTTCGGGAATATGAAAGAATGAATTAAAGTGGATCGGAAACGGAGGCAATTCCTTCCAATCTTCGTTGGAGATGGATTCTTTTTCTTTTCCTCTTCGTATCGATTGATATTTTTGTGAAGAAGGATCTTTTTTTCCATTTTTTAGATCCAGGTGATTGCCTTGGATCACTTTCCAATCAGCGTTGGTTAAATCCAAAGTATTCGAACGAAAATCGTTGTTACAAGAAAGGAGAATAAAAATAAATAAGTAAATTATAAAACGATTGAGAATCCGGATCATGCAACCAGATTCTCTTGAGATCCAAAACCTGCGAAGGAAATTTCTTTCCTATATTAAAATTAAATCACATAACCAGTTCGTCTTCACCCGCGCGAGCGACAACGATTTCACCGGCGTCTTCCAGTTTACGAATGATGTTTACGATTTTTTGCTGTGCGTCTTCCACGTCCTTAATTCGGATCGGACCCATAAAGTCCATGTCCTCCCGTAAAAGGTTTGCCGCACGTTTAGACATGTTCTTAAAGATTTTTTCCTGAACTTCGGTATCGACCGATTTCAACGCTTTTGCGAGATCGGAGTTGTCCACTTCTCTCATGACTTTCTGAATAGCGCGGTCATCGAGAAGAACGATATCTTCGAAGACAAACATCCGTTTTTTGATTTCTTCCGCGAGTTCCGGATCTTCTTCTTCCAAGGCTTCGATGATCGTCTTTTCCGTTCCCCGGTCTACCAAGTTCAAAATCTCAACGACCGAATCGATACCACCGGCAGAGGTATAGTCTTCCGAAGCCAATGTGGAAAGTTTTCTTTCGAGAACCCGTTCCACTTCTCTCAAAACGTCCGGACTCACCCTGTCCATGGTCGCGATCCGTTTTGCAACTTCCGCTTGAATCGTATGAGGAAGGTTGGAAAGAATATTGGAAGCTTTTTGTGGATCCAAATACGAAAGAATCAAAGCGATTGTCTGAGGGTGTTCGTTCTGGATAAAGTTTAATAAGTGCTGAGGATCCGTTCTTCGAATAAAGTCGAAAGGTCTTACTTGTAACGAGGAAGTAAGACGATTGATGATATCGATCGCTTTCTGGTTTCCAAGAGCCTTTTCCAAAAGGCCGCGGGCAAAGTCGATACCACCGTTTGAGATGAATTCTTGAGCCATCATGAGCTCGTTGAATTCTACTAAAACTTTTTCCTTATCTTCCGGTGTGATCTTATCGAGACGGGCGATTTCAAACGTAATCTGTTCGATCTCATCTTCTCGGAGGTGCTTAAAAATCTCCGAAGACACTTCGCTTCCGACCGCGATTAGAAAAATTGCGGCCTTTTGTCTTCCGGTTAAGTTGGTCTTCTTATTGAGCACTTCCGAGTCTACCTGTAAGAATCCTATCGGTTAAAATAGGTCTTTTCAACGAAAAGATTTTTGGGGAAGAAGAAGAATTTTGTTCCACGGAAATGGCCAGATTCTCCCTTTAGAAGAAGTCTGTTTTCAGAAAACTTGACCTTACCCAGGATGCAAAAACAATCGGAATCGGAGAATTGAATGAAACTCAAGGTTTATGGATATAAAAACTGTAGTACTTGCAGAAACGCTCTCAAATACCTTTCCGGTAAAAAAGTAGAATTAGAAGTTCTTCCGATACGAGAAATGCCTCCGAAGAAAAGCGAACTAAAAACTATGTTGAAATACGTCGGAAACGATTCGAAAAGACTCTTCAACACCTCCGGAGGAGATTACAAAGAATTGGGTTTGAAAGACAAGTTGGCTTCTATGCCGATCGAAGATCAATTGGACCTTCTTTCCAAGAACGGTAACTTAGTGAAACGTCCTTTTGTTCTTGGGGAAGGTTTCGGTTTTGTAGGTTTCAAGGAAGACGAATGGAAAAAACAGTTTCGATAATCACAAGTCAACGGAACTTCCGAAGGCCCCTGTCGCATCGGGATCGGTAAAGATCTGTGGAGCTGAAGTATAACCACCGGCTCCATCGGAAAAATACAAATAGACCTTACCAATAAAGGCACCACCACCGATCGAATTCGGGGCACCAACGAGAAAGTCGCTAAAACCGTCTCCATTGATATCCCCCGTACTAATTACATTGCCCATGTTTCCTTGATTTACAGCCTGGGTTAAGAAATTCAAAAAAGTAGAATTAAGTCCGGAAATATTTGTATCAAATAAGAAAGTCTGAGCACTTCCTTGCCCCGGAAAAGCATTTGTGTAGGCGTATCCCCCGTTTAAAATATCGGAATATCCGTCCCCATTGATATCGCCGGAGGCAACCGATGTTGCGGATTGCGAGCTTGAAATTCCCGTAACCGGACTATTGATTGCGTTTGTAAGAATTCCCGAATTGGATAAATAAAGATACGTTCTGCCTGAGGAACCGGATTCTTGATAAGCTCCTAAAACTAAGTCAGCAAGACCGTCCCGATTTACGTCGGCAGTAGCCGCGGCATTTGCATACCAGGTATTTGAAATTGCACCCGGGATCGTTTGAGACTGCGCCGCGAAAGAATTCCCTAGGGAAAGATGAACAAAGAGCGCTCCGTTTTGGGCTGACCCAACCGCTCCAACCATCAAGTCCGATTTTAAATCTCCGTTGATATCGCCGAGAGCGATTGCATATCCGTAAAATTGTGTACTTCCGGCAAGTCCAGGATTGCTCACTTGTTGAACGTAACTTACGCCTTGTCCGATCACTGCGTTGGATGTAAATGCGTAAACATTTCCTACGTTGCCCGCATCGTATGGCGACCCGACGACGATATCGGAAAATCCGTCTCCATTGATATCCCCAGCCGCAAGATTTAAAAGTCCTGTTCCAACCGTCGTCGGGGTCAAAGGTGTGGTAGAAAGTACTCCACTGGATCCTAAAGAAAGGAAGATCGCAAAGTTCGCGGCTGTATTGGATATAGTCGCGTCCGCATATCCATCGCCATCGATATCAGCCAGAACGACGGAATATCCAAAACCGCTCGCTCCGTTAATCGTTGTTATCGGTGAAGGATCCAATCCCTTCGCCTGACCCAGAGATAAATAGGCTCTTGCACGAGCAGAGTTTTGCGAGCCGATGAGCGCGTCCGGGTAACCATCACCATTGATATCTTTATTCAAACCTTTTTGTACGGTCGCTACCACCGGAATGGACCTTTGTCCGTTCGAGGTAACGGAACGAATTCCTATTGAATGCAAACTCCAGTCTTTCCAAATGCCGGAACCTGGGATTGTGCCCGGAACAGCAGGCGCGGGAAGTTGAAATTTCCATTGATTTCCGGAAATAATTGCCGGAAGAAACGGACCCGAATCTAAAGAGACTTCCACTCCAGAAACGGAAGAATCAAAATCCCCGGAAACAAAACCGGAATTCAAAAGACCCTTTGGTCCTACGCTCAAAAGGCGTGGACGAGGAGCACCGAAACTAACTCCGCAAGAATTCGCTTCGCCTCCATTAATGAAATAACTCACTATTAAATTCTTATAAAAAAGAGATCCCTTTTCATCACAGAAATTGTTCATCGATTTCACGGCGCAGGATTCTAGAAAGATAACGATAGTAGAAATGAAAAGAAGACGGAATCTCATATCAAAGGATAGTTAATAAAATATTTACAAAAATTAAAGCGAAATCTTCTTTTAATGGACGAACTTTCATTCGGAAAATTACTCGAATTTTCCACTGGAGATTATGAGGACTGAAAAATTCTAACAAAGATTATAGGAGGTCCGAACCCTTTCCTTCTCTAACAACGACCATTTGATCCCCAGTAACATCGAGAATCGTTGAAAGCTCGACCGCGACGATTCCTCCGTCGATAATCCCTTCAACCCGAGAACCGTAAATCTCTTCCAGAGAATCCACCTCGATAATAAACTCATCGTTCGCAAATACGGACGTTGAGGTGAGGGGGTTCGGATGAATTTTCATTAATTCCTGAAGATAGATTGCGTCCGGAATTCTTATCCCGATTTGTTTTTCTTTCTGATTGGAAAAGGAAACTCGTGGAAGATTTTTATTCGCCCGAATGATAAACGTAAACGGACCGGGAGTTAATTTTTTCATCAATCGAAACGCTTCGTTGGGAAGATATTCGATATAATTCGAGGCTACGGAAATACTCGGGCAGAGAAGTGAAAGAGGTTGGTTTTTCGGAATATTCTTCAACTCGTATAATTTTTCCACTCCCAATTTGGATTGGGAATCCGCGACAAGCGCGTAAACTGTGTCTGTCGGAAAAATAAAAACCTTACCTTCCAACAGATCTTCAGAAATCTGTTGGAGTTTCCTTTTTTCAGGATTGATTGGGTTGAGGGAAATAATCATCAAAGATTAGACTCAATTAGAGCCCAGCCGTAATTCCCCCATCCACAACGATCGTTTGTCCCGTAACATAGGCGGAAGCATCGCTTGCAAGATAAATTGCGGCACCGACCAAATCTTCCGGCTTTCCCATTCTTCCCATCGGAATCGCATTTACCATATGTTCCATCACTTCGGGTTTCTCTTTGATCATTTCCGTCATATCCGTATCGATAAAGCCCGGACAAATCGCATTGACTCGATAACCGGAGCCGATCCATTCAACCGCCAAAGCTCTTGTCATATTGATTACCGCACCTTTGGTCCCAGAATAAACGGAGGCAAACTTTGTTCCTCTCATTCCAAGAATCGAGGCGATATTGATGATGTTTCCACCCTTCTTTTTGTGAATCTTGTAATACGATGCACAGGTTCTAAAAACTCCCGTAAAGTTTGTTTGAATGATCGATTCGATCTCATCTTCCTTTAGGAAGGCCGCCGGTTTGTTCGCGGCTATTCCCGCGTTATTTACGAGTACATCCAGTTTACCGTGTTCTTTTACGATCGATTCTATGATCGACGTCATTGCATTCGGTTGACGAATGTCCGCGGCAAAACCATGAATACCGGTTCCTTCAAATCTTTTTACCGATTCCTCCGAAGAGCCGGTCCCGTAAACGATAGCTCCCGCTTCTCTAAATCCCAGGGCAAAATGTTTTCCAATTCCGCGAGTAGATCCAGTTACAAGGACCGTTTTATTTTTTAAGTTAAAGAGATTGCTCAATTGTATTTACTCCTGATTGTATTTCGGTTTCACCGGATAACAAGGTCTTATATTCTCTATCGATTCTTCGTTCGTCGCGCCTTCGGGGCCTTTTCCTCTTTCGGTATCAAAAGTCCGAATCAGTTTTCGAGAATCAATTCTAATATTCTTCCCAAAGTCCGAATTTGTATCGCGTGTTCTTTCCTTTTTCGGTTTCTTATCGGAATAGGGATCGAAAATTTCGGCACCTCTTTCATCTTTTTCAATGGTAAGGTCGTCAACCAAAACTTCTCGATTAATATAGTGAGCACCGTCGCTTTCATACGTATTATGCAAAGGGTCGCAATCAAACATATCGATTTTAGTCACAATTTTATCGCAAAAAATCAAATATTCCTTACAGAGGTATTGGAAACTTTGTTCTTTTACTCGATCAAAACTTCCTCTCCTACAAGAAGGGAGATAAATGATAACGAATAGGATGGTTAAGAATCTAAATATGGAATTGAAGTTCATAAAAGTTAAGTTAGAATATTATGGTTTTATGTTATTTTGCTTTTCAGAGGCGGGCGTAGCATTCTTGGATTCACTTTCCTTTTGAAGTTTTCCAGCCGAAATCCCGAGTTTCCATTCGTAGGATCGCAAAGTCCGAACCCTATCTTTTTTTCTTTCTTCTTCCGATTCGGAATGAAGTTTATCCTCCGCGTCGTCCCAGTAGATTAGTTCTTCCGGATTTAAATAGTCCGTATCTAAAATTCTATTCTTGGAAATTCGATCGGAAAGGGAAATCGATGAGTCTTCGTTTTTTCCTAAAAGAATTTTAATATGATAAAGTGAAATCAAAGCCTGTTTTTGGAAATGGAGCGCGGACGTTCTTTCGCCTTTTTCCAATTCGGTTACGGATGCTTTCGTCGTCTCACCGGAACGAACATAGTATTTTTCCAAAATCGGGAGGATGTTTTTATTTCTATTTTTCTGATCCAGACGAATCGATACGATCAAAGGTGCGAGTTCTTGACCGAGTTGAACCGTCTTTGTTTCGTAATCTCTTCTCAATATTTCTTCCAAAGGAACGAGCGCTTTATACACGTTTTCAAAACCGGTTGCGGCCGTTGCGTATTCAGCTCTGAGATAGGAAGTTTCTGCGTTGCCGTAGTCTAAACTCATCTTATCGAGATCTTGTTTTTTTCCAAAATTCAAAAGTGAGGTGCGAATTCCTTTTAATCCTACGAATGCTTTTTTACGAACGGATTCTAATTTTCCGGATTCGATCAGTTCTTTCTCGGAACCTATTTTTTTATTTTCTTTGACGTCTTTTGGATCGCCGATTTTTTCCTGGGAGTAAGTCGACCCGATCAATATAAAAAATAAGAATCCAACCAGAAAAGGAAGATTAAAATAAGAAGAATTTTGATTCTCTTTCATCCATACCAATATCGACCGGAAAACGGGTGCAAAGCAAGGCTTTTCTCAAACTGTGGATGAATGATCGTCCTAAGATCCAGATCCCCTCGCCGAAAACAGGTTTTGGAATCTCTGGATCTAGATTTTCGAGTGGAACCGGAAGACATCGACGAACGCTCGTTTCAAAACGAAAGTCCATTGGAATACCTCAAACGAATCACACTTTCGAAATTGGGAAAAAAGACCGAGAAAGAGCTACTTGTTTCCTGCGATACGATTGTAGTCCACAATCAACGGATTCTTCAAAAACCCGTCGATTTTGAAGAAGCAGTCGCCATTTTAGAAAGTTTATCCGGCAAAACTCATATCGTATATTCCGGTTTGGGAATCTACGATCGCGGTCTGGAACAATTCGCATTCGATTCCTCCAAAGTGACCTTTCGAGATTGGACAAAAGAGCAAATCATCGAATACATTGAAACATATTCACCTTTTGATAAGGCGGGAAGTTACGGAATTCAGGACACAAATGGTCCTGTCAAACGTTACGAAGGTTCGTACACAAACATCCTCGGCTTTCCGATCCGGATGTTTTTTCAGTATCATAGAATTTGGGAAAAATATTTAAAAGGAAATCAAGCGTAGAAATCGATCAAACTTCCACGACCTTGTGGCAACGTATCCGTGCTGGGACGAGCAAAATTCTTACCAGGGAAACCGCGGTCGGAATTAAAATCTTCTCTTCGAATCCGGTCGACGGCTTCTACTTTTCCGCCAAAACGAGCAGGGCTGACGTAAGCCAAACCTTCTCCTGGAAAAGAAATCCTCTGGACTCCGGAACTGATGTTCATATTCTATTCTTCGGAGATTCGATTCCTTAGCTTAAGCTAATTGTTTCCTTTTTTTGGAAACGATTCGAATTCTACATCGTAGACAATGGCGACTAAAACTAAAGAATACAAAAATACGATCGAGTTTCTTTCGGATGTCGGAAAGGAGCTTCCCTCGATCGTTTTCGTAGCCGCAAAAGAATCCTATGAATTCGAAATTCTCGCTGAGAAATACAAAGAAGCAATTCGCAAAAGCGGAGAATCGATCGAAATCGTAATCTTTGTCTCGGAGCCGGGTGATTTCGAAAGATTTCAATCGGAAGCCTTTAACCTGGACATGTTTTCCAATCGAAAATTGTTCATTATCAAATCGGGACTTGAATTTTTTAAACCGGTTTCCGGTGGAAAGGGAAAGAACAATGAATCTTTACAAAAACAATTCTCCAACTTTCCCGAATCCATTCAGCTCTTAGTTCATTACAATCACTGGGAAGTTCCGAGCAAGGTTCTTCAACTTTTTGGCGGAAAAGCCAATCTAATCAAAACGAAAAATTTTTATCCGAACGAAACCAAGGGCGGACTTCTACAAGCTTGCAAAGAAATCGGAGTTCAATTGGAAGAAGATGCGATGGACGAGTTTCTGCACAAGATTCCTCCTTCGATGGGCGCGTATTTGCAATCGCTTTCAAAACTGAAACTCTATCTTAGCAAGAAGATTTTTAACAAACAAGATATCGAAGACGTTCTTCTTTTTAATTCGGAACTCAACTCGAGCGGCCTGGTGGATTTTTTTATGGAATCGGATCGAATCCGTTTTTTTAAGGAATTCAGAAAATTTCAGAAAGGGAAGGATTCCCTTCTTCTATTTTTTATGATTCTAAAAGAAAGAATCGATCAACTTCGAAAATACAAAATCATTTCTAGAAAGTATGAAACGACTCTTTCCGACGAAGAAGTTTACGAGTATTTGGACATTCAATCTTATAGTCCGGCAAGAAAGAATTTCGTGAGAAACCGTCTGAAAAAGGAAGCAACATTCTTTTCCGATAAGATCATCGGAGACCTTTACGATTTTATCATTGATATGAATATTAGAATCAAAACCGGATCAGAAAAGGAAGAATCGGAATTCTATTTCAATCGAAAGATGGAAGATTTTTTTATTCAGCTTCGCCGGAAAGACCGAATTCTATAATCTTTCTATAAATCGTTCTTTCCGAAATCCCTAAAATTTTCGCGGCTTTTTCTCGATTCCCATTCACTAAAATCAGATTCTTTTTTATGATTTCTCTTTCATAATCTCGAAGCGGAATTCCCGTTCTTACTTCTATAAATTCTTTATAAACATAAGAGGTTTCGAACATCTGCGGAGGAAGGTGCTTTGTATCTAAAACTCGAACCGGGAACAAAGAAACCATACTCTCCAATAAATTTCGCAACTGTCGAATATTACCTGGAAAATCGTAATTCAAAAGTAAGTGATAGAGTTTTTCACTTAGTCTCGTTTCTTTTCGTTTGTATTTGTCCGAAAGTATTTCTAAAAAATGTTTTATAAGAAGAGGGATGTCCTCTTTCCTTTCTCGAAGATCCGGAAGATCCAATCTGTAATTCGAAATTTCAAGATATAAGGATTCTAAGATATCACCGGACTCCAATTTTTGTTTCCATTCCTTACCTGATAAAAAAACAAATCTGGAATCGGTTTGATTTTCGCGTAGCTTTCTGAGTAAGTGCGCTTGGACTTCTTTGGGAGCTTTTGTAAAATTCTTAAATACGAAGTAAGTGTTTTGATCTTGAGAAAGGAAATTTTCCAACGCGGATTCTTTTTCAAGGTTTTCCGAATCTACAATTTTAAAGGACGGTTTCCTCCCGGAAAGGTTGGCGATCAATTGAGCAATGAAGGTCTTCCCGGTGCCGGGTCCGCCAGTGACAAAGAGGGGCATTCCATTTTGGGAAAACGATTTGAGTCGATCTAATATTTTAACCGAGTTGGATGCGTTGCTGATAAAAATATGTTCGTCGGAATTCAAATGAGGATCCCTTTAGAAAAAGATTATAATCCTTTGACCTGCAGAACTCTACCTCGGACGATACAATCGAAAGAACTTTTGTTCGTATTTTGAAAATAATTTCTTACCTGGACGGGCGTACATTCCAAGATTTGAGACGGATTTCCTCTATAAACTTCGGTAAGATCCGCGACATTGGTCACACCGTCCACTGAAGCGCCTGAAGGAACATAAGTCGTTTGATAACTCACTGTTTCTTCTTGTTCGGGTATTTTAACTCCTTTCGGCAAAAAGATCCAAAAAGCCCGCTCTCCGGATTTAACCAAAACTGCCGGTCCTTCCGATTTATATTCCCCTTTTAAAAGTACGCTCGAAAGCAAATAAGCTAAGTTATCCTGAAGAGGCTCCGAGGCGAGAATCTTGTCGCCGGTAAGTTCCGAGTAAATTTCTGTAAAATTGAGAGGATTGATGGATTCCGACTCCGTGTATTTTCCGGAATAGGATACCTTATTCAGCGAAGCTTCGGATCCTATTTTTCCAGGCGCGAGTTCGGAATACGTAAAATAGATCTGCCGTCCCCGAAAGATCAACGTTTTCGAATCTTTCGCAGTACTAACTTTCCGGGAATACGCGATCTCAAAAAAACTCTCTTTCGGAAGAATCCCTTTGTAATACTGAGTCTGTGATATGGAAAAATAAGGTGCCGTGAAAAGTCGAATTCCATAACCGTTTGATTCTAAATCTTGCAAAATAGATGATAAGGTTGGATTGGGAATTTTTCCCTTTGCATTTGTAAGAATGATTATGTCTTGAATAGTTTGTGATTTCGCACCAGTAGAAAGGAGATTTCTTTTTACTTGAATCAAAGCATTCGAAAGATCGTCCAACGAAGATTTTCCAACCGATCTAAGACTGGAGATTTGAGTTCTAAATTCCGAGAGCGAGGTCGCTTTCGGGAGAACGGTTGTTTTTCCTTCTGAAAACGTAGCGACTCGAAGTCCAGTCATCGATTCCCAGGACGCATTCTTTACAAATTGAACCCATTCTTCTCTTTCTCTTTGGAAAGAAGGCGAAAGATCTACAACGAAGATCAACTCTTTCGATGTTTTCTTTTGACTGATTTCCGCTATTTGTCTCTTTTTTGATGGAATCCAAGGAAAGGATTTCTCAGTCATAGAACGCATCAAAGAGAAAAGGTCCGATTTTTCCGTGAGATGCAGTTCATCGAATTGCTTTTGTGTACAATTATAAACGGACCGATCTAATGAAACTTGATTTTGAAAATGGAGCTCATCTCTCACTAAGTAATCAACCGAGAGTTCGGAACAGAGCTTTAAAAAATCTTCTTTTCCAAAATGGGAACTTTTGAATTTTTCAAATATTTCTTTGTCTTTAATTCTTTCCGTAGTTTCTACTTTGGCCCTTAAGAGTAGGTTTGCGTAAAAAGCCCCAAATTTGGAAATTTCTTGCGATCTGTCACCGATTCTTTGAAAAGAATTTGGTAGGTTACCTTCAATCTTTCCGGGAAGGAAAGTTATACTCGTAGAGAGTAAAGGGTGAGCCAAGAAAATTAAGAAAAATAATAAATTTCGTAACATAAAGAATTAGTGCGACGCAAATCTCTCTCTGGATTCATTTAGAGAAATCTATGTTTCAAAGCAACCTATTAAAAAATGTGTTGCATAAACTCAGCGAAGTATTAGATTTTTTCTTTTAGTAGATCAAGGAGAAAATAATGATCAATAGACTTATCGCTCTATCTGTAGCAACAATGATTTTTGCAGCTTGCTCCAGTACCGACACTGGACAAAAAGATGCAACGACTGTCGGTGACGGCGGATGGACATTTGAAGGTTGGGGTGGAGCTCCAGAACAAAGAAACGACGGAAAAACACCAAGAGATACTACTCCAAAAGACTGGTACTATATTAAATTTTCCTCCAGAGCGTCCGCTAAAGCAGTAGCAAAGAAAAGCCAGGCAATGATGCAATCAACTTGCCGCGAAGCTTCCAGACTTCAAGGTGCTTCTGATGTTGTGAAGAAAATGGTTGGTGAAACTGTAGAAGCGGCTTCCGGAGTTTCCGACGGTGAAGCAACTGCTTCTGTGATCGTTTCTCAGTCTCAAGGCGTTGTAAAAGGAGTTGGGGTTTACGAGTGTAAAGCAACCGGTTCCGGCTCCGATCCTAAAGATGTTTCTAAAGACAACTGGGAAGAATGTCAGTGTGTGATCTATGCAAAATTTCCTGGTGGAAAAGATGCATTGGTAGCGAAAGCACAAGAAGTTTCTAACAAACAATAAGCTTTCTTCTAAAAGCTTTTCTGTTTCGAAACCCCGCCCTGAAAAGCGGGGTTTTTTATTGGATTTTGCAGAATAGAATTTTAATTTTTAAAGCGAAATAGTTCAGAACTTTAAAGAACTAGCTTTGCTTACTCCAGGGAAAGACTAAACTTAGTTGCTAAATTGTTGATATCCGTTGAAAATTCATCCTGCTTCGCTAATGCTTTTTTCAGAGCCTCAGTCGCAGATGTAAGAAGTTTTGATTTTTCCTCTTCTGTTGCTGTATTAGATTTTGCTAAATCTTGACTTGCTTTTTTCAAAAGTTTGATCGTTTCTCCCAAAAGCGCATCCTTACTCAAATTCGGAGAGATTGTTTTAATCCAAACATCATAGTAATTTACGAGTTTGTCCCCCTCAAGAATGGAATCGTAACAAGTTACTTTCGAGAATTCTCCGATAACCTCTTGCTCTAAGCAATACATACCTCTTTTCAATTTCCCTTTTGTATTGGCTGTAATTGTTGGCTTAACGAATGCATCATCCGTTGCGTTCAAAACAAAATATACGTTTTCGGAAAAGTTTTTTAAGGGTGCGAATCCCTCTTTATTTTCTACCGTTCTTACTTTTAAAAACTCGGTGGGAATAGTTCCCTTCTTATCTTTGGTCGGAATTTGAACTTCCACAGTTTCCAAACCGGTAACTTCTTCCATTCCATAGACAAGAGATACTTGATCTTCCTTTTTGTCGCTACCGGGAGTTTTATAAATCCACTGGTCATAATTTGCGAATCTAGTTCCGAGAATTTGTGGGACGTCTTTCTTTTCTTCTTTTTTGCAATCGGTAAAAGCCGACAAAGTGAAGCTAAGAAGCAGAATTATTTTTACAAGTTTCATAAGGTAATTTCTCCGTTTCGAAAAGTTATTTACGAATGTACTAAAATCGTCAAGAAAAACGTATTCGAAACCATTTCGACTTAAAGGTAAAAGCAGAATAAAGCGATTGGAAATCGATTTAAAAGTTCTTTACGGAAGAATTAAGAAGAAATAGAAAATCCGGTGCGTTCTAAATTTTACGATTCTTTAAGAAAAAGATGAGATCTTATTCGAAAGTAACTAACTTTCATCACTCAAACAGAAAGACTGAAATTTCGAGGAGAAAGTAAAAGTTCTTCAAAAGGATTGAATTCCCTAAGTTCCAAAAGTTGAGATTTCCACTCGGGATCAAACTCTAGTCCGGAAAGATATTTAACAAGATGTTTTCGAAAGAGAACCAAGCCGAATTCTTCTCCAAAACTTTCAATCATCCAAGATAGATGTTGCAGAATAACGGAAGAGATTTCATTCCATTGAAGATTTTCTTTTTTGATCTCTGAGAAAATCCAAGGATTACCGATCGCATTTCTTCCGATTAGAACTCCATCAACTTTATATTCCTTTATCTTTTCTTGCGCTTCTCGGAATGTTTTGACGTCACCGTTTCCAAAGACCGGGATTTTCACATTCGCTTTCACTTCGCCGATCGCATTCCAATCCGCAAGACCGGTGTAAGCCATTTCCTTTGTTCGACCATGGACTGTTAAAGCGTCCACGCCGGAAGACTCGAGGATCTTTGCTACTTCCAGGTAATTTCTGTTTTCAGAATCCCAGCCGATTCTTATCTTTGCCGTCACAGGGACATTGACTCTTTTCTTTATTGCCTCGATAATCTTTCCTGCGTGTGCGGGTCTTCTCAACAAACCGGCGCCAGCTCCGCGAAGAGAAATCTTGCGAGTAGAACAGCCCATGTTTAGATCGATTATATCCGGCTTTAATTCCTGAATGATTTCCGCTGATTCGGCGATTACCTCGAGTCGATTTCCAAAAATCTGAAACGTAATCGGCCTTTCCTCCGGAAGAAAATGGAACATCCTGAGCGCTTTCGGTGCACGGTGAACTATTTCATCGGTATTCACAAATTCCGTATAGGAAAATGCGGCGCCGAATTTTCTGCAGATTCTACGTGTTGGAGAATCGGAAATGCCCGCCATCGGAGAAAGTGATATTCTCCCAGGCAAGGTGACATTTCCGATCTGAATCATCTTTTTAACTTTCTCCGAGAACCGTAAAGTCTTGTACTTTGTCGTTATCCTTCAGATCAACCAGACGTACTCCGACAGCAGTTCTTCCTAATTTAGAAATATCGAATGCGTTGATACGAATCGTCATTCCCTGTTGTGTGATCAGAATGATTTCATCTTCCGCACCGACGGAACCAGTTCCTACGGAAAATCCGTTCTTATCCGTTACTTTTAGATAAGCCATTCCCTTTCCGCCTCTTCCCTTAGCGCCAAACTCCTCGAACCCAAGGCGTTTTCCATAACCTTCTTCCGAAACCACGAAGATGTCTTCGCCTTCTTTGAATTTACTGAGTCCTACAATTGTATCATCCGGAGAAAGTCTCATACCTGTTACGCCGCTTGCCGTACGGCCTTGCGGGCGAATGATATTTCCTTCGATTCTCAATGCTAGACCTTTTCTCGAGAAGATAATCACTTCGTCCTTATCGTTGATCGCTTCCACTTTTATGAGGTCGTCACCGTCACGGAGTCCGATCGCGATAATTCCCGACTTCTTGACGTTGCTAAATTCATTCAGATGAATTCGTTTGATAAATCCTCTTCGAGTTACAAGGAGAAGATCCTTGTCCATGTCTTCTTCTCTGAATGCAAAGACGGAAGAAATGTATTCATCTTCTCTTAGGTTGATAATCGCTTTTAAGGATTTTCCCCTAGCTTCCTTGGAAGCGATTGGAAGTTCATATGCCTTCATCACATAGACCTTTCCAATATTAGAAAAGAACATGATACTATCATGAGTCATCGCGGCCTTCATGATCTTGATCACGTCGTCTCGTTTTTGTGAAAGACCTTGAATCCCTTTTCCGCCTCGTTTCTGTCTTTTGAAAGTGTCGATTGGAAGTCGTTTTACGAATTGATCATAGGTGATTTGAATTACGATTTCTTCGTCAGCAATCAAGTCTTCCGCATTAAAAGAAGAACTTTCGATACTTTCGATAGAAATTTCCGTTTTTCTTTTTGTTCCGTATTTATCTCCGACTTCCTGAAGTTCGGTGCAAACGATATCGTTTACGCGAGAAGGTTTAGCGAGAATATCTTTCAAATCGACAATGAGCTTTCGAACTTCTTCCAATTCATCGATGATTTTTTGTACTTCGAGAGAGGTAAGTCTCTGTAATCTCATCTCGAGAATAGCGTCCGTCTGAACGTCGGAAAGACTAAACTTCAACATCAACTGCTCTTTCGCCTCAGCCGGATTTTTCGAAGCGCGAATTACCTTGATTACTTCTTCGATATTTTCTAAGGCGATTTTCAAACCTTCTAAAATATGAGCGCGTTTTTCGGCTTTGTCTAAATCGAACTGGGTTCTTCTTACGATAACGACTCGTCTGTGCGCGGAGTAAGCCGTGAGAATTTCTTTAATATTGAAAATCTTCGGTTTATTATCCAGGATCGCAAGCATCGTGATTCCGTAACTTACCTGAAGCTGAGTCATCTTATAAAGTTGGTTTAGAATAACCTGAGCATTTGCGTCTTTCTTAATATGAATCTCAACTCGAATCCCCTTCCGGTCGGAGAGATCCATAATTTCCGAAATACCCTCAATGTGTTTATCGTTAACAAGATCGCCGATTTTCTCCAATAGAACTTTTTTGTTAACTTGATACGGAATTTCCGATACGACGATCACTTCTCTTCCGTTTTTCTTTTCTTCGATATCAACTTTGGATCGGATCCGAATCGATCCTTTTCCAGTGGTATACGCGGAGATAAGTCCCTCACCGCCGATAATAATTCCAGACGTTGGAAAATCGGGTCCTGGAATTATTTTTAGAATTTCGGGAATCGTAATTTCAGGATTTCGAATCACCGCAATAACGGCATCGATCGTTTCTTTGAGGTTGTGGGGCGGAATGTTTGTAGCCATTCCCACGGCGATTCCGGAAGACCCGTTAACGAGAAGGTTCGGAAAATTAGCCGGAAGGACATCGGGCTGTTGTTTCGTATCATCATAGTTAGGTGAGAAACTAACCGTGTCCTTTTCGATATCGCGTAGAAGTTCCTCGGCTACTTTTTCAAGTCTCGCCTCGGTATAACGATACGCGGCAGGATTGTCACCGTCGATCGAACCAAAGTTTCCTTGACCGTCGATCAAAGGGACTCTTAAAGAGAAATCCTGCACCATTCTTACGAGGGCTTCGTAAACGGAAGCGTCACCGTGAGGGTGATAGTTACCGATTACTTCCCCGACGATCTTCGCGCATTTTACATATGGTCGATCACTTCTCCACGCGCGTTCGTTCATCGCATGAAGAATTCTTCTGTGAACGGGTTTTAGTCCGTCTCTGACATCCGGAAGGGCTCGTCCCACGATGACCGACATCGCGTAACCAAGATACGCCTCTTTCATCTGATCTTCGATTTCTACAGGAATAACTCGAACTCCGTTTTTTAAGGCGTCCGCGATATCCGGTTTTCCTGCAATATTGTAGCTTAGGACTTTTGTTTCGTTTTCCATCTCTTGACTCATTTCTGAATTCCCTTCGGATCAAAGATCCAAGTTTGCTACCTTAGCCGCATTTACTTCGATAAACATTTTTCTAGGATGAACTTCATCGCCCATAAGAACGTTGAATGTTTCCTCCGCTTCCACAAAATCGTCCAACTTCACTTTCAAAACCACTCGATTGGAAGGATCCATCGTGGTTTCCCAAAGTTGTTCCGGATTCATCTCTCCCAAACCTTTGTAACGTTGAATCACAACCTTATCGTTACCGACCGTTTTCAATAGTTCTTCTTTTTCTTTGTCCGAGTAAGCATAGGTAGAATTTTTACCGTGTTTGATTAAATAAAGAGGGGGTTGCGCGACATAGAGATATCCTCTTTCAATCACGGGACGCATATAACGAAAGAAGAATGTAAGGAGAAGAGTTCGAATATGAGAGCCGTCTATATCCGCATCGGTCATAATCATAATTTTATGATACCGAATCTTATCGATATTAAACTCATCCTCACCGATTCCAGTTCCCAGCGCGGAAACCAAAATCCGAATCTCTTCACTCGCGAGAATCTTATCCAATCTTGCTTTCTCCACGTTGAGAATTTTTCCTTTCAATGGAAGAATCGCCTGTGTGTTTCGATCTCTTCCTTGTTTCGCGGATCCGCCGGCAGAATCTCCCTCGACGAGATAAATTTCAGAATGAGCAGGATCTTTTTCGGAACAGTCAGCGAGTTTTCCCGGAAGACCACCGCCTTCTAAAACCGTTTTTCTTCTGGTTAGATCTCTGGCTTTCCGAGCGGCTTCCCTAGCCTTCGCGGAAAGAATACATTTTTCTAATATTCTTTTTGTTATGTTTGGATTCTCTTCAAAGAAAAGAGTCAGACCTTCCGAAGTCAAAGTTTGCATAATACCTTTGATCTCCGCATTCACCAATTTTTCTTTTGTCTGAGAATTGAACTGAGGTTGAGGAATCTTAACCGAAATAACCGCAGTCAATCCTTCCTTAACATCTTCACCGGATAAACCGGTTGGATGTTTCTTTGCCATGACGGTATCTTTTTTTAGGAAGTCATTGAGAGTTCTCGTGAGCGCGGCACGAAAACCTTCCAAGTGAGTTCCACCTAAGTTGTTATTGATGTTATTGGTGAAACAAAAAATACTTTCCGTGTAAGTTTCCGAGTATTGAATCGAAATCTCAGCAATCACATCCTCTTTATTTCTTTCAAAGTGAATCACTTTGTGCATTGGATGTTTGTTTTCGTTGATATGTTCCACGAAAGAAACGATACCGCCTGAAAACTGGAATTCGTTCTTAAGTAAATTCTCACCTCCGTTTCCGCGTCTTCGATCCTCGACGGTTAAAATCAAGCCTTTATTCAAAAAAGCTAATTCTCTAAAACGAGCGGAAAGAACATCGAATTGAAAATCGACCGTTGTAAAGATGGAAGCGTCCGGTTTGAAACGAACGATTGTCCCTCTCTCCGATGATTCTCCTTTCGCTTCAACGGGAGAAACCGGAATTCCTTTCTCGTATTTTTGAGTATAGATTTTTCCTTTTTGAAAAACCTCTACGACAAGCCATTCGGAAAGTGCGTTCACAACCGAAACCCCAACCCCGTGCAGTCCGCCGGAAACCTTGTAGGCGTCGTTTTCAAACTTACCACCGGCATGAAGAATCGTCATTACGACTTCGATCGTGGAGATTTGCTTGTCCGGGTGAATGTCGACCGGAATACCACGGCCGTTATCTCTTACTTCGATGATGTTATCGGGAAGAATGCTGATTTTGATTTCTGTACAGTGACCGGCCATTGCCTCATCCACGGAGTTATCGACAACTTCATAGACCATTTTGTGAAGCCCTGTCTCATCCTGAGTTCCAATGTACATCCCGGGACGTTTTCGAACAGCTTCCAGACCTTCTAAAATCTTAATCTGACCGGCGCTGTAGCTTGCTTCTTCTTGGCTCATTTTTTTCAGACCTCAGGAATAGTTTTCCTGAAAACCATAGGGAGGCAAGGAAATTCATTTATTAATCAAAGATATTGAAGAATCTCGAGATAACGTTTTTTAACTTCCGGATCGGTTTCTTTCTCAAGAATGGCAATTAAATCCTCTTTGCCTTCTAAGCCTTTTTTTTCTTTGGTTTCCGGCTGTTTAGAATTCACAAGGTTCGATAATTTGCCGATTGAAATTTCAAGAGAACGAACCACTCCTTTACCAAGAAACTGAGATGCTTGTCTGAGGATTCGGTTTTGAAGAAAAAGCAACTCTTGTTTGTAAGCATTGTGGGAAACTACGATTCTTAATTTTCCGAATTGGATCGAATTGACTTCGGAATGAGAAGCAAAGACTGGACCTACGATTTCTTTCCATCGATTTCGGAGTGTGTTCAGAGAAATTTTTTCTTGAAGGCTTTCTTCCGTAATACCGAGCTGATTGAGAACCGACTTAAATTCTTCGGTTTCAATCTTTTTGGATGAAATCAGATCGTCTTTCATTCTACGGAACGAACTTCTCCATTCTGAATCATAAAAATCTGCTTTTGGTCTTCGAGTTTACCGACATAATCCTGAATTCCTTCCAAATCGGTCGTAGTAAAAAAAGCCTGACCGGCGTTGACTACTAAGTCTACAAAATACTCCCTTCGTTTCACGTCCAATTCTCGGATCACGTCGTCAATCAAAAGGACCGGGGTTTTATTCAGGACATTCTTATAATAATTGAAGGTAGCGGCTTTTAAGGCGATAACGGCGCTTCGTTTTTGACCTTGAGAACCGAACTCAGTGATATCACGGGAATCCGTTCCGATAAAGAGATCGTCTCTATGAATTCCTGCCGAAGTATATCCGAGACGAAGATCGCGTCCCAGGTTTCGATTCAGTTTCTCAAAGAATTCCTGTTCGTCTTTGACGTCCGGTTTGTAAATCAATGTTAAGCCGTCCTTTCCTCCACTCAATTTATCCAAGTTGGATTGGTAGAATGAATTCAGTTCAAAAACGATATCCTTTCTTTTATTTAGAATTATCGTCCCTTTCTCCACAAGTCTCTTTTCCCAAATAGAAAGTTGAGAAGAATCCGAATTTCCAGTTTTCAGAAGTGCATTTCTATGTTTTAGAATTTTATTATATTCCAGCAACGAATCCAAATAAAAAGGATCAAATGACGAAATGAATGCATCGATAAACTTTCTTCTTTCAGCGGGACCACCTTCGATGATTTTCAAATCCATTGGAGTCAAAAGAACGGTAATAAATTTTCCGATCAGATCCGTTCTTTTTTTGATTTCTTCCTGATTGAATTTTAATCTTCTTTTTACTGTAGGTTTTGCAGTGTATCCGATTTCTAAAACGGATTCCTTTTGGTTCTCCTGAATCCTTCCACGAATAAAATAATTCTCCGCTCCCCAACGAATTAGATTTCCGTCTTCCGACTCGCGAAAACTTTTTAACCAAGAGAGCATACAAATCGCTTCGAGAATATTTGTTTTTCCTTCTCCGTTATCTCCCACAAAAAAAATAAGCCTGGAATGAAAGTCCAGGCTCAGTTCTTCGTGACTCCGAAAGTTTTGAAGTGTAAGATGTTTTAGAAACATTAAATTTTCATCGGCATAATCACGGAAATAAATTCGGGGTCGGACGGATCTTTGAAAATCACTGGCGAACTGGAATCCGAGAATTCAATCTTTACTTCCGTATCGTCGATCGATCTAAAAATATCCATGAGGTATTCTCCTTTGAAGGCTATGGTCACTTCGTCTCCAGAGTATTCTATGGATTTGTTGATACTGGCTTCCGATGCGCCGAGAGTTTGTGCAAAGAAATTTAAATTGTTCTTCGTAAATGTGAGTCTTACTTGTCTCGAAGGTTCTTCAGCGGCTGTCATAACCTGTCTTAGAGAAACTTGAAATTCTTCTTTCGAAATCGAAGTGGAGAATTTTGTGCTCTTAGGGATAACTTGTTCGTAGTTCGGAAAATTTCCTTCAATCAATTTACATAAGAGTTCTATGTTATTTGCGGACGCATAAATCTGACTATCGATCAAACCTATGTTACCGGTTTCCGACGTGGCGATCATCTTCGAAATTTCGCGAATTGCCTTTGCAGGAACGATAATCGATTCTTTGAATTGTAAAGGTGCGGGAAGTGTTCTTTCAATCTTACAGAGTCTCCTTCCATCGGTTCCCACAAAGATTAATTTTGTTTCGTTCGGAATCATATAAAGACCGTTGAAAATAAATCTTTGATCTTCGTGCGCAATCGCATACGAAGTTTTACGGATCATATCATTGATCAGCGTACTTGGAAAGGAAGAGACTTGAGAAGAATTGACTTTGGAAATCGTTTTAATTTCTTCGGCGTCCATTCCGGAAATTTTCGACTTGTAATCGTTTTTTCCGGACGCATCGGTAATATATGCGATCGAAGAATCTCCGTCGGATTCTTCTAAAGAAAGAATCGTTTCTTCAAAGTTAATCGTTTTAAAAAAACTGGAAAGTTGTTTTGCCGGTAAAGAAATACTTCCCGGTTGAATGACGTCCGCCGGAACTGAAGTTTTAATAGAGATTTCAAGATCCGTCGCAGAAAGGAAAACTTCTTTTCCTTCCGCCTCTATTTTAAGATTTGATAATACAGATTTAATCTCTCTTGCGGAGATCACACCTTCAACAGCATGAATCGCTTTTAAGAATTCAGATGTGTTTATTTTTATTTTCAATTTTGTTCTCCTAGTATCTTACTTAATTAAATAGATTCTTATTATTGTACAGTTGTAGGAGTAGTACCTGTAAATATGTACATAAAATCGTATTCCTATGGAATACTGAAATATGTCTCATTCTTTTTGAAAAGTGAATTTTCATTTCCGACATAATTCTTCGTAAATTTCTTCCTCTGAAGTGACAGTAATTTTGTATTATGTCTTATTTACAGTTTTAAGGATCTTACTGAACGATGAAAGTAGACTTTATTTACAGTTTATTGACAGTGTGTTTAAGTAAGAATGAGACAATCGTTCGGGAAGTTTTATTGAAGTCGATAGCGCGAACTGATTCTTTCGACTAAGAATTTCATTTCTTTGTTTTTAGAAAGTAAGTCTTCGGCTTTTCGAACGCCATGGATTACTGTTGTATGTTGGGTTTGAAATAATCTTCCAACTTGGGACTTATTCACTTTGAAAACATTGTGAAGAAGATAAAAACAAATGTGCCGCGGAATGATGAGTTCTTTTTTTCTACTTTTCCCCATAATTTCGGAAGGATCTAAGCTAAATTCTTTTGCTACGGCTTCGATGATACGATCATGAGAAAATTCGACATTCTTCTTACGATAGAGACGGTTCTTTACGATCTCTTTTACCTTTTCCAAATTTAAAAATAAAAGAGAATATGACTTTTTATAAAGATAAATATCGTTGAGAGCACCAAGGAGAAGTCTTGTATCTTCTTCAATTTGATCGGCAAGAAAATCTAAGATATCTTCACTCAAACCCAAATCCATAATCTGAGAATGATGTGCGACGATGCCCCTCCGAATTTCCCGATCCGGATATTGAATGTCCGCTTGAACACCGGTGACAAATCTTGACTTTAATCTTTCGTGAATTGGAAGCTCGGAACTTGGACGATCCGATGCAATGACGATCTGTCTTCTTCTTTCAAAAAGGAAATTAAACAAAGCGAAGAATTCGTCCTGAGTTTTTTCCGCATTCGTGGAAAGAAGCTGGATGTCGTCGACAAGAAGACAATTGTAAGATTGGTATTTCATCTTAAAACTTTCAATGAGTTCTCTCGATTGAAGGGCAAATCGAAACTCGTTCATAAAAGAAGAAATATCAACGTAACAAACGGTTTTCCAAGGATCTTTTTTTATGAGTTCCGAGCCGATCGCATGAAGCAAATGAGTCTTTCCAACTCCGACGCTTCCGAATAAGTAAAGAGGATTGATTTCGGCCGGCTTTCGCACACATTCTTTTGCCGCAGTGAATGCCAGACGATTGCAATCGCCTACGATAAATGAATCGAATGTATAATCCGGATTAAATTGAAAATCTTTTTGATCGAAAGATTTTTCAAGAATGGTTTGAAGAGGAGATGCAGGTTTTGCTTCGATTAGAATTTCGACAGGAATTTTATCTCCGCAGGCTTCTAAGATCGCGTTCTCGATAATGCTTTGATATTTTCTTTCAACGTGAGTCTTGATCGTAGCGGAAGGTGCGATGATCGTACATTTTTCAGAGTTAAGAGTTTCTAATTTTAGGGTATCAATGAACCTTTCAAAGTATTGAGGAGATATTTTTTTCGATACTTCCTCCAAAATTTTATTCCAAACTAGGTTCAACTCTTCCTCCAAAGAAACAAAAACAAAAATTCTCTCTCACAAGAGATTTTTACGAGTGTGATTTGGATCGAATTCTCCAAATCGATTGAATAGGGCTATTTTTCACTTCTCCTCCGGAGTCCCGGAGCTCGATGAATGAGAATACACTATTTTTGAAAGAACTCTTGTACTCAAATGAAAATTCCGGAATCGGAAATTTCTCCGGAAAAAAGGAACAGTTTATGTATTGAATAATAAATTATGTCTCGAAAGAGATTTTTTGATAAATATCCGTTTCGTCTAACGTGCTTTATGTGATTGGTTAGGAATCTATATGTAAGAAATTGAATATAGCTTAGAGTGAGAGGTGAAAAAAGAGTCTCGAAAGTGCGAGTGTTTCCAGCCCGATGATCTTTTTATGAATTTCAGCTTTGAATTGGAAGAGCGCTTCTATTTTAGAAATATGATTTGTATAGCCTGTTCTTGTGTATTCATAAATTAATAGAAGACTTACGAGCTCTAAGAATTCCTTATATGAAAAATTTTCTTTCCATTCGGGATGTTCGTCTTTATAAGAATGGATCCAAGATTCTAATTTTAGTAAATCGAGTTGTGTTTCGATTTTATCTTTTATTTTTTCCTGAACCAATTCGATCACAGCCTTCGGACATTCAAAGGAAAGCATACTTCCTCCTTGAAAAGGAAGAATCGGAAGATCGAATTGTGAATGGATTTTATGAAGTGCATCTTGATTGAGATAATGAAACGGGACGCAGATCGCCCTACTTACGATCGTCTCCTTCAATTTATCTAGATTATTGACTATGAATATGAATCGTGAAAAAGGGGGAGCTTCTTCCAACGATTTTAATAGCGCGGTTTCAGCTTCGTTCCCAATCAGAGAAGCATCCGGAAATACAATGAACCGAAATTTAGAAAGATGCGGTCTGTAGTTGAGTCGAGATCGAATCAACCAACGAATCGTAAATTCTTCCGGGTTCTCTTCACTTCCAATCGGAACGATTTTGCCGCTTTCTTCCGGAAAGCGGATGTAGTCCGGATGCGAATTGTGCATGAAAGCTTTGCAGGAAGCGCAGGTCCCGCAAGAAGTTCCTTCGAAACAAAGTACCTGTTTGATAAATCGTTCCGATGCTGATTCTTTTCCCGTTCCATCCGGTCCATGGAGAATCAAAAGAGGTGGAATCATCTCCGGCTTTGCTGAATATCTTTTTAAAAAAGTTAAGGCAATCTCTTGTCCTAAGATATCACCCAGTTGAAATGTCGGCGAAGTCATTTTTTGTTTAGTAAACCGGAGTCAACCAATGTCTATATTTTTCATCTTTATTGATTACAAGATTGAAAAAAAGACTTTGTATCTTCTTTGTGATCGGTCCCATCTCGCCGGTTCCGATTTTTCTGTGGTCGATTTCGGAAACCCATGCGATTTGAACTCCGGTTCCAGAAAAGAAAACCTCATCGGAAATATAAAGTTCACTTCGAGAAATATCTCTCTCAATGACTTCGATTCCATTGTCCCTCGCGATCTGAAGAACACTTCTTCTTGTAATTCCTTCCAACAAGGACGAATTTACTCCGGGTGTGATGATTTTTCCATCTCGAACAAGAAATATATTTTCTGCAGATCCTTCGCTCACGAAACCGCGCGCGTCCAAAAAAATCGCCTCATCAAATCCGTTTTGAACAGCTTCGGACTTTGCAAGAGCGGAGTTTACATAGCCGCCGGATACTTTGGAAAGAGTAGGAATCACTGCGTCGTCAAATCTTCTCCAACTGGAAACCATTGTCTTCAATCCACGCTTCGTATCTAAATAGTCGTTTAATTGAAGAATGTAGATAGCGAGTTCGGTCGGTACGTCATGAAAGCGAGGAGAAAGTTGTAAGGCCGATGTATAAACAAAGGGGCGGAGATAAATATTCTCTTTATAACCGCATTGACGAATCAAATCGATTGTTATGTCTCTCAATTCTTCTTTCGTCTTTTCTAACTTCAATTGCATGATCTTCGTTGAGTTGATCAATCGTTGAAAGTGGTCTAAGATACGAAATAGATAAATGTTATCAGTATCCTTATCGTAATAACCTCTCAACCCACCGAAGACGGTGGTTCCATATTGAAGGGCATGCGTCTGGATGCTGATCTTAGCTTCGGATTCGGGAAGGATTTTTCCTTCAAAATAGGATAGTTTCTTGATGGATACTGCCATAGAACAGGAACCTGATAAGTGATATAATTCCATGAATCAATATGTCGGGTCTCCTGTCGATTGCATCTTGTAATCAAAGACTCGTTACTTGCGAAACATCTTATTCTTAAATTTGAATCTATCTTCAGGAAGTTGAATCTCCATGGTTGAATCCAAGACTCCATCCGTTTTTCCAAATCGTTTTGACTGTATTGTTGTCGGCGCGGGGCACGCAGGTTCCGAAGCGGCTTACATTGCTTCGAGAGGCGGCGCTAAAACTTTACTGATCACGATGAACTTAGATACGATCGGGCAGATGTCCTGTAACCCCGCCATCGGCGGTATCGCAAAAGGACATATGGTTCGAGAAGTGGATGCTCTTGGTGGATTGATGGGCAAGGTGATCGACCAAACAGGAATTCAATTCAAAATGTTAAACACCTCAAAGGGTCCGAGTGTCTGGGCACCGAGAGCGCAAGCTGAGAAGAAAGAATATCAACTTAAAGTAAAACATACGCTTGAAGCAGAGAAGAATCTTTCGATTCGACAAGACACAGTAGAAGAATTGTTGATTGAGAATGATTCCGTGATCGGAGTTAAGACCGGTCGTGGTTTCGAAATATATACGAATCATTTGATCTTAACTACGGGAACATTCTTATCCTCGCTAGTTCATATCGGGACATATCAAAATGAAAACGGAAGATTGTGCGAGCCAACGGTGAAAGGGCTGTCGAAGTCGCTTGCAAAATACGATTTAAAGTTAGGGAGATTAAAGACAGGAACTCCTCCTAGAATTCATAAGAATTCTGTGGACTTAAGTGTTCTTGCGATACAAGACGGAGACGCAAACCCTTCCCCGTTTTCTTTTTCTACCGATAAGATTACGAGAAGACAAATTCCTTGTTATATCACGTACACGAATTCTGAAACTCATAGGATCATTCATGAGAATCTAAATCTTTCTCCTATGTATTCCGGACAAATTCAGAGCACGGGACCACGCTATTGTCCTTCGATCGAAGATAAGATCGTAAGATTTGCGGATCGAGAAAGACATCAGGTTTTTTTGGAACCGGAAGGATATGAGACAGCGGAGATTTATCTCAACGGAGTTTCAACGAGTCTTCCTGAAGAAGTACAATGGAAACTCGTACGTTCTCTTAAAGGATTGGAAAACGCAGAGATTCTTAGACCGGGTTACGCGATCGAGTATGATTATGTTGATCCAACGGAATTGAAACCTACTTTAGAAACAAAAAAAATAAAAGGCCTTTATCACGCCGGACAAATCAATGGGACTACCGGTTATGAAGAGGCGGCGGCTCAAGGATTGGTCGCGGCGTATAGCGTTCTGAATTCTTTAAAGAATCACCCTCCCCTCTTGTTCAAAAGAAGTGAATCTTATATCGGCGTATTGGTCGATGATCTCGTTCACAAAGGTGTTGAAGATCCCTATAGAATGTTCACTTCGCGCGCCGAACATCGACTTCTTCTGAGACAAGACAATGCCGATCATCGACTGATGGAATACGGATATGAACTTGGACTCGTTGATCAAGTTTCCTTTGATCGAATGAAGGAAAAGTATGAAAGAGTCAATTCCGTTAGAGAAAAAATCTACCAAATTCCTCTGAAGCCTTCGGAAGAATTTCAAAGTCTTTTAGATCAAAAAGGAATCGCGAACTACAAGTTTGGTATGAAGTTGGATTCGTTTTTAAAAAGACCGGAAATTAAAATTACGGACGTCGAGTTTATGATTCCTGAAGTTCAATCTTGGTCGGAGTTGGATAAGAGTATTCTTGAGATGGAAATCAAGTATGAAGGTTATATCAAAAGAGAACTCGAGACCATTCAATGGAAGAGTAAATATTTGGATCTGAATATTCCCGAAGATTTGAGTTATGATTCGATCGCCGGTTTGAAAAAGGAAGCCATTCAGAAATTAAAAACGCACAAACCGATGACACTTGAAAAAGCTTCCCAGATTTCAGGCGTGGATCCAAGCGATATCGATCTCCTTTTGTATCATATCAAAGGAAGAAAGAAGCAAGAGGCAGAAGCTTCCTAAAGTTTTCAACCGAATCTTGTCGGAACTCCGACCCGTTTCACATGAAACATTTTTAGAAAACCCGGTTCTTGCCGGGTTTTTGTTTTAGTGCTCCTCATCGGAATCGATTATGCTTATTTCTTTCAGACATTTCTATACGAAGATCCGGAGCATTGAGTATCGTTCCGTATTTCAATTTTCTCCCGGTTGAATTTTTATTCATCGGTGCAAATCGAGAAGAGAAGATTGTCTATTCGCTACTCAGTTTTAACGGAAAAAGAGATTGAGAACAGAAGAACGGAGAAGAGTTTTTCTGTTATGATTATTTTACTTTGAAGTTCATTGATTTAAATGAAAGCGACGAAATGGAAATTTCAGATCACTACTTTACAAAAGTTCGAAGGTCAGGAAAAAACTATTCGGCTTGGAACCTTTAAAGTGTTTTTAGTACTCGCCTTTGATTCAGTTTTTTTACGTCGCTTGCTCCTATTACATTCTTCCTAACCTCGTTTAAATTTTCTGCACGGTCCGATCATTTGTAGAATTTCTCTCGGAAGAATTCTAGAAAAGTAAAAGCTACACCCTTGGATTCCAACTTTCTTTGTTTCGAGTTCTTTTTATTTATGAAAGAAAAGTGCAGAGGGAATGACCGCGATCCATTTCGTTAAAACCTTGATGAACTTCCGAATGTCACATTCATTTTATAAGAATCGGATAAGCGAATTCAAAGTTTTGTTTCCGATGATCTGTCTCGCATTCTTGAGATTTGAAACGCCAAATCATATCTACTTTTCTAAAACAAAGAGCGCATTCACTACAACGTTGATGTCGAAAGGAATCTTCTTTATTTCGCAAGATGATCTTTCCGATTTACTGAAAGATGGAAGTGAATCTTTTAACATAGAACAAGGTCGGAACTTCGACGCGACTTAGGACGGTGGATTGAGGTTTTGTATTTAATTCCGATCGCTTTTCTTTTCTTTCGCGCGATGGAATGACACGAGCTTTTTTAAGGAATAGTTTTGAATTTAAGATGCAAAAGATTCGAAACGATCTTACTTCCGGCTCTCCAAAAAAGAGCGTTCCATAGAGATCAAGAAGGATCTATTTTTCTCCGCGGCGAAGTATTTTGAAACCGTATCTTTGCCGCACTTTCGCGAATGAAATTGTGCCTGAATGCTAAAGAAATTTGTAGAAAGGAACCGAGTATTGTTCTCGGTCCATTCATTCCGGGTTCACTATTTGTAGAATAGTTCGTGAGTCTTAAGAAGTTCCCACTTGTTGTTTTGTTTCACGTGAAACGTAAAGCTGATAAGCCGTCGATTGGAGTCGTAGTTCAACTGATTCTTTCGCTCCTGCTCTCCTTGCGTGTTGATCCTTGTAAGAAGATTTCCTTTCTCATCATACTCGAATTTAGTCGAAGCGATTTGTTTTTTTTCTTCGTTGTAAATGTTTTGAGTCAAGAGTTTAGGATTCTTTTCGTCTTGGATTAAGGAAAAGGTTTCGACTTCTTTTGATTCGGACCAACTCGTTTGTCCCGACCTTGCGAATTCTTTTTCCCAGCTGTTGATATTTGATTTTATTAACAGTTTGCCCTCTTTATCAAAGACTTCGATCAGATCAATCGACCCTTTCGGATTGTAACGAAAGGTTTTGGTTTCTATTAGAAGATTTTCTTTATTGAAGAGCTCTTCTCTTACAACTTTTCCGTCTTTGTATTGAAACTGGGTCGAGCCATCTGGCTTACCTTCTTCGTTCAAGTATGATTCTTTGATAAGCTTTCCATTCGAATCATAATCGTAGTTCGCAGTGTAGATCACTTTACCACTCGCATTCTTAACTACTTCTCTAACGGGACCATTTAGAGAATTTCCGAAAACGAATTTGTCTAAGTGGGACCATTTTCCGGGAGTAACTGCAAATAGAAATCCAGGGAAAAACAAAAATAGAAATAGGATTCGAATCATTCTATAACCTCTACCCTTTCATCATCGGAAAACTATCCAAAAGGATAACCTTCAATTCAATGAGCAGAAAATAAAAAGACGAAGAATGGAGGATTTAAAGCCTTGAAAGGAAATCAAGTGACGTTATTTTCTTCCGCACTGAGGAGAATACAGATGAATTGGAAGAAGATCGGCTTAGGCTTTTTAGGAGCCTTGGTTCTATTTTTGCTTTATACGATTTTTATCACGGAGAAAGGAATCCAATCCTTAACTCCTAAAACGAAGTTTGAAGAAAAAGATTACGGAAAAATCGCCGAAGAAGCCTCGAAAGATTTACAAACCTATCTAAGAATTAAAACCATTCGCGGAAATGAAAAACAGGCCGCATTATTTTTGAAGAGTCTTTTTGATAAGCGAGGAATCAAAACGACGATCTTTGACGTTCCCGGTAAGCCGGAAAGAGCAAGTATCATGGCCGAGATCAAAGGGAGCGATTCTGAAGGAGGTTTGATTCTCACAAATCACTTGGATGTTGTCGAAGTGAATGAAAGTGAATGGATCCATCCGCCTTTTTCCGGAGTGAGAGTTGGAGATAGAATTTATGGTCGGGGCGCCGTGGATACAAAGGGCTTAGGGATTATGGAACTCTACGCCTTCTTCTTAATTCATGATTCTGGAATAAAACTCAAAAAGAATCTGATGTATCTTGCAGTTTCCGATGAAGAAAGTCGTTCCGAGTTTGGAATGCGTTTCTTAATCGCAAATTACAGGAATATTTTTAAAGGATACGAATTTGTTCACAACGAAGGTGGAGTTGGAACGAAGGACGTCGTATTGAAAGGAAGCAAAATCTTCAATATTCAGCACGCAGAAAAAGGCGCCGTCTGGTTGGACTTGGAAAGCGAAGATATTTCGGGACACGGAAGTACTCCCCCCGTTGAATATGCGGCTCTCAATCTGATAGATTTTCTTGAAGAAGTAAAGAAGATGAATCAGATCACGATCATCAAAGATGAAACGGCGTCGTTCTTCTATCAGATGGGGGAAGTTAGTCCGTTTCCGAATTCCTTCGTATTAAAAAGATCCCGAAATCCCTTGCTCGGAACTATCTTAAAGGGAGTCATTCAGACGAACAAACATTTGCGGGCGATGACAAGCAACTCCGTAAGCATAACCGGAGTCGATACGCATTACGCCGGAATCAATGTGATTACTTCGAAGGCGAATGGAAGTATCGATATAAGAATTCTTCCTGGATTCAACGAAAACGAAGTCTATGAAACTGTGAAGAAGCTCGGTGAAAAATACAAAGTGAAAGTGACAGCGAGACATTTGGAACCTGGAACGACATCTCCCGTGGATTCAAAATACTTCAAAGTTCTTTCCGGCGTAGTAAAGCAAGTGGTTCCGGGTTCCGTGATCACACCTTTTTTGTCACCGGGAACAACGGATTCTTCTTATTTGAGATTAGCCGGCTTTAAATGTTATGGTTTGATTCCTTCTTTGATGAGTTCGGAAGAGATCGATGGAATTCACGGAAAGAACGAAAGTACGACGGTCGAGCATTTAAGAACCGGTATTGAGATTCTTCACAAATCGATTATCGAATTCAATAACGTCGAGGATTGATTTTTTCTTCTGCACCAAGGCAAAACTTATTTGTCTTGGTGCTCTTCCTTTACATGGATATTCTATCTTAGAGGATCCTCTTCCGTTTCCAAAAGAACTACATCGATTCTGAAGGAAGAATTTAAAATGAGAATCGGGGGGAAGGAAAAATCTTCCGATAAGAATTGAAGAAAACCCTTTGATATAGAAATCCGAACCATAAACCATCCAACATAGTTCTCCTGAAATTTTTGATCTGAAAGAAATCAAATTCTATCTCATAGATGAAAGAATTCTGACTTCTATTTTCTATCTTGATTGAAGTCATTAAAAACCAATCGAAGCTCTTTTAAGAGGATTAATAGATCCTGTCTCTTGTTTGTGGAAAAGTCTTGAAGAAGAGTTTCAAAATGACCGGTTATTTTTTTCGGCAACGTTTTCTCCAATCCCCGACCGGCCTTTGTCAGAGTAATGACCGTCGCTCGTTTGTCTTCATCGGAAACCTCGCTCTTGACTAATTGATTCTGAACCATTCTCGCGACCATTCGAGAAGCGGATGGCGCATCTTGTAATGTTATATGGATGATTTCTTTTTGAGTCAGAGATTCTTTTTCCCACAGTGTTGCGAGAACTTGCCATTGTTCCGGAGTTAAGTTGTGGTCTCGAAGACAACGGGAAAGTTCCCGTCGAAAAAGCAACGCAACACGATGGAGATTAAAACCGAGCTGATGATCCAGAATAAACATGAGAAGAGTTTTCTTCTCTTCTTCCTAACGTCAAATATAATTGTTCAAACAAGTAAAAGATGTTAGGGAAGAATTCGATTCTTATATGAATGCTCTTTACGGTTCGAAAGAGTTTTAATTCTTCTTTGCCTGATTTTTGCGCAGTCATTGGATACGATGGTTCTCTGTTGAAGAAGGTTTTCTTCGACAGAGAAGTTTCTTACTAAGAATCTGTAGAGACAAAGGAAAAGAAAATTCTACCTTAGTATCATGCAAGATCCGAAAGAGTTTTCCGTGGAATCAATCACCGAAAGATTGAATGAAAGGTTTCCGAAGGAGGCAGAAGAGATTCTCCCTTTATTTGATTGGAATTTAATTGTTTCTTTTACTCGGTTCTTAAGAGAAAAAAATGAGATCGGTGGATTCTTTTCCAAAAGGGACTCGGAAGAAATTTTGGATCGTCACGTCCTAGAATCCTTATATCACGTGTATCAAATTTCCAAAAAAGTCGGTTCTTGGAAAGGAATTCAATTGGGTGACGCAGGTACGGGTCCGGGGATTCCGGGTTTCTTTTTTCGTTGTTTGAAAGATCATCCTCTTGTCGTTCTCATCGATTCCCAGAAAAGAAAATTAGCTCATACGGAAGAGTTCGTTAAACAAAACGGATTTTCCGAAGTGAAGTTTCGATTTCTTAGAACGGAAGAATCCAAATCAAACCTTGATTATGTCGTATCACGTGGATTTATTCCGTATCCGTACAGTGCCGAAGCCGTTTGTAATCTTGTAAAGATGGGAGGAACTTATGTCCCATTTTTAGCAAAACATGATATTCCAGTAAAAGTAGAAAAAGAAGTTCTGTCAAACTCAGGATTTGTTCTCGAATCGACGGAAGATTTTCCTTCACTTGAATTTTTAGGGATGCGACATATTAAATTCTTGAAAAAGGTTTCTAGCCCGAGGCATGGTTATCCTAGAGCTTGGAAGGATATCAGCAAGGAGAGTAAGGGCGGAAATGGGAAAAATAGTATCCATTAGTAATCAAAAAGGTGGTGTCGGAAAAACGACAACCTCCATCAATCTTGCGGCTAACCTTGCTTCGATCGGAAAGAGAGTTCTGATCATTGATATGGATCCTCAGGGAAATTCGGGATCCGGTCTCGGATTAGAAATCAATACTCTCGCAAAAACGTCTTACGAACTTCTCTTGGGGGAATCTTCTCCAAACGAATGTATTCAAAGAACGAACGTAAATAATCTTCACATCATTCCTTCGAACATCAACTTGAGTGGCGCGGAAGCGGACCTCCTTGCTGAAGATGAAAGAGAATATAGATTGAAGAACGCAGTTTCGGAACTTCGTACTGAATACGATTACATTCTCATCGATTGCCCGCCTTCTTTAGGAATTCTTACGATCAACGCTCTTTGTGCCGCGGACAGTGTGATGATTACTCTTCAAACCGAATACTTCGCCCTGGAAGGTTTAACCCAGCTTATGAAAATTATTTCTCTGGTTCAAAATCAATTAAACCCTTCATTAGAATTGGAAGGCGTTCTTCTTACGATGTTCGATAAGAGAACCAATCTTGCGAACCAAGTCGCCGAAGACGTGAAGTCTTATTTCAAAGATAAAGTTTATACTACGATTATTCCTAGAAATGTAAAATTAAGTGAGGCTCCTTCTTTTGGACAAACCATCATGAGCTATGATCCGGAAGGAGTTGGTGCTCAGAGTTATCGAAGTCTTGCTTTGGAAGTTGCAGGGAAGAATTAACAATGGCGATCAAACCCAAAGCCCTAGGGAGAGGCCTTGGAAATTTAATTCCGGTCAATGAAAATAAAACTCCGATGGATTCTTCCTCGGATGGAGCGCTTCGAGAAATTCGTATCAGTGAAATTCGACCGAATCCTGGTCAGCCGAGAAAAACGTTTTCGGAAGAATCTCTCAAAGAGCTTTCTGAAACGATCAAGGCCCACGGTGTGATCCAACCGATCGTAGTGAAACAATTGGACGCGGGATATGAAATTATTTCCGGAGAACGACGTTATCGAGCCTGTAAGCTCGCGGGGTTTGTAAAAATTCCTGCAATCGTTAAGAATGTTTCTGAAAATCAGTCCATGGAAATGGCGATCATTGAAAACATCCAAAGGGAAGATCTAAATCCTATAGAAGAAGCGATCGCTTATAAGACACTCTCTGAAAAATTAAATCTGAAGATTACAGATATTTCGGCTCGCGTTGGAAAGAATCGCTCGACCATTTCGAATTTGATCCGTCTTTTACAATTGCCCGATTCCGTTCAGGATTTGATTAAGACCGGAAGAATTTCCGAAGGACACGCAAGGCCTCTTCTGTCTCTCGCCGATCGTAAAAAGATCGAACAACTCGCCTATCAAATAGCGGAGAAAGGTTTAACCGCAAGACAAGTGGAGGAATTGGTTTCCAATCTTACCGATGAAAAACCGATTACAGAAAAGAAAAAAACCCGCAAAGACGTAAACATCGTGGACTTAGAAAATAAGTTTCGTAAAAAATATTCGATGAAAATCGAGATCGGTCACAACCAAGGATCCGGTAAGGGAAAGATGACGATCGTTTATCCAAACTTAGAAGCGATGGAAAAGATTTTGAACGCGTTGGGCCTTTAGAAACCAAAAGATTCGAACTTGGATAAAATATAAATGACCCCATCAAAAAGAAGAATTGCGTTTTGTCCGATCATTTAGTTCTTATTTTAAGTTATATAAATTTATTCCGTAATTGGGAGCCAGCTATTAATTTTACGTTCACTTCTTTGATAGTGATCATTGTCCTAACTTTATATTTGAAATCGCCGGTAAAAGAAAGAGAGATGGAGAAACATTTTTACTTTTTCTCTTATTGGATCGATCTATTGATATTAATTTTGATTCCTTTGTTGTTGTATATTAAACTGGCGGATGCATATGACAAAGACAATCAATGGGGACCGATAATACTGGGTTTCGTTTTGAGCTTCATATTTATTTTCTACGTAGAATTGGATTCACGCTCTAAAAAGATTCGATTATTTTATTTTTTTATCCTTGCTTGCAGTAGCGCCTCATTGCTCGGTTTTCTTGACGTATTATTAGAATTTATTAATATTTAAAGCGGATTTCAAATTTCTCGAATTTACTTTGTCCAGAATCTTCGAATATTCTGATTTTAGAAGTTCCAATCCGAAAGGAGAGCGTAATTTATAAAACCGGTTATGACTGCAATTGCTCGATTCCGTTCAAGATTTAATCAAGAGTGGAAGAATTTCTGAAGGCCACGCAAAATCTCTTCTTTCTTTGGCTGATCGAAAGAAGAGCGAACTACTCGCCTATCAAATAGCGGAGAAAGGTTTAACCGCAAGACAAGTGGAAGAATTAGTTTCCAATCTTACGGATGAAAAACCCGTTACGGAAAAGAAAAAATCCCTCAAAGACGTAAACATCGTTGATTTAGAAAATAAGTTTCGTAAAAAATATTCGATGAAAATCGAGATTGGTCATAACCAAGGATCCGGTAAGGGAAAATGACGAGCGTTTATCCAAACTTAGAAGCGATGGAAAAGATTTTGAACGCGTTGGGTTTGTACGGTAGGTGAAATATTTCGTCAAAGGCAGTCGCAAGATTCTAGATGTTTCGTCATCGTAAAATCCTGCAACGACCGTAACGTAGAAATCCTTATTGGATCATAGACACTTTTGCAAATTAGGATTTATCTTTTTTATCCTTTTTTCGTTTGAATGCCCAACCAGCTCCAGAGACCGTTTTGATCCCTATGGTTCCAACACTTTGACCGTTGTTGGCATTCATAAAATTAATCTGTAGATCACCGAAAGATTCTACAATGACCGTATCGCCACCTGCCACCTTGGTGATTTTTTTTAACGAATTTGTGATTCGTATTTTCCGATTATTTTCGGCTTGTACGTCGTCCTTTTTTTCGCGAATGATACAAGGGTAATAAAACGGAGTGAAAGCCCAAATTCCGAGTGTTACCCAATTGATCGGAACTTGCCAATAACAATAAGGTTTTCTCCAAGACTCTTCTTCTAAATAATCATAAAACCAGAATAATGGACTATCTTGGTTGTAATCGGAATAAACATGTCCTAAAAGTTCCCATTTTTTCTCATCGTAGATGAGTGTATGACCATCCCAAGAAAAGCCTGGCGGAAACTCGATCACATAGGCGTTTAGATTTGCAACATCGGAAAGTTTAAGTTTTTCCGCTTCCTGCGTCATTGCGCTCGTATCCACAACCTGACCTTTTTTTTCAAACCTTGCTATGTAATTCATACTAGCACAGGTGACGAAAGAGGAATTTATAAAGAATAAAAAACATAAGATAAAAATTTTCTTAGGTAAATATTTCCTTTTTAACCCTTCGCTTAAAGAATGGAACTTTGAATCCATTTATTTCCTCATTTTATAAATTAGAAATTGTTATTAATTTCTATAACGTACAACCGACAGTTTCTCGGTGAATTGCATGTGGCGGGATCATGACGGGAAAAAATAATAAAAAAAATCTGAAAATCAATATATTATCAATTTATAATTCATTGAAAATTAGAATAGAGGGATGACTAAAAGCGAAAATCCACCTTCGGATTGAACGACAGAAAAATCGGAATCATCTGCAATGTCCGAAACAACGCTTTCAATTTCTATTCTAAAATATCCAGCAAAAATCCGCGAATGTCTGTTAGAGATTTTAATAGTTTAAACGCGGAATTTCCTTCGTTCATGATCAATTCCGCGAGAATTTGGATTTTTTCGTCAATGATCTTTACGACGTGATAGATTTTCTTGGCTTCCCCTTTCATTCTTCTAGAAAGAGTTTCTACCCTCATATTTTGATCGATTACTGCTTTGGTGATTGCTTGAACGTGCTTTTGGTAAGCCTCTAAGTTTCCGATGGATGGGAGATCTAAGAATCGTTTTTCGATTTCCGGTAAATCCCTCCAGAGTGCATTGAGATCCTTTGTCGATTCGGAATTGGAGGGAACGATTTCTTCCAATATATCTAAGAAGGAAGAAGAGGTCGGACTTTCAATACTTTCGGTTTGATTGGTGGAATTGCCTCCGCCCAAAGAAGAAACTGAATTCTTCTTGCCTTTCGAAGTTTGTCTTGTTTCGGTTTCTTTACGAGGAGGCTGGTAAGGTGGTATGAGTACTTTCAATGTGCAACTGGGTTGATCTTACAATTGCCTTCGAATTGTACCCCCTCTTCCATGACGATTCTAGGAGATACGATATCTCCTTTCATTCGACAGGACGCGAGCAATGTGACTCTCTCACTGGCGTAAATATTCCCATTGATTTCACCGCCAGCGACAACAATTCGGGCTCTTATATCTGTATCGACGATTCCGGATTTACCAATGAGGACTTTTCCTTCAGTTTTTATCGAACCTCTGAAAATTCCATCGATTCTTAATAAACCTGAAAGCTTAAATTCGCCGCTGAATTCTGCGCCTTCGCCAATGATACTATTTACGATTAAGTGTTCTTCTGTGGTCGCCATTCAGTCCTGAATTTGGTTGAGGAAAGCAAACGGGTTGATTGCTCTTGTTCCAACGTGAATTTCATAGTGGAGCATATAATTGGGAGAGGATTCTGTTTTTCCAACAAATCCGATCACTTCCGTTTTTGAAACCTGTTGGCCTTGTCTCACTTTCAAACGATCCATATTCGAATAGATCGTTTTCCATCCATACTTGTGTGCGACTTTTACAAAGTAGCCGGTGTTTCTTGTATAACCGATCTCGTAAACGGTTCCCGGTGCGGTCGCCATTACTTCTGAACCTGCGAAGGAACCGATATCGACTCCGCTATTGTATTCTTTTCTTCCCGAAATCGGATTGAAGTAAGGGCCGTATGGGTAAAGAACGTACCCTTTAACAGGCCAAATCGACGGAGTTTGTTTTAGAATATTCTTTCTTTTTTTAAGAATCGAAATGATGTCTTGGGTCAATTCGTTGCTGATCTTTAAGTTGTGAACGTCTTCTTTTAAACGAAAGACCGCGGCGCCTTCCGGTAAATCGTTTGTCTGAGGATTTGATGATTTCGGTTCTATAATGGACGGTGGTTGCGTAGAGAGTTGTTCCGCACCTCCAATTCCTTTCGAAACCTTAGCGGGATCTCCACCGAGTCTTACATAAAGTCTCGCCAATCTTCCATAATAGTATTCTACATATTCGTGAAGAGAGTTGATCTCTTCTTTCATCTTCGCTGATTGTCTGATGAAGTCTTTGTTGGACAGGTTGAGTTCCGTGAGTTGATGGACGGAACCGCTGTGGCTCAATACGTTGATGGAGCTTATGATCAAAAGAATAAAGATCGTTCCAATAAAAATGGAAATCGCTCTGTAAGAAATATGAAAGTTGATGGTTTTTTGTTCCGAGTGCGGAATTACCATCACTGTAAGTCTTTCTTTTCCTTTTCGATTGAGCTCGGAAAGTTTAAGATCAAGTTTAAGTTTATACTCCTGATACTTATAACGGAGTCTATAATAGATAAGTGCGGAAGTTGCTTTGATATCCACGGTTTATGTCCCGAAACTTGGTTTTTAGCGAACTGCTTTCACCTGTCTGAAGAGATCCTAAAAAATCTCTTTTCAGTCAATCGAATTCACAAAAAGTGACTCACTAAAACCGGATTTCTATGGTTTCTATAGCCGACACACATTGCCATCTCGATATTATACAATCCCAAGGTCTCGAAATCGCGGACTGCTTAAAAAATGCGTCGGAATCCGGTGTTAAAAAGATCGTCCAAATCGGAATAGACCTTGAGAGTTCAATTCGCGCCCGTTCTATAGCGAACGAATATTCAAGTGATTCGTTAGAGATCCGTTATTCGATCGGATGCCACCCGACGGAAACTCATGAATTTCCTAATAAGGATGAAATTCTAAAACTTATTTATGAGAATTTAGACGATTCGAAACTTTCCGCCATCGGTGAAATTGGTCTCGATTATTATCACACGGCCGATTCAAAAAAGCAACAGGAAGAAATTCTGGAAGCTTTTTTGGAATGCTCCGCAAAGACAAAACTTCCGGTCGTAATCCATTCAAGGGACGCGAAGGAAGATACAATTTCGATTCTTAAGAATTTCCGTGATCGTGCTTTTGGCGTGATTCATTGTTTTACTTATGACTATCCAACAGCAAAAGCGTTAGTCGACATCGGTTATTATATTTCTTTTTCAGGAATCGTCGCGTTTAAGAATGCAACTGACATACAAGAGGCGGCCCAAAAACTTCCTCTCGAATCGATATTGATCGAAACTGACGCTCCTTTTTTAGCACCTCCTCCCTTTCGAGGAAAAAGAAACGAACCCTCATACATGAAGTTCGTTTTGGATAAGATGTTTTCTCTTAGACAAGAACCCAATTCCGAAGTTGAGAATCGACTCTTCGAAAATAGTATAAAATTTATGAATCGTAAGGCGTACCACCACAATGCTTGATTTGCGTTATATCACAGAGAATACGGAAGACCTCAAAAAAGTTTTAGAATTAAGAGGATTCAAAGACATCGGCGTCATAGATCAGCTGACTTCGATCATTCATCGGAAACGAGAACTCCAAAGAGAAGCGGATATTCTAAGAGAAGAAAGAAACAGAGTCAGCAAAGAAGTCGGTAAGATCAAACAATCCGGCGGAGATATTTCCGAAATTTCAGCGGCGGTAAAATTAGTCGGAGAGAAAATAAAAGACATCGAAATCAAATTTGAGATAGAAGAGACCGCACTCAACGATCTTAATTTAAGTCTTCCTAATATATTAGATCCGAAAGTGCCGGCAGGAAAGTCGGAGCACGACAATGTCGTTCAATATGAAATAGGAACAATCCCGAAATTTTCCTTTCCACCCAAACCGCATTTTGAAATCGGCGAAGCGCTGAAATGGATCAACTTTGAGAAAGGTGTGAAACTTTCCGGCGCTAGGTCATATACGTATTGGAAAGAAGGCGCGAAGTTAGAAAGGGCTTTGATGAATTTTATGCTCAACGTTCACACGGAAGAACACGGATATACGGAAGTCTGGGTTCCGGCAATGGTGAACGACGAATCGATGCTTGCGACCGGGCAGTATCCGAAATTTAAAGAAGAATTCTATAGAATCGAAAAAGATGAACTGAATCTGATACCAACGGCGGAAGTGCCATTGACCAATCTCTATAGAGACGAAATCATTCCAGAGGAGCAACTCCCGATTTCCGTTACGGCTCACACTTCTTGCTTTCGAAGAGAGGCGGGTTCCTATGGAAAGGATACGCGTGGATTAGTTCGTGTGCATCAATTTCAGAAAGTGGAGCTCGTAAAATTCTGCAAACCGGAAGATTCCGAAGAACAGCATAAACAGATGTTAGCTCATGCTGAAAATATTCTCAAAAAATTAGAATTGCCTTACAGAGTTATTATTCTATGTAGCGGGGATATTTCTGCCAATTCCTCCATAACGTATGATATCGAAGTCTGGATGCCCGGTCTAAATCGGTATATGGAAATCTCTTCGGTCTCGAACTTCAGAGACTTCCAAGCACGTCGCGGAAAAATTCGCTACAAGTCGAAGGAAGGAAAAAATCAACTCGTTCATACGATCAACGGATCCGGCTTAGCGCTCGGCAGGACCTACGCGGCGATCTTGGAAAACTTTCAAAATGAAGACGGAACCGTCCGAATTCCCGAAGTATTAAAACGATATCTTTGAGTTTAGAATTTTTACTTTTTCAAAACTTTTAAGCTCAGGTTTTTTTCAAAAGAAGAGATAATAGACTTAGGAATTCTAAAATTTAGAATTCTCGGAGTTCTATGATGTTATCTTTTTTAAGAAAGAATCGTTTCGTTTTGACGTTCTTAATTCTACTCAATTTTCAATCTGTCATTCTTGTTCTTTCTTCTCAGGAATTGAGTCGCTCCGAAAAAGTCGCAAAACAAAAAACGGAAAAATTAAAAGGCGGGATCAATACGAAACTCAATGAGTTTGGAATCAGCCTGACTGACGACGGGAATATTCTTTATTTTTACTCTAAAAGAGAGAATTCGAATTATACGGATCTTTACCGCTCTTCTCGCGATGGAGAAAACTGGAATCAGGGGGAAGAAATCTCGGTCTTGAATTCTAACTACGACGATCAAAGTCCCTTCATAATGAATAAGGAAGAAGGAATTTTGTTCTCCTCGAATCGAGATGGCGCGATCGAGTTTCAACTTTCCAATGGAAAAATCGGTGTTTCCCGAGATTTGTTTTTTTCAAAAAGAAGCGGGCCTTCTTGGATAAGACCAGTACCGCTTCCCGGAGCCGTCAACACCGAGGAAATCGAGGAGAATCCGTTTCTGTTTAACAACAAACTCTACTTTACCCGATATCCCTTCGGACAAGTAGCAGATGCGGACATTTTTGTTTCCCTCTATAAAAATAAAATTTGGGAAAAGGCATCGAGTCTTCCCGAACCGATTAACAGTCCGTATTCGGAGATCGCCGCAACGATCAGCAAGGATGGGAGAACCATTTATTTTTCTTCCAATCGCCCCGGTGGATTCGGAGGCTACGATCTTTACAAATCGACGTTTCTACCCGATGGATATTTTTCCGATCCGATCAATCTAGGACCTGAAATCAACACCGCCGGAGATGAAGCTTTCTATTTGGAAACGAGCGATATTGGATCCTTTTATTTTTGCAGAAGAACCGGAAAAGATTACGATATCTTTTCGAACCAAAAGAATCCATTTCAAGAGTTAGAAAACGGAAAATCCCTCTCTCTTGATAACATTCTTTTCGCCTTGGGTTCGTATGAAATTCTTGAGAACTCGTTTCCGATTTTAGAAACTTTAAACAAGTATTTGTACGAAAATCCGAAGGCGAGAATTAAAATAACCGGACATACGGATTTGAATGGAGAGCCGCAGGACAATTTAATACTAAGCCGGAATCGAGCCAATTCGGTAAAAGATTATCTAGTGAAGAATGGAACTGATCCTGCTAGGATTGTCACTGACGGAAAAGGGAGTTCGGAACCGATTATCCCTCAGAAAAATCCGGAAACAGATTTTAAGAATCGAAGAACCGAGTTTCAAATTCTTAACCCTTAGAATTTCAATTTTTCCCTAAAATGCTCTGGAAAAAAACCGGGTTCGATCCATGATATGCATCATGGCTGAGAAAAGAATTTTATGTTTTGTTTTCCTCTCGTTTTTTTCGATCTCAGTATTTTCTCAATCTGAGAATTCAGGTTCTCGCCTGGAAAAGATTCTCTCGAAAAAAGAAATCGTAGTCGGCGTTAATAAACAATATGAACCGTTTTATATCGAGAATCCGAAAGACGGTTATCCGGGAGTGGATGCGGAACTTGCCAAACTCTACGCAGATTATCTTGGTGTTTCTTTAAAGCTGGTCCCTCTCAAAACCTTTCGTCAATTTTCAGAGGATATTCGATCAGGTAAAATCGACCTTGCGCTTGCCGGGATGTCCACGGATTTAAATCGAGGTAAACAAGTTACTTTTTCGGATCCGTATCTCGTTACTACGCCGGCGGGATTGGTTAGTAAAAAAATTCTTCCTCCCGAACCGGAAGGCAACATCGTAACATCTCGCCGATTTATGAGTCTGGGCGATCTTTCGACGCTAAGTGGGCTTGTGAGTTTTTCCGTACGATCGAATACTACCAATCATATTTATCTGCAAAAAAAGTATGCAAAGCTTCCGATTTATAGTTATCTTTCCGATTCTATCGCAATCGATAATCTCCTCAGCAATAACGTAACTTGTTTCGTGGCGGACAGTTTTTTTATTCTCACCTTACTTCAAAAGAACCCCTCATTAAAAGCGAACTATCTTCCTCTTTTAGGAACCGTTCAGGAAGAATATATCAGCGCGGCTCTTCCGCAGAATGATTTGATTTTTGTGGATAATTTGAACTTCTTTATAAAGGAATTAAAACGAACCGGTGTTTTGGAAGAGTTGAGAAGCCGATATTTTAATCAGAATAACTGGGTAAAATGATCTGTGTCCATTGACCTTTTGAAAAAGGCAGCTTTCTTCTATTGCCTCACGTATATTCTTATTCCAAATTCTATCTTCTCGCAGGAAATTGAAGAAAAGACGAAACTGGATTTTCAAGGAAATTACAGGGTTCGCGGATTCAATCTTGGAAGAGATATCTTTACCACGCGCCAGACCGCGGCGACTCCGTACGATAAGGCGGCGTTTAAAACAGAAGATCAAGCCGCGCAACAAGCAATTGCTGACAATGAAATTGCCGAGCGGCTGAAAGGAAATCCATCCACTCTTTCTCCGCGTAAGGAAGATATTTCTTACTTCGATACAAGAATGACGGTGAACATGAACTTCAATACTTCGAAATATTTCGAAGCTCTTTGGGGTGTACAAGTCGGTGATATAACTTTCGGCGGAAAAGGATTCGGACAGAATTCCAATGTCGGTCCGGGACAAGGCGGTGAGGTCGGTTTTTCAGCGCCTGTAAATATCCAGACAACATTTCTCTATCTCAATTTTAAACTTCCTGAAGACGCCTTTAGTCTGAGAGTGGGACAGCAGTTATTTTCTTCTGCGCGAGGAAGAGTCGTATTTACTCCAGGAACCGGAGTAACAATCAATAAAGATTTTCGCTTATGGAATACTACGATTGAGGCAGGTTGGTTTGTCGCGAGACAAAACGCACAACTTGATCTTGATAAAAATACGTATGCGGATAAGAATTATATCGGAACAAATATTTATTTTTACGAAATTAAGACGAGTCTCTTAAATAATGTAAAGAACGAACTCTATTCTTACTTCTTAGATGATACTGTCAATTCCATCGATAAAACAACGAATGCAAAAGGGAATGTGATCGCTTTGGACAGCGAAGTCGGCCAACTCTTTTGGCATGGCTTGATGACTGAAATCAATTTGTCCAATTTCGGATTTGTAGTTCACGGAATCTACAACCATGGGAAGGTTCACGCACTGGATCCTTATCGAGATGCGGCTGGTAACGTCTTATATAATAAATATAGTAAACACAATATTTCAGGCGGTATGATTGATCTTCAATTCTCTTATCGGTATAGCGAGAATTTGACTTTCAACTTGGTTGGTGTTGGAACTACTGGAAGACCCGGTTACGATAAGGACGGAACCAAGGCGAATCTGAAAGGTGGCGGTTACAAAACGCTTTTACCAGGTTATTCGATCTCGAATATTGCAAACGACTTCACCGGTGGATATGCGCTTTTTTCAGGAAAGGATTCGAGCGGACTTTACGAATATGGAATCAACGGAGACATCGTTGTCTACGGTCCTTTACTTTTAACCTTAGGTTATTACAGGCTCTACGGTACGAAATCGCCGTATATAGAAAACAATCGTTACTTTAATTTTGATAACGGTTACAAAACGAGCGCTTACTTCGGTCAAGAATTCAACATAAACCTAAGATGGAACGCCTTTAGAGATATGCAGATATTGATGAGGTCCGGTTACTTTATCGCAGGCGATGGCTTGAAAGCATATTTAGACACTAAGGAAGGAAAAATTCTTAGGGAATTTTTTGTAACCGCTGAACACCGGTTCTAAAGTTGCAGTCTAGATCGAATCGCCCTACCTAACGTATATTGGTCGGAAAGTTCGATGGAACCGCCTACCGTGATTCCGTAAGCAATTCGAGTGACGTTGACCGAAAGTGGTTTGAGTTGGTTTGCCAGATAATCCGCTGTCGCGTCTCCTTCCAAAGTCGGATTGGTCGCGATCAATACTTCTTTAACTTGTTCTGGTTCGATCCGTTCCAATAATTCTTTGATTCGAAGATCACGAGGCCCGATTCCTTCCAAAGGAGAAATGACTCCGTTTAGAACGTGATACTTCCCTTGAAACTCTCGCGTATTTTCAATGAAAAAAATATCTTCCGGTTGTTCAACGACACAAAAGGTATGAGAATCCCGTTTTTCAGAAGTGCAGATATCACAGATCGGCGTTTCGGAATAGGATCCGCAACGTTGACAAAACTGAATTCTACTCTTCGTATCCGCAAGTTGATGAATGAATTGATTGAAGAGACCTTGCTCAAGTCTTAATAGATGAAAGCTGATACGAAAGGCACTCTTTCTTCCAATTCCAGGAAGCGAAGATAAAGCTTCCACCATCTCGTCAAGCAGATGATTAGCCAAGATTTCCACCGAACATTTTAGAAATTTCCGAAAGATCCAAACCGCCCGATGCCGATTGAAATTCGTAAGCCGTTGCTTCTCTCGCTTTCTTTAGCGCGTCGTTCGTTGCCGCTAAAACGAGGTCTTCGAGCATCTTATTGTCGTCGGCGTCGAACAGCTGTTTGTTGATAAAGACATTCGTAATCAAACCTTCTCCGGTTGCTGTAACGGTCACCATTCCTGCTCCAGCATCGCCTGTGACACGAATTGCGGAAACGCGCTTTTTGACTTCTTCCATCTTTTCGCGGAACGCGCCCATGTTGGAAAGAATCTCGGAAAAGTTTTTTATTTTATCAAACATAATGATTAAGAATCCAACTTTGGAAATTTGCTACGATCCACTTCCGTACCCAGAAATTTCTTTTTGATTTCAGTGCTGGTATCAAACTTCTGGGGAATCACCCCCGGATTTTCGGTCGGCTTTGGAAGCTCTGGATTTGAAAGAGCTTCTTCCGCGTCTCTAAAGTTAGACTCGATCTGAGATTCTAAGGACTGAGAAAGGGATTCACCTTTTTTTTTTGAGGCTTCTGCATCGGATACATCCTTTTGAACGGAGCTCATTTGTATCGGTTCCGGTGCATTATTTTTAGAATTTTGAACCATCAGAATCAGGTGATTGATTCTATCAACGAGACCCGCCAAACTCGGATAGGTAAGTTCTTCAACGAGTTTTTTGATCTGAATCTCGGTAAAAACCTTGATTTCAAATGAATTCCGAAGACGAATCGTTTTGATTCTTTCATAGAGCTCAAAAAGTTTCCCGGAAAGAAAATTCAACTTCGAAGTATCTATCGTTTCGAAATCCGATTTCATCTTGATCAAATCTTCTTTTGGAAAATTGACAGATTCCGGATCAGCAAGCGAATCACGAATCAAATTCAGGGTGTGCGTAAATTCTATTGAATCCCAAAGAAATTTATAAATGTCCTGCCCTTCTTGATAGAGCGTCTCCAGAATTTCCAATGCGCGAGTATGATTGTCGGGATCGATCAAACTTTTGATAAACGAAGTTAAAAATTCAATGCCGTGATATCCGATCATCTTTCGGATCGCAACGCCGATCAATTTTGAATCCGTAAAAACGATCGCTTGTTCCATAAAGGAAAGCATATCTCTTACGGAGCCGTCTCCTTTCTTCGCAATCCAAAAAAGACCTTCCTGATCATATTGAACGTTTTCTATCTTGCAAAGTTTTTCGGAGTAGTCCTGCAGTACGGAAAGAGGAACTTTTTTGAAAATGAAGTCCTGGCAACGGGAAAGAATCGTTTCTGGAATTTTATGAAATTCAGTCGTAGCAAGAACGAATACGATATGAGAAGGTGGTTCCTCTAAAGTTTTGAGAAGTGCATTGAAAGACTGGTCCGTTAACATATGGACCTCGTCTATAATGTAAACCTTATATTTCCCACCCATGGGTGCGAACTTTACATTGTCTCTGAGTTCGCGAATGTTTTCGATTCCGCGGTTACTGGCCGCGTCTATTTCTAAAACGTCGCTTGATATTCCGCGAGTGATTTCAGTACAAGAACTGCATTCATTGCAAGGTTCGTTATCGATCGGATTTTGACAGTTGAGGCGTTTTGCTAGAATTCTGGCGATTGTTGTTTTACCAACACCGCGTGGCCCAAAAAAAATGTAAGCGTGGCCAATTTTTCCGGATTTAAGAGCGTTCTGAAGAGCGCCTATGGCAAGGTCTTGATGGATTACGTCCCGAAATCTCTGCGGGCGATACTTCCGGGAAAGGACTTCGTGAGTTCCTGCCATAAAATGGAGTCGGAGAAGCCGGGATTCGAACCCGGGGTGCTTTTGGCACACATGCTTTCCAAGCATGCACAATAGACCACTCTGACACTTCTCCTATAGCATTCAGGAATTCTGTCAAGAGGCTGTACGTCAATTGAATTTCTTTCGTCTGGCCTTGAAAAACGATTTGAACGCATCTTTCGAAATCTCTGCGGGAATACAAATCAACTCTGGGAAAAAATTTCGAGAGTAGATGGTTTCAATGCTTAAGGAAGAAATTCCTTCTCCTTGTTTTGCGGGAAGGAGGTAGATGACTTTGGGAATTCTTGAAAGAAGAATCGTGCCAGCACACATCAAGCATGGTTCTAGAGAAGTAATCAGCAAACAATCTGAAAGATAACGCGTTCCGATTTTCTCTTTTGCCTCTCTCAAACAAAGTATTTCACTGTGAAAAGAAGAATCGGAATTCTTTTCAACTTCGTTAAATGATTCGGCGATTAACTCTTCGTGCTTGTAGATCCTCGTAAAACTAGGAATTTCTTCGCCACCATGTGAAATGAGACTTTCCATTCTGCTCAAGAAATCGGGAAGAATCTTATGATTTGGGAAAGGATCCATCGAGTTACTCTACAAATTCTTCTTGATAAGACCTTCGGTAAATGGTTTTTTCAACGGAATGATTCTCTCCGCGAAGTTTTTACATAACGCAGTTTCGGAAAACAGGAATAATTCTGTTTTAATTCGACTCAATTCTCCAACCGGGGCCGCGAATCCGGATCGAAGACCGATTGTTCTGGGTTTGGCGATCGATCGAAGTTGGTCGATGAAAGGCGAAAAGTTGGAAGCGGTGATTCAATCCGCTTCATCTTTGGTCAACTGGTTGACTCGAAGAGATTTTCTTTCGGTGATCGCCTATGCGGAAGATATTCACGTTATACAACCGATCGTTCAACTGGTCGAAAAGTCTTCGATCATAAATCGTATTCATACGATTCAACCTGGAACTTCCACGAATCTATCCGGCGGTTGGCTTCATACTCTGAGAGGACTCGAATTATTTTCCGATTCTACCGTTTACAAAAGAGCGATATTGCTTACGGACGGAAATCCTACGCAAGGAATTACGGACCCTTTGGATCTGATTCAAATCGCAGGAGATCATTACAAAAAAGGAATCTCAACAACTGTGATCGGTTTCGGAGACGACTTTAACGAAATTCTTTTGAAGGACATCGCTGATGCTGGCGGCGGTAATTTTTATTATATCGAAAGTCCGGAAGCAACGGGCGATATATTCTTCAGAGAATTCGGTGATATCGGTTCCTTATACGCTCAATCGATTGAAACAAAAGTCCAATTCGGAAGCGATGTGGAATTTTTAGAATTGTTAAGCGACATTCCATATTATACCGAATTGGATCCGGAACAGTCCAGTAGAACGAAAGCGATCGTTCTGCAATGTGGAGATATGCGGGCAGATGATATTCGTAATATCGTATTAAAAGTCAGAACACATCCTGAAAATCTAATACACAATGCGGACAAAGAATCGGGTATTTCCGTTGCGAGTTCGTTTTACAACCTTTCGGAAAAGATGAAATTGGAAAAAGTTTCCTTTCAACTGAATCCGGATTGGAAATCCACTTCGATCAAAGAAGACGCTGATGTAATCGTGGAATCCATCGTCGCAAAGTCGGGAAAAATGCTTAAAAAAGCAAGTTCGCTTATCAAAGAAGGGTCGCTGGAGGATGCGTCGAAAGTGCTTACATCTTTGATAAAGGACGTAGACAATCAATTGGATCTTGCGCCGGATGTGATGGGATCTCTCAAATCCCGTTTGGAAGCCTTAGAAGCGAAAATCAAGGAAAATTCGAAAACCGCAGGAAAACATCTTATGGCCGGCGCGTACGATATCCAATATCGGACGATTGATCCGATTTCTGAGGAAGTGGAATATCACGATCATATCTTCGTCTACAAATCCGTTGGAGATATCGATTTATACAAGTGTCCCGAGTTAAAATCGAACGTTCAGGAAAAAATGTTAGAAGGATATCGTTTTGTAATCATCAATCTGAAGTCTTCCTCTTATATCGATTCTTCAGCGATTGGAACGCTGATACAGATTTCGGGTTGGTTGAAAAGAAGAGGCGGAGAATTGATCGTTTCCGATCTGAGAGATTCAGTAAAAAAAGTTTTTTCGATCACTCGCTTGGAGAGTCATATTCGTGTCGCGGAGACGGAAGAAGCCGCACGTTTGATTGTCAGCGATGTCATTCAAGAAAGAAGTCTCTGAAGAATCACATCGCTTGAAATCTTAGTTTCCTTTTACCTCGCTTTCCGCTTCGATTACTGCTTCGCGAATTTCGTCGTAAAGTTCGGGAGGAATGGCGATTCCTTTTTGAGTGGGTTTTTTTTCGCCGTCTTTGTCCGTATACCAGACGCGGAGATTGAGATACTTTGTTCCTTTGTATTCGGAAACTTCAACACGAATCACTTCTCCTCGCCCTTTGTCTACATCACGGATTACACCCATTGCTGATTCTCCCGGTAAAATTTAGACCAATATAAAGTAAGGATAGAAATTCGATCCATTCGTTTTTTCTGATATGACATGGAATTCTAAAATAAAAAAGCCGAAGGATACTTTCGTTTCCAACGGCTTTTCAAATGCAGGAATTCGAATCGAATTAGTATGTTTCGACGAATAATTGGTTAGCGCCTTCAAGGTGATGTTTGAAGTCTTCATAAGTTCCCGTGTCACCGGCGATCTTTTGAATCTCTTCAATTACACCTTTCTCCATTCCCTTCGGTCCGCCGCAGATATAAAAACGTCCGCCACCGCTTAGAATCTTTTTCACAGCTTCCGCTTGCTCGCGAACTCTGTGAGAAATATACATTCTTCCTCCGTCGAACGGATTCTTCTCTTCTCTTGATATCGCAGTGACAAGTTTAAAATTCTTAAACTTAGATTCCAAACCTCTCAGGTAATCCATCATTACCAACTCATCCGAGTAAGGAGCTCCGTAAACGAGAGTGATGTTTCCGGTAAAATTCACAAGTTTATGTTCGAGCAATTCTTCACTCATTCCGATGAAAGGAGCGATCCCGGTTCCAGTTGCAAGAAACATAATGTCTCCGCTGAAATGGGTAGTGGGTAAAAGGAATTTTTTTCCGGAAGGACCGGTCATTACGACTTCGTCTCCGGGTTTCAGATCGCAGATATAGTTGGAGCAAACACCTTTGTGCTGAACGTTTCCATTCTCATCATAGACGTTGTCTCTTTTGATGATAAACTCGATCGTATCTTCTTTCATCCCGAAAGAATAACTTGGAGAAGCGATCGAATACAATCGAACCGTATAAGCCGCATCCGCTAAGCCTTTGGCTTTTTTCTCAGGATCCTCTCCGGGCGGAATTACGCCGCCGCTCTGTCCGATCACGTACGGATAAGCGGAGTGATCGATTGCGATTGTGATTCTATGAACCAGTGATTCGCCTTCTTTTTTTGGTCTTTTTCCCGTTCCCGGTTGCGGAGTCAGTAGAGTATTGCTGATAACCTTAGCTTTGTAAGGGTTTGATTTTTTGAATAGATTGATCTGAGGTTCTCTAATCGGTTTCATGAGCGGTTGCAATTCCTAAAAATGAAGAATTTTTCAAATTTTCCTACATGGTTTTAGGGGAAGGCATTTCGTCAAACGGGATATTTGATACGATTTCCTAAGTGTTAAATAAATCTGATAAAATGAAATATAGGAATTCTTCGGCCATATTTTTTTTGAGTGACGACTTTGCTATTTCGAATCTCCGTGTATCAACCAAAATAAAACGAGGGAATCATGCCCCAATTCACACTCTCTGATCTTGCAAAAAAAATCAGCGGATCTAAGATTGCTAATTCTGAAAAGCCGGAAACAATTTTGATCGAGAATGTCTCTCCGTTAACCCCCGGAGTTCCGAATTCAATCAGCTTTCTTTCCAATAAGAAAATGTTATCCGAAGTTAAGAATTCTCTTTCGAGCGTCATCTTGACAACGGAAGAATTTTCAAAGGAAATCACTCTTCCTTGTTTGATCGTTTCGAATCCGGAATTGAGCTTAGTAGAACTATTGAACGCCATCTATCCACCTTATGTCCCTTCCGGAAAAATTTCCTCTACTGCATCCATTCATCCGAGTGCAAAAATCGGTGCGGGAGTAACCGTAGGAGAATTCGTGGTCATCGGGGAAAATTCGAACATCGGCGCGAATACCTATTTGGAAGACGGAGTAAAGATTTCAAGAAACGTAACGATCGGAGAGGATTCTCATATAGGTCCGAACAGTTCGATTCAACACGGAGTTATTATCGGAAAACGATTTATCTGTTCCGGAAATTGTTCGATCGGGGGCGACGGTTATAAGTTCGTTACGGTAAATGGAAAACATCACAAGATTCCTCATGTTGGAACGGTACGAATTGGAGACGACGTCGAGATCGGATCCCTTTGCACTATTGATCGCGGTGGATTAGAGGATACGATCATCGGAGATGGATGCAAATTTGATAATATGGTTCACGTTGCGCACAATTGTATCTTAGGTAAGAATATAATCATCGCCGGTCAAAGCGGTGTGGCAGGAAGTACAACGGTGGAAGACGACGTGATCATTGGTGGCGCCTGCGCGGTGTCCGATCACCTTCATGTTCCCAAAGGAACGATCCTGGGAGGAGGTTCTTCGTTAAGAACTTCACCGAAGAAAAAGGAAATTTTTGTCGGCTGGGATTACGGACTCACCTTTGGCGAATTCCAGAAAGTCAGAGTGAATATTCATAATCTGGTGAATTTTCAGAAATGGGCGAAGAGAATCAAGACGCTCGAAAAACTTTCCGGAATTCAGATCGAAGAGTAGGATTCAGCTTGACGGGTTCGAAAACCGGACCCAGTCTTTCTCCTACACCCCATTGGAGGATTCCCTTGCATTCCCGAGCGAACGAAGATAACCCGGCAAAAGAACCGGACAGAATCTCCCGTAAGCCGGACCTTTCCCAAAGTAAAAAGATTGGAAGGTTGTTGGAGACCCTCGCCGATAGCATTCTAGAAAACGATTCTACAAATATAGTTTTCTTGAATGAGATTCAAAACAGTCGATCTGAGAATTCTATACAAAAATAGTATCTCTTCAAACATCTGAATCGGTTCCTTGCGGGCCGATTTCTTGTTCTTCTAAAGGAAATCAGAAACTTCATCCTAAATTAAAAAATATTCTTCTTTTCAATGGAACTAAGAGTTTTGCCGAAATGGTAGTTCAAATGAGCTTTAAGTGCGAATTCAATTCCAATTTCAGCGAAATACTTTGTCGGAACAATTGAATCGGGATCAAAAGAATCTTGACTCTGTAAGGATTGTTCACGCTGAGAAATTGAGTTTTTAAAGAACAACGAAATAAGCTATAGATCGTCAGCCGCATTTTTTGTTACCGGTTTTTTGATTCCCACGAGCAGACTCGAAAATTCATGAGCTTTCCAAGCGCCCTTTGCGTTTCTTTTAAGAGTGACGGGCCTTGCCGTATCCGCCCCGGAAGAAGGAATGAAAAGTTTTCTTTGTCCGGATTCTTCCGTTCCGCTAAAACGATTCGCGCTTAAAGTAAAACTATATGGTGACGCGTTTGGCTTATATTGATTAGCAGGCGTCGAGCCGGGAAGATAGGATCCGATTAGATACGGATGTTGTTCCAGCTGTCTCCTGATTAGATCCGCAATATTCTTATTCAATGAAAAACCTTTGTAACCGTTACTATCCTGAATAAGAAGAGAAGAATCTAATATAAGAATTAACGCCTTCGTACCATCTTCTTTATTCTTAGAATATAGATCCAATGCGGCTATGAGCGAGATTAGCGTTCCTTGAGGAGAAGAAGACTGCTCCGATCGAAAGGAATCGAAGGAGGTCAAATCGATCGGCCAAGAAGAAATTTCTACTCGTACCAAATCGTTTTGGGCCGCTAATGAAAACGGAATTAGCAGGGAAAAAAGAAAATAACCAAATAGAAAACGAAGTTTCATAGGACCTCCGAAATGCTGGCAGTAATTTATTGACTACACGGAAATCTGTCGAGTGAAAACTAACAGCATTCCCTTCATCTGAGTGATTTAGTGGTAAGTGAGAATTTGGGGTTAAAAAAAGAGAAGATATGCGGGCAGAGGGACTCGAACCCTCACTGGAAGCTTGGAAGGCTACAGTGCTAGCCATTACACCATGCCCGCGAATCGTGCAAAAATCATTTTTTTGTGGTTAGGGTGCTTGTCAATCTAAAAGAAGATTTTTTATTATCCACTGAGATGAAAGAATACGAGCATCTGTTTACGGATTCGATTCGCGAAGAATTAAAATCTTTCGCAGAATATAGAGTCGCCTATCGAGAAATTTGGACTTTAAGAAATATTCTGAGCGTCCTTCATTGGGACTCTGAAATCACCCTTCCGGAAGGAGGGCGAACGGAAAGAGGAGATCAGATCGGTCTTCTATCCGGATTGATTCATTCCAAGTATGCGGGTGAGAAATTTTATGCTCTTGCTGAAAAGGCGAGAGAAGAAAATGAGAAAAAAAATCTCCCGGGTCAGGAAGAACGGAGAGTCGAACTCAAGATTCTTTTTAAAGATCTAAATCGTTCACGTTGTCTCTCGCAAGAGCTCGTTGAGGAATTCTCCGTTACAACCAGTAAAGCGCATGCCGTTTGGGCTAAAGCGAGAAAAGAAAATAAGTTCTCCGATTTTGCTCCAACCCTTAGCAAGATTGTCGAGCTCTGCAAAAAGCAAACGGAATGTTATGGTTTTGATACGGAAGCCTACGACGCGCTTTTGGAAGGATACGAACCGGGGGAACGCGCTTCCCATCTGGAAAATCTTTTTTTCAATCTGAAGAATTCTTTGAAACCGTTGGTGGCGCGAGGAAGACAAGTTGGAAATCCTTTTCCAAGAGAAATCCCGATTCTTCTTCAAAGAATGTTAGGCGAAAAACTTCCTTCGATTTTAGGACTTTCTCCACAAATTTCACGCCTGGATGCAAGTGAACATCCTTTTTCGACTTCCTTAGGCGGTAAGGACAAAAGAATCACGACTCGATACGATCTAAAAGATCCTCTTTCTTCTATATTCAGTATTTTGCATGAAACAGGACATTCTCTCTATGAAGCAGGTATTTCCGAAATTAAGGGAGGTCCTTCCCCGTTGCACGATTCGGTTTCTCTCGGTATTCACGAATCGCAGAGTAGACTTTGGGAAAATCAGATCGGCCGGTCTCTTGAATTCTGGGAAATGTATTATCCAATTCTTATGAACTCCTTGGATCTAAAAGAATCGGAGTTGGGTTTTTCAAAACTCTTTTCTTATATCAATCAATCTTCTCCTTCCTTTATCCGCGTAGAAGCTGATCAGATTACTTACAATCTTCACATCATTCTTCGCTTTGAGATAGAAAGAGCCTTGATCAATGGAAAGATTCAAGTTTCCGAATTGCCTGACCTTTGGAATTCGAAGATGAAGGATTTATTCGGCATCAGTGTTCCTTCGGATCGCGAAGGTGTTCTCCAAGACGTTCACTGGAGCGGGGGCGCTTTCGGATATTTTCCAACGTATACACTGGGAAATATCTATTCCGCTCAACTCTTTCACTCCTTCTCAAAGAAGAACCCGGATTTTTCAAAACAAGTCACGAATGAAAAGGATTTTTCTTCTTTGCTTGGATGGCTTAGAGAGAATGTTCACTGGAAGGGAAAATTTTTATCGGCTGAAGACTTGATTCGATCTGCGACAGGCGCGGACCCGGATTCTTCTTATCTAGTCTCGTATCTCGAAAATAAACTTAGCGAATTGGAAACGATCAATCATGGAAGATAAAGAAGAACTTACGGTTCAATCCTTCGAAGAATTGTCTTACTTTGACAATTTGGCTCTTTACTATCTCTGTAATGAAACTCCTCCGCAAACTCTCGCTCTTGCATTTTTAATCGGAGATAAAAAAGTCTGCGGTTCGATGTTGGGAGTTTTGGAAGGCAAACGAAGAGAATACGTTCACCAATTGATGGCAGAACAGCAAGATGTCGAAGCCGCGAAAAAACAATCCGCTGTCCAAGGATTGCTCATTATCGCGGAAGGCTTAATTACTCGTAAGTTGATAGAGAAAAAGGGACAATTTTATTACGGAACGCAACGTTAGTCGTTCTTTTGTGATAACGCGGACCATCCAAGAAACGCCCAAGCAAGAAGAAAACAAATTCCTCCGATCGGAGTGATTGCGCCTAAAACTCTAATTCCTGTGATTGCAAGGAGATAGAGAGAACCGGAGAAAATAAAAATGCCGGAGAGAAATAGGATTCCGGAAATAAACGCGAATCTACTCGATTGAACATAACCCGTGATCGCCAAGATCAACGGAGGAATACTATGAATGAGATGATACTTATTGCCGGTTTCGTAGATAACGATCATCTCAGGAGTCAAGTACGGCTTTAGAGCGTGAGCTCCGAACGCACCGATTGCTACTCCTAAAAAACCGGAAATGGAAGAAAGAATCAGAATCGTTTTTTGTTTTCCTTTCATAAACTCTTAAAAAAATCGATTCAAAATTCTTGAATAGCATAACTTTTAAATCGAATGCATCTTTTCTGAACGAGCCAGAATAAATAGGAAGTTTGTTCGATATCCAGCTTGGAATCGAAAAGAGCTTTGATTTTATTCTTCTCCATTTCCTGTTTCAGCTCATCGTAAAAACTAGATTTTCCGAAAACAAAAGAAACAGGAACTAAAGATTGTTGTTCGCCCTGACGCAAAGGTAGGATCAACGTCACTCCCCTTTGACAACCTTGGCTTTGTCCTTCAAATTGAATGATCCTGTGTTTCGACCAATCCCAATCGTCGAGGGAACCGTGAAACATATCCTTGTGCGGTAGCGATGAGGTGGAGTGGATAAAACCGTCAAAGCCGATTAACTTCAATCGAGTGGACGCATTTCCATAATGGACCGATGGATCCCTAAAGTAAGTGCCGGCTAAAGAAACACGATTTTCAGGAGAAAGAATAGAATCGGTTGGATAAGGCATTGGATTCCGCTTAACCAATGTTCGCCGGTTACCGATCGGTAATGTACAATCTGTAATCGAGGCGAATCCGATAAAAATGACGATCAGAAAATAAATCGAGCGCATAGTTACTCTTTTTTCATCAACCTGTGAGGAAGTTTTACGCCGATTCCGGAAACGCGAGTGCATTTATAAAAGTAAAGATTAAAGAGAAGGGACTTTACGTAATAGTCGGTTTGAACGTCGAAAAGAAGGTCGGCCTTATCTTGAATGGCATTTTGCACCGCCGCTTCGTAACTTTCATCGCCTGTATAAACAAGCCATAACCAACCTTCTCCACAAGATTGGCCGGAAAGTTTTCCAACAGGTTCCATTCCTCGAACGTCCGTATAGCTCTGTGAATAAAACCAGCCGGGAGTTTTTACATTCGTGTAAAGACAATTCCCGATTGTAATAAATGTAATGAAAAGAATGAGATACGTTTTGAGCGCAAAGGCTTTCATTGAGTTTTCCTAATCTTTGAAATCTTTTTGAAAGAATGATTCTCAAAAATGAAAAGTCAAGGTAAAAGAATAAAATTTCCTTGTGTGAAGAGAATCTGATTCTTCAATAGGGAGTATGTCGTTCGTACAAAACTCGTCTTACTACATTCAGTTGGAAAAAAAATTCGGGGCCTTCAATTATGAACCGCTTCCGGTTGTTTTGGATCGAGGTGAAAGAATTTACCTCTTTGATGTAGAAGGAAAACGATATTTCGATTTTCTTTCCGCGTATTCCGCGGTGAATCAAGGACACTGTCACCCGAAGTTGATCGAAACTTTGGTAGAACAAGCACAAAAACTTACGTTAACTTCAAGGGCTTTCTACAACTCCAAACTAGGAGAGTATGAAGAATATATGACGAAGCTTTTAGGGTATCAAAGAATTCTTCCTATGAACACTGGAGTTGAGGCCGCGGAAACCGCGGTGAAACTTTGTAGAAAATGGGGATATCAAGTCAAAGGGATTCCGGAAAACCAAGCGAAGATCGTTTTTGCATCCGGCAATTTTTGGGGGAGAAGTTTGGGCGCAATCTCCGCATCGACTGATCCTCTGAGTAGAAGGGAATTCGGTCCGTATGTTCCTGGTTTCGAAATTATCCCTTTCAACGATTTGGATACATTGAAAGTTTCGCTTCAAGATCCGAACGTCGCAGGTTTTATGGTCGAGCCGATTCAAGGTGAGGCCGGCGTGATTGTTCCGAGCGAAGGTTATCTTTCTTCATGCAAACAACTTTGCCAGGAAGCAGGTGTTCTTCTCATCTTTGACGAAGTGCAAACAGGCTTAGGTAGAACGGGTAAGCTTCTTGCCGGGGATTACGAATCGGTGAAGCCGGATATCGTCGTTCTCGGTAAAGCGCTTTCAGGTGGGATTCTGCCTGTCTCTGCGGTTCTCTCCAGCGATGAAATTATGCTCACAATAAAGCCAGGTGAACACGGTTCCACATACGGAGGAAATCCGTTAGCGAGCGCGATCGCCAAACGCGCGGTGGAAGTATTAGTGGAAGAGAATATGCCGGAAAATTCTTTTAAGATGGGAGAAATTTTTCGAGAAAGAATGAATATTCTAAAATCAAAATATGATTCTTTGAAAGAAGTTCGAGGGAAAGGTTTATTAAACGCGATCGAATTTACGGAGAAGAACGGAAAGTCCATAGCCAAAGAAGTATGTAAAAAGACGATGGAACTCGGACTACTCGCAAAAACAACGCATGATCACACAGTTCGATTTGCACCTCCTCTCGTGATTCAAGCGGATGAAATGAATGATGCCTGCGACATTATTGAAACGGCAGTGAAGTTTTGTCTTGACTCGAAGTAAAAATTCCAATACCCAAAAGATAAATGCAGACTGACGATAAAAAATACATTCGAGTATGGAAAAAGTTAAGCGTTTCGGAAGTTTCTTCCCGACTCATGTTGATCGATGATTTGTATGGAACTTGTGGAAATTGCAAACATCTGGGTTTGAATTATACCAAGGACAAAGTTTGTCCCGAATGTAAAACGCAGTTTCGATATCTGGCAACGAATTCTAAATCAACAGCTGATGTTGCAAAGATTCTGAATAGAATTGAAAAGGAAGGTTTGGATTTGATTCTGATCGATCGCGAAGATTTCAACCAGTCGAAAGCAAAAGATGCGATCAAAGACCTTTTCAAACCTGTAGAATAGTTTATTCTTTATTCCGATTGAGAACGTTCCGTAGGCCTTGAAGAGTTCTGTCCAATTCTTCGATCTGTTCTTTTAAGGAATTGGGGTCTGAGATCGTTTTTGAATCGGAAGAATAGAGCTTTGAATAACCTTCCGCCATGAGTTTTTGAAATGATTTCTGAACATTCAGAAGGCCGCTCTCAAGATCTTTCGGATGAATCGAATTTTTCCTTTGATATAGTTTTTTTGAAAATACAAAGCCTATGCGGATCAAAAAGAAAAAGTAAGCGGGAAGCAATAGATAGAACGCCGTCAAAACAACGGGGCCAAGGTTCCAAGTCTGCGAAAGAGAGTGGTGAAAGAAAGAGCGGAGAATCGATACGATGAGGACTCCTAATGTATAGTTGAAACGACTCGTAGTTGGAGAGATTGTATTGAATAAGAATACTAAAACGAGGGAAAAAATCAGAACCAAAAAAAGATCTAAAGGAACGATTGAAAAAAGAATCTTCAAAAAAGAAGTAATTACTCCGACCGTGTCCAGAAATGATTGGATGGACTGGGATAGGCTGTCAAAACTCGTTTTCAGATCTGAAAAAAATCCGGTAATCTGACTCATGAAATTACTCCAAAAAATTCCTGGCTGGAAGAAACTCCAAACCCTCCGTTCTAAACTGCAAGAACTTTCCTTTTTAAGAAAACTCTTCCTCATTTATTCCACCGTCGGAATTTCCTTTTTAGTTTTACATGAGAGTCATTTACCGCTCTTCTTTATCATCATTCTTGTGTTCGGTGCCTATGTCGTGGCCACCTGCTTTTTCTTTTTAATTTCCTTCGCTTTCGGAAAGTTATTAAAGGAAGAATCAATCAAACAGTATCAAATCGGACCGGACTCCGCAAAAACGATCGATACGACGCGGATCGTTCTAAACCCGATTACGGAAACGATCGTTTTCGTAGCGTGCATTCTTCTTTTATTATTAACCGACTTCTACTCCAATCGTTCGGGAATCTTTTTTATTGCGGTCTATTCCTGTGTGGGGTTGGCCTTTCGGTTTTTGGAAAGCACGGTCTTTTACAGAATTTTTCTATTAGGGCTTCTGGTTTTGGTCGGTGGTTTGTTAAGTTTTAAAACCTTACAGAAGGCGGAGATTCTGACTTCTTATATTCTTTTTAAACCGAACTGGGAGGAAAAAGAACTTACGAATTGGAGTTATGATTCTGAATCCAAAGTTGTAAAAAACGAGGATATCAAAGTTCAATTGACTTTGCCCGAAGATTTTTACTTTCATAATCCTAAGAATCTAACCTTAAAAGACCAAACCGGAACCGGTCAAATCGCTGGAATTATCTCGTCCAGTGAAACGGACCCAAACAGATATCCTTCCATTCGAATTTTTTATTTTCCCGAGCCTTTTTTAGAGATCGATAAGATTAAACCTGAGTTTCAGAAATTCTTAGATCTTGCGATCAACCAAGGCGATATGGTCGAAGTACACGAGTTAGGTGAAGAGAATTTTGAGAAACGGATGGATGGAGTTTTCTGGACTTATTATGATAATCTAAGACCGAGATACGCGAAAACGGGATTCTTCATCTCTTCCGGAGACAAATTGCCGGATTCTCTTCTCTTTCACATTTCTGAAAGCCTTGTAAAGGGAAGACAACACGAAGAATCCGTAGAGAAAATTCTTCAAAGTGTGAAAAGAGAATAGGCTCTTAAGGTTTTTCTTTCTCTTCGAATAGTTTCAAACCCAAAACCGAACGAGGATCTACTAAGGTTCCTCGAACTCGTAGTCCCAAATGTAAATGTGGTCCTGTCGACATACCTGTGGAACCGACCTTTCCGATCGGATCTCCTTTTTTCACTTTGTCCCCTACTTTTACATTCAGCTCCGATTGATGCATGTAGAGAGAATAAACTTCCAGACCGTGATCGATGACCGTAAAATTTCCTTCGTAGTACATCGGTCGAGATAAGATTACGGTTCCGTCGTTGATAGCATAGATTTGAGTTCCGAGTCCGCCTTTGAAATCGACTCCGCCGTGAGCCTTTCCTTTTTTCTTATTGTAAACACGTCGCTTATAGAAAGGACTCGTAAAGTGAACATCTTGCACCGGAAAAATGAAATCTGAATCGATCTGAAGATTTGTCTTTGTCTGGAACGCTTCCGCTTTTGCTTTGGAACAATCGGCTATAAAATCCAAGGTTTCCTGGGGCAATACTTCGGAAGTGTATTTTTTGTCCATCGTTAGCGAAGACACTTTCGTTTCGGCAAAGTCGGTTTTCTGAATCGGAATTTCATATTCCTTAAAATCGTTCTTTCTAAAAAGGTTTTTATCCTGAATTTCTAATATTCCACTTTTCTTATCAAATTCAGGCGAAATAGGAATCCACGCAAAGAATACGTTTTCTTTTTTTGTATAAGAAACTTCTTTTTTCTCCCATAAAATCTTAATTCTATCCAATTTAGAAAGAATCGTTTTTTCAGGAACGAGCTTTAAAAGCAAAAGTTCTCCCTGAGCAAATCTTCTTCCCTGAATGGAAAAGGAAAAAAGGGCTTCCTTTTTCTTTACGACTTCAAAGTCTCGAGGTTCTTTTCCGGATGCCTTTTTTGCCTTTGTAGTTGATTCCGATTTTGTTTTTTCCGTCGTCGAAATTACGGAGGCGATTTTGGGATCTTTTTGTTTCGTTTCCGATTTATCCTTAGAAAGGATCGCCCCAAAATTAATTAGAATCATGGAAAGCGTAGAAATGGATAGAATTCTAAGATATTTTTGCATTGGCACCTGCTGGAGAAATGAAAATGAGTAAGAAGGAACGTATTTCATTTGGAAATAAATTATAGAAGTCAATCTTCCTATTGGAAATAACAAGACAACTTTTCTAAATCAGACTCATTTTTCGTCCGAATTCTATCTTTGCAAAAATTCATACAAGGAAGGATTGAGAATCTCGGGAATGTCGTGATGTAACCAATGTGTGGCTGAAAATCCCTGATATTCCCCATTCTCCAAAAAAGATAGGGAATCCTTGCCCATTTCCTTCTTAAGGAAAGGATCTCTTTCACCCCAAAAAATTTTTACCGGATGGGGGAGTTTCCGATTCTTCTCCTTCGGCAGTTTTGGAGGGAAAAAAATCGCCGCACGGTACCAATTCAACATGGATCTTACGGTCCGAAAACCAGACCAAGCTTTTCGATAATGTATGAAGTCTTCGGAGGAAAAACTTCCCTTATTCGATGTTTTGATAAGCGAATTCCAAAGCATTCTAAATTTATTTCGAATTAACAGATACTCCGGAATTAAAGGTAAGAGGAAAAAGAATATATAAGATGTTTTTTTCCTCTGAATCTTATCGTTGAGAATCGTATGTTTGATCGTTTCTAAGTGAGGCATATTTAGAATGCAAACTTTTCGAAATCGTTCCGGATTTTCGTATAAAGAATTCCAGAGGACGGCCGCCCCCCAATCGTGAGCGATACAATCCGCCTTTTCGATCTGCAAAGAATCTAGAATGGAAACGATATCGAAAGAAAGCAGAGAGATTCGATAGGAAGAAAAGAACCAAGGTTTTCCTGATTCCCCATAACCCCTCTGATCCGGCAAAATTAGAAAGTATCCTTGATTTAGGAAAAACTCGATTTGATTTTTCCAACCATACCAAAATTCAGGGAAGCCGTGTAAAAAAAGAAGAGGTGGGTTTTTCGGATCTCCTACGGTAACGACGTGAAGTTTTATATTCCCCGAAGAAATGAATTTATGTCGAAAGCGATCATTCTTCATGTTTTCTCTCTTTCTTTCGGTTCGAGTGTTTCTTTTCCTCGTTCTTTCTTCGCTCCAGAGCCTTTATTTTTCGCGGGCAAGTTATGTCCTATTAATACCCTTGAAGCGGATTCCTCTTTTTCTTTGAAAATTACCTAAGCAAATTTCCGATTTTACCGATTCTTCATAGCAGGGATCGGATAAAACAGATGAAGCAAGAGGAATGGTTGGAGCAACTTACGAAACTTTTTCAGGAAGAGATTCATCTCTACTCGAATGTCCTGGAATTAGAAACTCAAAAATCTGCCGCAGTAGTTCAAGCGGATGGAAAAACCCTCGAATCAATCACAAAGAGAACCTATGAACTTCTCGTGATGGCGTCCGAAATCGAAAGGGTTCGGATGAAATCGATCGAGGAAGTATACCGATCTAAAAACTTTGCTCTTCCAGAGAACGGGGCTCCTACGCTGTCGGATTTTCTAAATCAACTCGATAGAGAATCCAATTTCCGTTTAAAAGAATACGGTTCTTCGCTCAAAGCGATCCTTCATCGTTTGAAAGAAAAGATCAAATCGAATGAGAAACTCATTCTTACTCGGCAAGAAATCCTTTCGCGTACAATTGAAGCAGTAAAAGAAAAAGCTTCCGAATCGGGTTTAAGTACATACGGCTCCGGAAAAAATCCGGAACGAAAGCAAGCTAAGAGACCGGCTCTTATGCTGAACGCTTCGGCGTAATCAAAAGATATTTTCATTATAGGAGGATGCCATGGGATCCACATTTTCAGGTCTTGAAATAGGAAAAAGAGGGCTTACTGCTCACCAACAGGCGCTTCAGACTACAGGTCATAATATTTCCAACGCGGATAACAAGCAGTATGCGAGACAGAGAGTCACGATGACTGCGATGGATCCTTTATACGATCCTTCACTCAATCGTTCCAATCTTCCGGGACAGATTGGCCAAGGTGTTGAAATCGCTTCGATCGAAAGGATCAGAGACAACTTTGTAGACGATAGAATCATCGAAACCTCGGGAAACAAAGACTATTGGGCGGCTCGAAACGAATATCTTTACCAATTAGAAACGGTTTTCAACGAACCGAACGGAACTACACTTCGAACTCTGATGGATAAATTTTGGTCTTCTTGGGAAGATCTTGCAAACTATCCGGAGGACAACGCACATCGTTCCGTGGTTTTAGAAAGGGCAAACGGCCTCGGTAGCAGAACCGAAGATGTATATCGCAAACTTGCACAACTGAAGGATCAGGCAAACCGAGAAATCGAAACGAAAGCATATCATATGAACACGATCGCCGAAAACATTCGTACTCTTAATGATCGAATCGGCAAATCGGAAGCTCTCGGTGATCGACCGAACGATCTCTATGATAAAAGGGATGCGCTTTTACAAGAACTCTCCTCTCTCGTGGATGTTACGATTGGGCGTTCCGATGAAGATGAATTGATGGTCTTTATCGGACAACAGATCCTAGTTCAAGGAAACAAAGCCAACAAAATCGATATTCTTGGTAACCCTTCGAAAGACGGTTTACTAGATCTTTATTGGTCTTCTACCGGCGATCCGGTTTTATTGAGAAAGGGACGTCTGCAGGGTTTGATCGAAGTTCGGGATAAGATCATACGCGAAAAAATAGATCAAGTAGATTCTCTTTCCATCAACGTAATGGATGCGGTGAACGAAATTCACAAAGACGGTTTCGGCATCAATGGAAACACAAATCAAGCGTTCTTCAACATCAGATCCCTTTCGATCAACACATTCGGGGAATACGATTCCAACGGGGACGGACAAAACGATGTGACGGCAATCTTTCGCGTAACAGGAAGAAACACAATCGATCCTGATCGTCCCATCGGTATCAATGGAACGATTAGCTTCAATCAGTCGGATGCGAAAGAGGCGCCTGTATTGATTCCCTATTCTTCCAATGATACGTTGAACGGAATCATCAAAAAAATCAACGCTTCTCGTTCCGGCGTTGTGGCTTACATGAACCACGACAATCAATTGGCTCTGAAAGCTACCGTCGCTGACGATCATCCGAATAAAAATTTCATTTTAAGACATATCGAAGATTCCGGAGATCTTCTCGTTGGAATGACTGGGATATTAATGGCGTCGGGTCCGTCCGGAGCGTACGACTACAAGCGACTCGGTGAAATCAATAAACTTCAATCACGTCCGGAAGACATTACTCTGACTCCTCACTTTCATCCTTCTTCGCATTTTAGAATCGCGGAATCAATCGCGAATAACGTCGCAAACATAGCCGCGGCTCGCGGTAAGGATGTGGGTGGGACCGGGGATTATAATTCACCGGGAGGTCATAAGGACGGACGGAACGCTCTTATGGTAGCTTCCGCTCTGAGAAACAATCCCGTGATGGTGGATTATTCGAAAACGACGGACGATTTTTACAACACTCTGATTTCGAAGTTAGGAACCGAGGCAAGAGAAGCAAAGCAAGAATTCGGCATTCAAAACGATCTCATGTCCGAATTGGAAAACATGAGACAATCCGTTATGGGAGTTAATCTCGACGAAGAGATGGCTAACATGGTCCAATTTCAACATTCTTATAACGCTTCGGCAAAGATGATCAATACCATGAATGAGATTCTGGATACGATCATCAATCGCCTCGGCGTGTAATCTCACGAAAAATTTGGTGAGTAAGGAGAATCTTATATGATGCGCATAACGAACATGATGCAGAACAACAGCTTGGTTAAGAATTTAAACAGACACCAGCTACAGATGGACGAAACGCAGAATCAACTCGCAACGGGGCAAAGAATTCGACTCCCTTCCGATGAACCTGGTCGCGCAACGAATCAGATGTTCTTTCGTTCCAGATTAAACGAACTCGATACATTTCAGAGAAATATCGACGACGGAAATTCACGTTTGCAACAAATCGACGGGGAATTGGACCGGATCGGTTCTCTTTTTCAAAGAGCAAGAGTTCTTGCAGTTCAGGCATCCAACGGGATCTATCAAGGAGACAAAGGTTTCGAACTCGAGGTCGCAATCGGAAAAGAAATCGACGAAATCTTGAGGGCTCTCGTTGACATTGCGAATACGAGGGATGCAACGGGACGACCTTTATTCGGAGGTCACGTTATCGAACGACCTCCTTTCGAGCCGATCGAATCTAAGATCAAAGGTCTTCAAGGAATCGAACTCAAAAATCAATTTATCGGAGTTGAATATCGTGGAGACACCGGCGAACAACTCCGTGAAATCGAAAAGGGTGAATATATCCCCGTAACAATTCCCGGAAACAAAGTTTTCTGGGGAACGAACATGAGTATTACAAGTAAAGTTGATAACTCCGGATATATCGCTTCTTCCGATCAAAAATTTAAAATTGATGGAGTGGAGATACATGTTTCCGCAGGAGATACGATCGACGATATCATCGACAAGATCAACAATTCCCCTTTGGAAGTGAAGGCGAACAAATTGGCTCAAGACAACATTAGTTTGAGTTCGACCGCTCCTCATCAGATCTGGATGGAAGATACGGAGGGAGGAACGATACTCAGAGATATCGGCCTCGTGGATTCCGCAACTTCCGAACCTCCCAATAATTATTCAAAGTCCGCGACTGTCACAGGACTTTCCGTATTCGATGTGATGATCCAATTTCGAAACGACCTGATTCAAAAGGACCAAGAAAGAATTTCCGGTCGAGACCTTCAAGATTTGGATTTGGCAATGGAAAATATTCTTCGATACCGAGCGGTGGTCGGCGCAAGAATGAATCGAATGGAAGAGCACGCCCAAAGGGTCGATTTTGATAAATCTTATATGACCGAACTTCTCGCCAAAAACGAAGGGGTCGATTTTCCGGAAACCATCATGAATATGAAGTGGCTGGAAACGGTTCATCAATATGCGCTCAACGTCGGGTCCAAGATAATTAAACCGACATTGATGGATTTCTTAAGATAAGAAAAATGAGATAGAATGATTCGAATGAAAAGCTCCGGGGAAAGAATTTAAAATGGGAATCGAGATTCAAACAAAACCGTTTGGAAAGATACAAATATCGGAAAAACAAATCCTCTCCTTTCCGGAAGGTCTTCTCGGATTCGAAGACTACAAAAACTTCGCATTAATAGAAGAGGAAGAGGAGTCCGTTTTCAAATGGTTACAATCTACCGAAGAAGTCGACTTAGCGTTCGTTGTGATTCCTCCTTCGCTTTTTAAAAAGGAATACAAACCGCTGATACCCGAGCAAGAACTTCAACTCATAGGCATTGAAGAAATTAATGAAAGCTTAACTCTTGTTATCGTGACAATACCGGGTGAAGATCCTGCACTGATGACAGCCAACATGCAAGGACCGATTCTTATCAACAAAGTAAGTCTTATAGGAAAACAATTCATATCCAGAAATGAATCTCACTCGGTTCGCGAAAAAATTCTCGAAACCGCCGCCGTGGAGATGAATTAAGTGCTGGTCCTAGCAAGGCGAACTAACGAGTCGATAATGATCGGCGATGATATCGAAATCGTCATCGTCGATATCAAAGGAGACCAAGTAAAGATCGGAGTAAAAGCTCCTCGGAACGTTTCTGTACATCGTGCAGAAGTTTACAAGGATATTCAAGAAGAGAATAAAAAGGCCGCCGGAAACAAGATCAAACCAGAAGATCTCGGAAAGATCGGAAATATTCTCAAAAAGAAAGACTCGGAGAAAAAAGAATAATTCTTCTTGAACGATTTCAATTTTCTATGAGGATCTCATTGAGTTTTTCATGAAGTCGTTGATCGTCCTAATCATTTCATTTGTATATTTTACCTGCTTTTCAGGTATTCGGAAGGAACTCAATTATTCCTCTGAGTCCATCGCATTCTATTCTTTCGCAAAAAGCCCGGAATTTCCAACTTGGATCGATCTCGATGCTAAGTTTCCGGAAAACTTGGAATCCGAAAAATTCAAAAAAATCTTAGAAGAGTCCTTGTTTCAATTTGGAAATCGGAATGATTCTTTGGTGAACGATACTGCGTTACGCATCTTTTCGAGAGAATTGAGCAAAGAAATTGCTGATCGATCGTTTCTCAAATTCAAACAGGCGCCCGAGCAAACGTATCAGCTATGGATTTTAAAAAAAGACGATTCTATCAATCCGGGAAGAAGAATACGGAGAACCGTATTTCTATTATATCCTACCTCGACTGCGATTCATTTTGTTTTTTTTGAGTTGAATCAGTTCATTGATTTTCAGACCCCATATACGTTTCAGGATTGGTCCAATTTTTCAATCTCGGAATCGAATTTGAAACCTTCTCTTGAGGTATATATACCGGATTCAGCGATCGGAAAGCTGACCTATTTCAAAGACGATTTAAAAAGTGAATCGAAAAAATATCATATTGTGGCCCCTTTTGAACTTCAATCGATGTCGATCTCCGAGCCCAATAGCTCTTCCCAGAAAAAGAACATCAGCGATTCCGAAAAGCGATTGATCGAACTGAAAGCGTTGTTCGATAAGAAGCTCATTTCTGAAGACGAATACAGACGCAAACGAGAGGAAATCCTAAAGGCATTGTGAGAACCACATTATAATTCGCTTGTATTGGAAACTTTTTCACATTTTACACAATGGCGGCTCAAAATCGTTTGGCTTGAGTCTCTTGAAAGTGCGCATAACGTTCGAAACGGGAGAGATATAAATTCTTCTAAAACTTTTTTCGAAAAGAATGACTCGAATCGTATCTTTTCTCGGAGAAAGAATGTGTAATCGTTGAATTTGAGTCGGGCTTCTCAAAAAATCGGAGCGGCTCGATGAAGAGCCACTCCGGAGAGAATAGTGAAGAGAATTGGATTTCTCCGATTCAAACTCTATGGGAAGTCGGAATCGAAAAAGTTTCCTATATGGAACATATCCAAGAGAGCGGATCTAAAGGACAGAGAAAAATCGGCCAATTCTTATATTTTTAAAGAAAGAGAGGATTAAAGAATAAGCGGAGAATAATTTATTGAGTAAGTTGCATTCGATTTGACGCTTTTTTTATCAAATCGTTCGTTTTGAGGTGAATGAGCGAAAGGGTCGGATTAACTTCCTGTTTTTCCCTCTTTTTCAAGTCGATCCGCTTCAAATGCCGCCTCTAATTGCCGGATGGAATTTTTAGAAAATTGAATGAACTCTTTTTCGTTATGTCTTACTTGAAACTGTCCCTTGAGAGTCAGCTCATCATGCGCGCGGAATTTCTTAATTTTCTGTTCCACTTCGGAATCCATAAAACCGAGATGGCTCAAAGTTTCTCCCGCTAATTCAAGAGCGGAGGCGAATGTATCTCTTCTGATGATTTTTACTCCGAGTTCCAATAATTTAAAAACGTGTTCTCTATTTCGAGCACGCGCAATAATCGTAAGGTTTGGGAAATGTTTTTTTACCATCTCTGCGACCTTTACCGAAACATCTATATCTTGAACTGCTAATATAAATAAATCGGCTTGTTCAGCGCCGGCAGATCGAAGAAGACTTAGCTTACTAGCATCTCCATAGTAAATCTTATAACCGAATCTTCTCGCCACGTTCACTTGTTCCGGATTGTGTTCGAGTGCGGTAAAACCGATTCTATGAACGAATAACATCCTTGCGATGATTTGACCGAATCTTCCGAATCCAGCAATGATCACCCGGTTTTGTTCTTCGATGTTATCCGCTTCCTGCTCCTCAGTTTTTTTAAAGAATACGTCCGAGATTTTGTCTTTCATAAGACCGAGGATCGGTGTCAAACCCATAGACAAGGTGACGACTGCGATCACAAGATCAGCTCGTTCTCTCGGTAAGATTGAAAGAGTGACGCCGACGCCTAATATTACGAAGGCGAACTCCCCACCTTGGGAAATCGTAACGGCCAGATTGAGAGACGTTTCTTTGTTTTGCTTTGTTAGTATTCCTAAAAAGTAAAGAACGAGAGCTTTGACGGACATAAGACCTAAGGCAAAAAGTATGACAAGAATCGGATCTTTTAAAACCTCACCGAGATTTATGGACATTCCAACGGCTAAAAAGAAAAGACCTAAGAGCAATCCTTTAAACGGCTCTAGGTTCGATTCCAATTCGTGTCGATATTCGGAATCGGCAAGAATCACTCCTCCTAAAAAAGAACCGAGAGCCATCGAAAGTCCGACTTGATCCATCAACAAGGAAACACCGACTACGATTAATAAAGATAGAGCCGTGAATATTTCATGATTTCCGGAAGACGCAACGAGTCGAAACAATGGCCTTGCTAAAAATCTTCCGGATAGAATCACCACAAGGATCATACCGATCGCCGTCAGGATTTGCATTACTGAATTCTGCGCACCCGTATTTCCTGTCGACTCCCCTAAGAAGGGAAGAATTGCCATCACAGGAATCACTGCAAGATCTTGGAAAAGAAGAATCGCGAATGAACTTCTTCCGTGCGACGTATTTAATTCGTTTTTTTCTCCTAAAACTTGTAAGGCAAATGCAGTGGAAGATAAGGAAATGCTAATGCTAATCACGATTGCTTGCGAATTACTCAATCCAAGTAGTGATAAAATTCCGAAAAAGATCAAAGAGGTGAGAATGACTTGAAGACCGCCTAAACCGAAAACCGGTCGCCTTAAAACCCAAAGTCGTTGCGGTTTCAATTCTAGTCCTATCAAAAATAAAAGGAGAATGACTCCGAACTCGGAAAGATGGAGAATGCGTTCGACGTCCGTGATCAAACCGATTCCCCAAGGTCCGATGATCGTTCCACCGATGAGATAGCCGACTACGGAACCCAGTCCCAATTTTTTAAACAATGGCACCGAAATTACTGCGGCAGAGAGGAAGACGATAAGAGTTATCAGTAAACTGTGATCTTGCATTCTATTTCCTGAATTTTTTAGACTGTTAAACGAACCGCATTGTAAAAGTTAAAATAATTTCATGAAAGAATATACGAAAGAATGTGCGTCCCCAGGCCATCGGGAAGAAACGTAATTGCCATCGATAAGAGAATGACCTCTTTTGATTTTCTTATGATTGTCTCTTAGGATGGGTTTCGGTCCAAAGTGAAAATCACTCGGCTCTTTTAGATTCGCCTTCACTTCGTCTTCCACAGATTGAGCATAGGTCCTATAATAATCGCCTAACCAAAATCGTGTTAGGTTCCATGCGGCCATCTCTTGAGATTTTAGGAGGGCCGTCGTTTTTTTACCGAAGAGTATCGAACGATCCGTCCCCGGTAGTTTACTCCGCGCGGCTAAAACCACGCCGTGACAAATTGCGCCGAGAGGTTTTCCACTCGCAAAGAAAGCTCCTACAAACTCTTGAAGCGTTTTTGATTCTAAATATTCCTTCATACCTGGAGCGTGACCGCCCGGAAGAATGACACCAGAGAAATCTTCCGGTTTTAGATCCTTGTACGATAAGGGATGTAAAAAATGAGTGTCATCCGTCATTTCTTGATAAGCGACTCTTGCATTTTTATGAGCAATGAGAATCGGTTTCCAGATGCCCAAACCTTTTCCAGTCAGCATTCTAAAATCGCCTTTTGCCGGTTTTCCGTTCGGAGTAGCAAAGAACACTTCGAAATCGTGCTCCTTTAAAACCTTCCAAGGAATAGCGGCCTCTGAGGGATCAAAATCTTCGGAAGGGAGAGGGATAAGAATTTTATTCTTTGTACTCATAGGATTCATTCTAAGCAGATCTATAAAAAATCAACCCCGAAGAGACTTCCGGATTTGTTTTCAAAGATTTTATAAAATTCTTCTTGACCGAATTCTTTAATTTTAATTTTTTAAAATTAAATTGTGCACAATCTAAATGGAGATTGAAATGAGCCAAACATTGTATGACCTCACTGCCACTTTGAACAGCGGCAAAGAACAGAAATTGGAAGATTACAAAGGAAAAGTCCTCTTAATCGTGAATACTGCAAGCGAATGCGCGTTTACACCGCAGTATGCAGCCCTTCAAGAACTCTATAAGAAATACAACTCGGAGGGTTTGGAAGTTTTGGGATTCCCATGCGATCAATTCAAACACCAAGAGCCCGGATCGGACGAAGCGATCAAAAGTTTCTGCCAACGAAATTATGGAGTAGAATTTCCAATTTTCAAAAAGATAGACGTGAACGGAGACAATGCTCATCCTGTTTTTCGTTTCCTTAGAAATGAAGCTTCTGGATTTTTCGGAAATTCTATCAAATGGAATTTTACAAAATTCTTAGTCGATAAAAATGGAAAAGTGATCAAACGTTATGCCCCGATTACGACTCCGGAAAAGATCGAAAAAGAAATCCAAGATCTTTTAAAAAAATAAGGAAAATACCCGTTTTGGAATTTCAAGACGGGTGATCTTATGATCGCTAAAGAACTCTACTTAGAAAATCAGATTTGTTTTCCCTTGTACGCTTGTTCTCGGGCGGTGACATCCTTATATCGACCGATCCTCGAAGAGCTTGGCATTACATATCCTCAGTATTTGGTCCTCCTGATTCTCTGGAAGGAGGATGGGTGTAGTGTAAAGGAGATCGGAAAGAAATTATATTTGGATTCCGGAACTCTAACCCCATTGCTCAAGCGTTTGGAAGAATCGGAATTGGTTCAGAGAAAAAGATCGACTGAAGACGAACGCTCTGTTCAGATTTTTCTTTCGTCAAAAGGAAAAAAACTTAAAGACAAGGCAATTTGTGTTCCGGATAAACTTCTGGAAAATTTGGACATAGATAAAAAAAGTCTAACCGATCTTAAGAATGATTTGGATCGTTTGCTGAAAATTCTTTCCGAAAGAGAAGATTCTTAATTCTTCGTTTTTGCGTGAACGATCGCGCTGATACCCGTTTCCAAAGAAGTTTTGAATTGGAATCCAAGTTCCTTTTGAATTCGAGAGGAATCGACGATCGAAGTCTCTTGGATATATTCTATATTGATTTTTCGATTCGTCAGTTTCGAATAGATCGTATTCAGAATGTGAAATAAAGTTAGAGTGAAGCCTTTCATTCGAATCTTGAGATAGAATTTTTCCGGAAAAATTTTTCGAAAAATAACCTCAAGTTCTGAAAAAGAAAGGGCGTTCGGAGATGCCACGTTGTAAATCTTACCGGATGCTTTTATCCATTTTTCCATTACGATTAGAATTGCATCGATGACATCGAAAGAATAGACCGTTGATTTTTTGAATTTAGGATTTCCGGAACAAAGAAGAATACCATACTGAAAAATACGAAGTATTTTATTTAAGAAACTTTTGCTAGTCGGGCCATAAACGGAAGCGATTCTTAAGATAACGGATTTATTCTTTGAATTTTGGACGAGAGCCTCGCATTCTCTTTTGCTAAGAGCGTAGAATGTTTTTCCGAGTAACGGTGAGTTTTCTGTGACAACGTTCTCGGAAAATCCGTAGACGGAGGTTGAACTGGCAAAAAGAATCCCGGTTTTTTTGTGTTTAGAAGCGAAGTTAAGAATTTTCTTGGTTCCGAGTTCGTTTGTTTTTTTATAATCTTCGTAACTTGACCCTTCTCCGCTCACCTTGCCTGCAAGATGTATTATGAATTCAGGCTCTTCGCTTAAAGAGAGTTCTTCGGATCCTTCCAGATCGTATTCATAGAAAACGAAGTTCGGATGAAAGCGAACTGAATCCGGAAAAGAAATTAAACTTCTCCCGATGCAAACGACTCTGAATTTTACTAATAATTCGGGTAAGAGAATCAAACCTAATGACCCGCTTCCACCCGTTAAGAGCACCGTTCGAATCCTATTTTCTCTTTCTTTCATGGAACCATTCTGATTCTTAAGCGATGTTTAAGAACAAATTTTTAAAAATGGATTCTATTTTTAATCTCGACAGACTTAAAATGGAGATGAGAATTGCAGTTCAAAATTCAAACTTAGAGAAGATTACGATGAAACAAATTCTTTCAGCGCTCATGATTTTAGCATGTCTCTCCGTTCTTTCGTTTTGTAGATCGGAAGACAAAAAACAACCGCCTAAACAAGAATTTCAACCAAACTCCGATATCAGAACCTTCGAAGTCGGTATGATCAAAGAGGGAGATAAGCGGATAAAGGCCGAAGCGGTATTAGGAACCCCATCCGTGGAATTAAACACACAAGACGGAGCAGTTTTAGAATGGTACCTTGTTTCCACAGAATATCAAAAGAATTCTTATAAAACCTTGGCGGAAAAACCGGCAAGTATTGCGGAAGACACTAAGTTCATTAAGTTGACGATCGATAAAAAAGGCGTCATTAAAAAAATGGAATATAAGCTCTAATCCGATAAATCGTCGTCCAGTAAATCCAACCCCGCGATTCCGAGTAGAAAATCCAGAAGTTCAGCGGGGTTGATTCCTATTCTTATCCCGTAGTAAATTCCTAAATATACTTCCATCTGAAATAGAAAACTTTTCGGGTAACCGTCTTTCTTTTTATTGAGAGCTTGTAGCGCATTTTGGATCGACGGGTCGTTTCTATCAAAACTCTGTTCCTCGATAAATCTTCTGTAAAACTCTTCCTTCTTTCTTTTTCTTCTTTCGGCAACGGGAATGTGATAGAAGGAAAGGTAACGAAGCTTCTGGCTTTTGATATTGTATCTTTCATTTAAGAACTCAGGAACTTTATCACCTGGGATTTTCGTATTCTCCAAATTCTTAAGTTCTTCTTGAAGTTCGGGAGATACTTCTTCGTCTCCTGTTTCCGAACTTTGTGTTTCCACATCCAAAGGAAAAAACGTATCGCTTCCGAGAATTCCAAATATAAGTTGTTGAGATCGATACGTACCGAAGTGCCCACCTCTCAATCCGTAACCCTTTCCCAAATCTCTTCGACCGGGAGAAGATTCCCCGCCTTGAAATACAAAACCCGCGGCGAGAGGGCCGATTCGTAAACCGGCACCGTATCCTGGATTCTCGATTCCGGCGGAGAAGATGTCTTTGAAATCATTCTTACGATTTTGCAGATACGTGGAGCAATTGGTCGAAATAAGAAACGTGAGTATGACAAAGGAAAAAAATAAGAATTCCTTGTATGGATTTCTGGATTTGTATAAAATCACAAGCCCACTCTCTTTTCTTTTACTACTTAGGCAACCCAGAAAAAGAAAACGGAAACGAACGTTTTCTGATTGTTCCTTAAATTCTTAAGCTCTCAATAGCAATTAGAATGGAAGAAATAAAACCATCCGAAGAAATTCTAAAAAATATCGCCGTTTTGGGAGGGGGACCTATGGGAGTCTTTCTTTCCACCTATCTCGCTCCGAAAACAGAAAAAATGTTTCTCTGGTATGACGATCGTAAACGCGCTGAAAAAATTCAAAAAGAAAGAATCACTTCTTTGCTCGAAGATTCGATTACTCTTCCCGAAAACGTTCAGGTCACTAGTGAATTCGATTTTCTAAAGAATGGTTCGTGGATCATAATCATCGCTGTGCCTTCTCGCCTTATGGAAGGTATTTTGGACGAGTTGTTAAAAGTGCTCGATAAGAATGCTTCTCATTCGATCTTCACTTTCACTAAAGGAATACTTTCCGCTTCTACAAGACGTAAAAATAATTGCATTACATATTCCGAATATATAGAAAAACTTTCCTCGAAGGCGAACTTTTTAGATATCGAATATACTGCGGTTAACGGTCCTAATTTGCTCGGAGAATTGAAGAGAGGCCATCATAGTTTTTATTGCCTCTCGACCTCGGGACCGAAGTCCATCGAGATTTTTGATACCTTATTCAACGGCGCTCGCAATCATACGAAAACGTACAAGGATCTTGTCGGTTTGGAAATCTTTGGAGTCATGAAAAATCCGATCGCAATTGCTTGCGGAATCGCATCCGGAATTCCCGAGTGTGGAAGTAATTTTGAAGGAGAGTTGATCAGCTTGGGTTATTCCGAAATCACGACTCTTTTAAACGCGCTGGAAATTCCGATCGAGCCGGTTCAAGAATACGGCCTTGCCGATTTAATCGCTTCCTGTACATCCCGTTATAGCAGAAACAAAGCTTATGGTCATCGCTTTGTTCGAAAGTTGATTTCCGGAGAAGATCAGCCGAATCTGATCGAACGGATAGAATTGTTTTTTAATCCCGCCGAATTCATTCAAAAGGAGGTGAGTCAAAGCGAAAGCCATGTGGAAGGAGCATTCGCGCTCGCTTCGATTATTGCCCTGGCGGAGGAGAAGAAGATTGAAATTCCTCTTTACAACACCCTTTTTCAAATTCTTACAAGAAGAGTATCGCCGACGGAGTTGATCCGATTTGTTTCTAAGTCAACTTCGGATGAAGATAAGCATATCTCTAAAACAGCGACGAAACGTTCCGGTTTGGGGATGGCTTCCGGTAAGAAATTTCAAGAGGCGCTAGGAAAGAACGTTCATCGTCATATCAATGGTCAGCCGGGAATGACGGATCGGATCATCAAACAATCTTCGTTGATCATAAAATCATTAGAGAAACGTTATAAAGAAGCGGAGGAATCGAACGATATTACCGACTTAGTACAAATTCCGAAGGAAATTCTCCTCTGGAAAGAAATTGATTCGAATTTTCACGAAAAAGGAAGCAAAGACCTTTCAAGGATATTAGATTTTTATGTTTCTGAAATCGCGGATGATTATAAGCCGTTTTTGCGGGACACATTGATTCATTTGATCGCACCAACGCGTTATGTTCTGAGTGGTTTTAAGCCGGGTGCAGGTTTACCGAAAATCGGAGGTTGTGTTAAGGAAGTAAAAGCGCTCGCTTCAAGATACGATATTCTTTATACTCCGACCCATCGTTCCCATTTGGATTCGGTAGAAGTCGCCTTCGGTTTAAAATGGCTCGGTCTTCCGGTTCCACGTTACGCCGCGGATAAAAAAGTGATGGCGACCCCCGGTCTTGCGAACGTCTTAAAATCCTTAGGCGCCTACATGGTAGATCGAAAGAGAAATCGAAATATTCTTTATTTGGAATGTTTAACTCAATATTCTACGATGATGTTGGAGGCCGGTATTCCGACGCTTGTTTACCCGGAGGGAACTCGTTCGCGTACAGGGGGAATCATTCCGATCAAAACGGGAATTTTGTCTACATCCGTTGAAGCGTATAAACACACTGGATCCGAAGTGATCGTAGTTCCGATCGCGCTTTCCTATGAAAATGTGCCTGAGGATGAAGAGTTTTCGGGGAAGGATAAAAAACCCGGGTTTCGGGATTTCTTTTATAAGAGAACGGAAGTTTATATGGATCTTTGCGAGCCGATTCCCGTTTCAAAATATATTCATGAAGAGGATCCAACCGGATCGATCGGATTTGAAATCACACAGGGTTGGAAAAAGTATCGTCGAATTCTACCGAATCAATTGGTAGCGAGAACTTTGATCGAAGCGGAAACCGAGATAGGACTGAATGAGTTGAAAAACGCAATCAAAGAAACGGTTCTGACCGAGAAACAAAATTATCTTACTCAAGACGTGGAAGAAATCCTGCAAAAGGGAATCAAAGTTCTAAAACAAAGAAAGATGATATCCGTAGAAAACGGTATCGCGAAAGTACTGGACCGGGAGTTGGTCCAGTACTATGCAAACATGTGCACGGATGAAGTTTCCTAGTCGATTTTGATTTTAGAGGCAAGAAGAGTCGCGCGTTTTCGAAGAGAGGATATTTCTTCCCCTTTGTTGGAATAAGCGAGTGTAACACCCATTCTACGGAACGGTCTTGTAACGGGTTTTCCGAAAATTCTAAAATCAGATTCCGACATTCCGGAAGCTATGTCCAGGCCGCTAACGGAAGGAATTTTTCCATCGGAACTCGATAGGATAACCGCGCTGGCTCCTTTTCTTTCCAGAGTAATTTCGGAAATCGGAATCCCAAGAATCGCACGGAGATGCAGTTCAAATTCGTTGAAATTTTGTGTTCCGGCTAACGTAACCATTCCGGTGTCATGAGGTCTTGGGGAAAGTTCTGAAAAATAAACCTGATCTTTTGTAAGAAAGAATTCGACTCCCCAAATACCCGCACCGGTTAATTCTCTGGTCACCAAATCCGCCATTCTCTGTGCTTCTTTTAGCTGAGTTTCGGAAATTTCAGTGGGTTGCCAACTTTCCTGATAATCCCCTCGTTCCTGTCTATGACCGATCGGAGGGCAGAATATAGTTTTACCGCTTTTTTGCGTTACCGTTAATAAAGTGATTTCCGATTCGAAACGGATTAATTCTTCCACGATCACTTCTGCGGCGCCGGCACGACCTTTGGTTTGGGAAGCTTCCCACGCTTTGGTGATTTCGTTCTCGGATTTAATGACTGATTGTCCTTTTCCGGATGAAGACATGAGGGGTTTGATAACGCAAGGAAGTCCTAATTCTTGGATCGCTTTACGAAGTTCCTCTTCGGAAGCGGCGTAGAGATATTTTGCCGTAAGGATTTTGAGATCTTTCGCCGCCAAGTCGCGAATTGATTTTCGATTCATCGTAAAGTTCGCCGCCTTTGCCGAAGGAACGACCTGATAACCTTGTTTTTCATATTCGTAAAAACGTTCCGTTCGAATGGCTTCGATTTCGGGAACGATCAGATCCGGCTTGTGTTTTGCCACAACTTGATCTAAAAGATTTCCATCCAACATATTGATGATTTCTTTTTCGTGAGCGACTTGCATTGCCGGGGCATTGTCATAAGAATCGACAGCGATCACGTGTTGTCCCAATCTTTGTGCGGCGATTACAAATTCTTTACCGAGTTCCCCAGAGCCGAGGAGAAGAATTTTCTTTTTCATAGTCTTGCTGGCAGATTGAAAGAAATCTCGGAAAGATCAAAAAGAAAATCGCTGAGAGAAGGAGTTTTTCTTAAGAATAAGAACGTAGGTCCGTCCGTTTTGAGTATGACGAACCTACGTTGAGGATTATTTTTTCTTAGTCTTAATTTGAAAAGATTGATAGTCCACGTAATCGATTTCGTTTTTGTTCAGCCGAATCACGCCGGATGGAGAATGTAAAATCAGTCTGTCTCCAATCTGAGTAACGATCGCTCCGGAAAGTTTTGTTCCATCCGTTTTCGCGATCACTTCTAAGATATTATAATATTCTTTGATTTGGGCTTCGTCTTTTAAGTTACTGGCCTGCGCGTCCGACTCGATTTTACTAAGAGCCTGGTCCAATTTTGATCCGTGATTTTTTTCAATTTCCGAAGAAGTGGAAGAAATGACAGGTTGCAAGGAATCCGGATTTTCAATCAGAGCTTTGTCGACCAATCCCTGATCCACTGTAACCATCGTTTCGACTTCGGCGTTTTCTTGCGGTGACGGAGAGAATTCTTCTTTTTGAAATTCAGGATTTTCTACTTTTTTGAGCTGATCAAATTCTTTAGAGATGCTTTCATTTTGTTCCATTCTCGTCAAAACGAGTTGGATCATTTCATCCAGATTCGGCTTAACGTAAGATTCTTCCCCATTCTCTAAGACGACTTCGTTCTTTTCCAGAAATTCTACAAATTCATGATAAAGCTCCTTATCCAAAGCCTTACTGTTTTCGATGATTTCTTTCGGAACCTTGAACGTGATTGCAACCGCTCCTTCATAGACTTTTACTTTCGGGGGTTTTCCGTTCGAAAGCTCAAAAGAAAAAGTAGTCCCGCGTACACCAGCCACCGCTGTGGGAGTTGTAAGCAAGAAAGAATCCTTCGATTTCAGTTTGTTCGTTTTGATTAGAAGTTCACCTGCTTGGACGTAGAGGTTGGTATTCGGTTTTTCGGATTTGGAAATTTCTTTCAAAGTAATTCTACTGAAAGATTTGATTCGGATCAAGTCGCCGCTTCCGGTTTGAATATCAACCGATCCGGAAGAAGTGATGATCGTATCGTTTTCTTTAAGAATCAGACCGGGAGCGCATGTAATTTTTTTACCGCTCCTCTCAATTCCGACCTCGCCGCTTTGAAAGATGACGATCATTCCGGTCGGTTTCGGATCGTCTTTTACGAAGATTGAAGAAATGAAACGGCAGGAAACAGCGGAACCTATCAAAAGGCTTAATGAAATAAAAAAGGAGAGAGTTCTAATCAGCATTATCTTTTCCTAATCGAAGATTCTATTTTTGTTTATATCAATTAGGGTAACAGGCGGTGCGTATTTTTTTTCTAAAATTACTAAATATTTTATTTCTGAACCTAATTTAGTTCAAAGGGATGATAAAGGAAAACAAAGAAAGTTCTTTCTTATCGATCATCAGTCAAATTCAGACGCGTTTGCCGAAAGCGGCTTCGCTCTTAATTTTTTTCCGTCTGAATGCGTTCGGATTGGTTCCAGTCAACTTTTTAAACTCCATGTAAAAAGTGGATTTGGAACTAAATCCCGCTCTACTTCCGATTTCGGCGGTGGTTTCTTCCGGATGATCCAATAAAAGGCGTTTCGATTCTTCGATTCGATATTGATTGATGAGAGAAGGAAAGTTGTTTCCGAATTCGACGTTGATGATTTCCGAGAGTTGGTGAAGGCTCAGCCCGAGTTCTTTTGCTACATTCTCTTCTTTCAATGATTTCTGAAGATAAACCTTTTTCTTTTCTAAAAGATTTTTGATGTTCTTCACGATTTCCCCTACATTCAAGGAGTTCGTCGTGGATTTTCGAATCTGAGAGCCTGCGTCCTTTTCATCTTCTTGAAGAACCGCCTTTCGGTTGAAAAATTCACTCAAAGAAAAACTTACCAAGATGGAATGGAACGGTAAAAATAAAACAACTCCAAAAACGGAGAACGAATTGAAGGGATAAAAATCAAAATGAAAGATCGTCTTATAAGTATCCAAAAATAAGAACGCCGTCCAGGAGGCCGTGTAGATAAAACCGATGGAAGAATTCGGACGAAAGAACTGATAGTGAACTCGTACGAAATAGAAAAGCGAAAGTCCGACCGTTGCAATCAAAAGAAGAATTCGATGTTCGTACCAGGAAGGAAGCAACGGAATTAAAGTATGAAGCGCTCCTAATGCGCCTGCGATCCAGAAGAACATGGATCTATATACGCGCTTTTCATTGGATTTATCGATGGAGAAGAGGTAGAGAAAAAGAAAAATATGAGAGATCCCGAGAAAGAGAAAATAACTGTGTCGAAAAAGATTATTGGTATTACCCGCAATTTGGGCGAAAGTTTTCCCATGTAAAAAATAGAACGTAAGTAAAACGGAGAGGATGTACAACGGAAGTGTAATAAAAACCGCATTCTTGAATCGATAGTAGCCGAAAAAAGAATACAAAATCGCGATGGCTACGATTCCGATAATAGAATAGGGAATAATCGATCTCAGTCTTTTGTGAAGTTCGTATTCTTCCAATCCGAGAATTCTAATTTGATAGTTAATATCCTCGTTTGAAGAAACGTAAAGATAAAGAATTCTACTTTCACCCGCGTTCAAATCGACTTTGAAATGAGGAAGTCGAGTCAGTATTTTTTCGTCGTTCTCTCCGTGGATATAACCGGAATTCGCGGATATAAACTTTCCCTGCTTGTCGAAATAGCAAAGCTGAGTTTCGGGGACATTCAACCAAGCGAGCATCAAGATTCTACTTTGTGCTTCCGAGCTTTCGTTTTTTACACTAAACCGAAGCCAATTTCCATATGGAGTTCGCTTCACGCGTAAAACCTGCCCGACGGTCGGATGCCATTCCAGATCTTCTAAACCTGAGATATGTTCCGGTGAGCATCCTGCAAACTGTTGTCCCCTATATCGATATTCTACGAGAGAGCTAATGTTTTTAACCGAAGTATTTTCATCCAAAATAACCGATTCAGGGTGGGAGAAGATTGGAGAAAAAGAAATCACTAGTCCCAAAAAGAACGAAATCCTTTTTAAAATAAGAATTTTATTCTGCATGAAATTCACTATATTTTCTAAATTTTGATTGATGATTTGAAAGTAGAACATCGTTGCTAAGGGATCTGAGTTCAAAGAATAATTTCAATTTTTGTATATTCCTCGAAAATAAAATTTTCTTTCGTACTTTTTCCGTTTTGGATTTTTTCCTGAAAATGTCTGTAAGACCAGTACTTTTTTTATAAACGAAACTTAAAAATTCAAACAGTTCGATCCTATGTATAGAACAGGGAACGGTACATTAAATTTGTCCAAATTTATAAAGTTAGACAGATTTAATACGCCTATTTCGCCGCGAAAAATTCAACAAAAACAAAGAGATTTCGGTTTAACTTCGAAACAAATATTCTAGAATTTAGGAAAACTATCTCAAATATAAGCAACTTCGATAGAAGTGAATCGAATATTCTGAATCACTTTGGATTTTCACTTTGCGATACTATGTCGCCTCTATTTTCTTGGTTTCCAAATCTTTCAAAATGAGCAGATTTTGAAAAATCCAAAAAATGATTGTCCAATTTTATAATCTTGGAAAGTCTATTCCTTCAGTAGGGGAATCACTGAATAGGTTTCAAAAATTCTTTCGCCCCTAGTAAATTTGGATTCGAGCCGATTGATTTGTTTTTTCAAATCTGTCGGTTGCGGACCTAAAAATCATGGAGTTAGCTAACTATGGACATGCACGCAATATTAGAGAATGTGCTGAACCCGCCAGTCTTGTTCTTCTTCCTCGGTATGGGAGTTGTCGTTTTTAAATCGGATCTGGTTATTCCGGACTCGCTATCTAAATTCTTCTCGATGTATTTGCTCTTCGCCATCGGTTTCAAAGGCGGACACGAATTATCACGAACCGCTTTTAGCCAGGAGCATTTGTACACTCTGATCGCTTGTTCGGTCATGGCGACCTTAGTTCCCATCTACGCATATTTCGTATTGAAGATCAAATTGGATAAGCACAACGCGGCGGCATTAGCTGGCTCCTTTGGTTCTATTAGTGCGGTTACGTTTGTGACTGCCGGGGCCTTTTTACATAACCTCAACGTAGAATATGGCGGTTTTATCGTAGCAGGTATGGCCTTGATGGAATCCCCGGCGATCGTAATCGCCGTTGTTTTGGATCGTTTGAATAAAAATAAAGCGAACGGTGGCGGATCGATCAATTGGAAAGCGCTCCTTCACGAAGCGCTTTTTGGTTCTTCCATCTATCTTTTAGTAGGCGCGCTTCTCGTTGGTTATGTGACAGGAGACTCCGGTTGGAAGGCAGAGAAACCTTTCGCTGACGATCTTTTCAAAGGGATTTTAACTTTCTTCCTTTTAGATATGGGAATTTCTGCCGCGAGAAGATTCAAAGAACTCGCGCACGTTGGAGTTTTTTTGATCGTTGCTTCTATCGGCCTGATGGTCCTGAACGCAAGTCTAGGTTTACTTCTTACAAAGGTAATCGGTATGCCGGTTGGTGATGCGCTTATGTTCGTCGTTCTCTGCGCTTCCGCTTCTTACATCGCGGTTCCAGCGGCAATGAAGGATATGATTCCAGAGGCCAATCCGAGCGTATATCTCACGGTCGCGCTTTCTATTGTATTTCCAATCAATATCGTAGCCGGAATTCCATTCTACTACTACCTCGTTACAAACCTCTAACGAGAAATTTCATCTCGGCGAAAGGATTTAGACCTCATGAATTTCGTCGAGATAAGGTCAGGTATACTAACTTTGTGTGAGGAATGGGGTCCTTAGAATGCCCAACTGATGCTTTATAAGAATTAGCAATCCAATATAAATATAAAAAAAGAAGAGTAATCACAATGACTACGAATCAAAAAAAATACATTTCGACAATAGGTTTCAATCTGTTTTTCTTTTCACTCCTCTTCCTTATCACCGGAGGTCTCTTCGCTCAGCAGACTGCGCCGGAGAACAAAGGTGCAACCGAGGTGAGTGCGACTAAATCGACGGCCGATCAAGCTCCGGTCGCAAAGACCGATGATGCGGAGAATTTTGTTTCTCCGATGAAGAGAGGCGGTGTTGGTGCGGAATACAATCGGCATATGTTCATCGAACCGGAACTTTCAAAAACGGTGAATAAGAATTCGAATAAACTCTGGCTGAACGATTGGATCAAGCTCGGGTTTTATCTCAGACCAAGATACGAGTCAAGAAATAATCTTAATTTTGATAAATCGAACCACGCGTATACGGACAGAATTATGCAGACTTCTGCATTCTATTTCCTAATCGATCCGAGTCCGTATGTAACCTTTAAAATTACGGTTCAAGATACAAGGGTTTGGGGTGGAGAATCGCCGGCAAACGTAGGCGATATTCGTTCGGGGTTTTTTAGCAATACTCCAACTTTGAGTTCCGATCCAAATACACCGGGTAAGCCGAATAACTCCATTGCTCAAAATAATACGAGCATTCGTGAAGCTTTTGTAATGATAAAAAAACTTCCGCTTAACGCGCAAGTTCAAGTCGGTAGACAGATTTGGGCATACGGTGATCAGAGAATGTTGGGTGGTGCGAACTGGACCATCAACGGTCTTTCTTACGATGGCGCAAGAGTGATGTTCGACTTTGATAAGTTCAGTTCGCACTTTTTTGCCGCGAGGCCGTATTGGACTCAGAGCGGTGTGAACGGAGTTCTTTCCTCCAACGACCCGAAAGTTAATTCCACGGTTGCGAATACGAATCCTTCCGCTTCTCAATCGGATACCACCTTGTTCGGTACATATAACACGGTGAAAATCTTAGATGAAATTGTGTTAGATGTTTATAATATAAATGTGGTTAAAAAATGGATCCCGAATACCACGCCGGCCTCAACCGCAGATGATGTTTTGGCCACGAATCGCAAAAGACAAAGCGACAACCTTTATACGACCGGTTTCAGGCTAACCAATAGAACGAATAAAAACAATCTCCCGGAAGGTAAATCTTGGGACTGGACCATTGAAAGCGCTTGGCAGAACGGTTATAACGGGCAAAGAATCCATAAGCAATTTTTAGGTTATGACTTACCGGGAACATTCGATAATGGAGCTAAGATTGCAGATACGAGAACGGAGCGGGTGAAATATTCCGGTCATTTTCACGTCGTTCAAACGGGCTATACGGTCGCAGGTTTCCGAGTGGGTGCTCAATATACCTATGCCTCAGGTGATAACAATCGCGCCGATGGAAGTTCTTCTACGTTCCAAACTCTCGTGAACCCGAGATTCGGAGTCATTCCCTATTGGAATAACGTGGCCGGTCTTTCCGAAAATATCGACACAAAAAACTTAAGTTCTTGGAATGCGAACGTCACCTATAAGCATGAAAAATGGGGCATGTTTCAAGTGGCTTATATCATTAACGATAAGGCGCAGAAGAACGATGCTTGGTATGCAATCAACGGCGGTGCAAATTCGATCGCCGGTTCGGCGTTGTCTTCTCCGGTTGCAACTTCGTTGAACGCCGCGGGACAGGCGGCAACTTCCGGATCAAGTGAGAATTATACAGGAAATGCTTATACACAAGCGTATTCTACTGGTAGAAATATTTACAACGAATTGGATTTAACGTGGATGTATCAAATCAACGATAACGTTTCGATCTGGACGGGAGCCGGTTTCTTGATCGCAGGAAACTCCGTTCGGAATTACAGAAATAGTCCGTTGCTCTACAATACCTCCACAAATCAATTTGAACTGAATGCGGCCGCGTTTACGAAGCAACACACTTCGGCAAATAACGCGAGCGTATTCTTCTTTCAAGTGAACGCCGCTCTATAGAAAAAAGGAGACTTTATCAGCCGATGATCATCCTATCTTATTTGATAGTCGCAATGTCCCTTATCGCACCCTTCCTAGCAGCTAGGGTGCTCGGTAAGAATTTTTTTGGACAGGACACACCCATATTCATTGGTCTTACTCTCCAAGCAGTCTTGGGGATTATCATTTCCATTTATGTTTACGGTTACGAACATAGAAAGAAAGCGACCGTGTTATTAGGTTACGCAGTATTTTTTTTGAGTACGGGACTTTGTTACTTGGTCGGGAAGACTCTTTGGCTGATTCTTTTTTGGGAATTGTCTACAGTGAGCGCCTTTCTCTTATATCAAGGTGGAAAGTGGAATCCTAACTCCATCAAAAGTTTTATCGCTCTTGTGGTCGCTGGTGGTATCGGTGCGTTTTGTTTTACGTATTGGATCTATTCCCCGGACAGTGAGTTTGGGAATTTTTTCTTAGTAACCGGCTTACTTGTAAAAGCGGCATTTTTCGGTTTTCATTTCTGGCTTCCGGAAGCGCACTCCGGTTCTCCGGCTCACGCTTCCGCGGCGTATTCCGGAATTCTTGTGAACCTTCCTTTGGTTCTTTTTCATCAATGGGTCGGGCCTTGGATAGGAAACACGATCTTCATTAAGATTTTAATTCCGCTCGCGGGCTTTGGAGTTCTTTGGGCGGGACTTTCTTCTCTCTTTTCAAGAGACGCAAAAAAGGCGATCGCATACAGCACGGTCGAGAATATGAACTTTCTCTTTCTTTGTATTCTTTTGTCGGCGTTGTGGAAAGATCACGAACTGGAAAGTCTTCGAGTTCTCAGTCGTTCTTTCTCCTTTCTCTTTATTCTTTCCTTAATCCATCATAGCGTGAGTAAGACTTTCCAATTTCTTTCCATAGGATATCTCACGAAGATATCAGGTTTTTCGAATGTGGATCAGAATACGGGAGTGGGAAGAATTTCCGGAATACCGACTTCGTTGCTCAGTTTGGGAACGATCAGCTTTCTCGCGATACCCGGAACCACCGGATTTCTCTCGGAAGCGACGTTCGTTAAATTGGTTGCGGGAGTTCTCGAAATTCCTGGACAAAGTGCGATTCTTGTATTGCCACTTTTGATTTTAGTTTCTTCCGGTTTGGTGTTAGGTGCGGCAGGACATTTAAGAATTTTCTTAGGAATGATTCTTTCTCGTCCGAGAACCAATTGGCCGGAGCACAAACCCGCAAAGACGATTCTATATTCCCTTTCCATCAGCGGTGCCTTGATCCTTTTGGTTTCATTGGGAATTTCCGCATACGCGGTCTACTATTCGCCAACGAAAGAATGGCTCGATGGGCAATGGTATCGCGGTCTCGCAATCGTGAATTCTGTCGGTTTGGGTATGTTTCTTCTCGTCGGTGTTATGGGTTTTCGCACGAAAATTTCGAAAAGAAAACTCTGGGATTGCGGAGGGAATTACGGGGGCGCGGACGTTGCGATTCCATCCGACGGAATTTCCGATCCGTTATTCCCGTCTTTGGGAAGATACTTCACTAACGAACAGGGAAACTCGCGTTTGGACGAGGCGATCCTTCACGGTATTATAAAATTCTTAAATGCATTTAAGACAAGTCTGAACGAATCGGATGAAGAATCGATTTCGATCAATCTTGCATTTTCTTCCATAACCGTGGTTCTTTTATTGTTTGTAATTATCGGCCTTAAGTTAGCCGAGGGAGATTTATGGAAATTATTCTTAAATACCTTGACCCAATAATTCGGATCATTTCTTTTATCACGCTTCCGTTCTTGTGCGGAGGAATCGTGATGAAAATTCGATCCTATGCGCAAGGTCGAGTTGGAGCGCCGCTCTTACAGATATTCTATGATACGTTAAGAATGCTTCGAAAAAAGCCGGTGGACGGTCCGTTTTCCGGATTCTTTACCGAAGCTTCTCCTCTGATCGCTTGTCTTTCCGGAATCGTCGTTTGGAGCTTGGCGAGCTTTGAATGGGGTTCTTATCTTCTGATTCCTTTTCTTATTGGGATCATGAGATTCGCGCTCTTAGCTTACTCTGTGGAAAACGGAACGTCCTTTGCAGGTATGGGAGCCGCAAGAGAAGTGATCTTATACGTTTTCTGCGAACCGATTATGATTTTGGTTCTCGTGGTTTTTGAATCGCACCTCGTATTCAACGCGAATTTTGCTAGTTTGGCATTCGGTGGTCTTTTTCTTTTGGGAACTTCCTTGGTTATTCTTGCCGAGCTCGCAAAACCGCCGTTTGACGATCCGAGAACCCACCTTGAATTGACGATGGTTCACGAAGCGATGTTGCTCGAAGCCTCGGGAAGCAGACGTGCTTTTTTCGAACTCGCACAACAACTAAAGACAAGTTCCCTTTTCCTTTTCGTCGCGAAAATGGGAGTCTATCACGGTGAGTTCTTTTTAAACAAAGCCATTCCTCCTTTTTGGTTGGATTTTGTCGCGATTTTAGGAGCTCTCTTGGTTTCCGTTTGTGTAGGTTATATCGAAGCGAACAGCACAAGAAGAAAGTGGCTCTGGATACCGGAACTACTCGGGTTAAACTTTATCTTCATGCTTTTTTTAGGCATTCTTCTTAAGTTAGGATGATCCTCAGGGAAATATTATGGGCACAGAATTCAGTTATTTAATTCTTCTTTTACTCGGGGTTGTTATCTTACTTGAGAATCGATTGAAGCGACTCGTACTCCTCTTGGCGTTTCAAAGTGTGTTTCTTCTTGTCCCTCTTTTCGAAGATAGCGGATATGAAAATCACAGTCTATTCTTAGCGGGAATGATCGTTCTTTTCAAAGTTATTTTGACTCCACTGATCCTTTTTTGGACGGCGAGAAGAACAAACTCCGTAGAATCCACATTCCCGAAAGTGGGTTATATTCCTACATTTGCGTTGCTATTAGTTGGAGCGCTTGTTGGATTTATTATATTAGGGTTTACTAAATTTCGTTTCGGTGAAGTGAATCAGATGTCGTTTTTGTACACCTTCTTGGTGCTCTACGTCGGAATGGTAGGCTTTGTGGTTCGACGTCATTGGGTGGGAGTGATCGCTTCCTTTGCGGTCTTTGAAAACGGAACCTTCTTATTGACTCAAATACTAAGAACGAATCTTCCTTTAGGAATCGAATTCGGTTCTTTTTTGGATGCGGTCTTTATCATCGGCGCCGCGGCCACACTTCGAATCAGCATGGAAGGATCCTCATCGCATGAAAAAGAGGAGGCTTCCGTATGAATCTTCTCGTATTAAACGGAATCGCGATAGCGGTTTTATTCTTAATTCTTCTCGCTTATATTTTGGCGCCAACGAAAGGACAAAGACAGATCACGATGTGGTCTTTCTTGATGATTCTTTGTGTGGGTTTAACCTTTGCCGCTTGGAATCTGGAAGGTTTCGGTTTGCAGTGGGTTTTGATCGAAGCGACGACGTTTACCGGCGCGCTTCTTGTTTCTTCCAGTAGAACTACGAAATCATTCCCGATCGCATGGAAATTTCTTTTGATCAATTCCTTCGGCTTGGGAATCGCTTTCCTAGGAATTATCATCGTTACGGCTACGTTACACGGCATCGATCATCCAGTGGAAGTTCTCGCCGGCAAGCTTTCGGAACATCCGGAAAATCTCTGGATCGAAATCGGTCTATGGCTGGCGATCTTCGGTTATTCCGCAAAACTTGGCCTTTTTCCGAATCACGTTTGGGTCGTCGATACTTATGGAGAAAGTCCGAGCCAGATTTCGGCTCTTATTGCGGCTTTTGTCCCGGTGGCGGTAAGTTATGCGCTTCGTCCTTTTATTCATATGGATCACCAACTCTATCCGACAACTTTTAGCGCTTCGGATGGACTTCTTATTTTAGGAGTGATCACGATGTTGCAAAGTATCGTCGCGCTCTACCAAAGAAACGATCTAAGGATGATGACCGCAAAGGTTGCATTGTTTCATAGCGGCGCCCTTGGAATATTTCTCTGGATGGATCTTCCCGATTCTACTTTTAACTTTGTTATGGCTGGGAACATCGTCCTAAAATCATTTCTATTTCTTACGATGGGAATCGTGAGAATGGATGCGGGAAAAAGGGAATTAAGCAAGATATTTCATTCTGACTCGATCAACAAAAAAGCTTTATCTTTGTATATGGCTTCTTTGTTCTTGGCGTTTGTTCTTCCCGGATCGCCGATCTTCGTGAACGACTTAATACTCTTAAAGGCCGGCTGGACGCAGGGTCAATGGTTTGTGATCACAGTGCCTGTTTTGGGTCTTATATTTTTCGGAGTACTTTTATACAAAACGGTTCCTCTTTTTAATTTAGAAGATCGCCCTTTTGCGAAAGAGTTTGCAACGACTTTGCAAATTCGTTTAACAAATTCCCTTCTTCTCTTTCTTATGGTGTTGGGAATCGGTATCTGGGGTTTTTATCACTTACTCCAAGGAGAATTTTGAATGCGCACGGTAACGGGCTTATATCCTAGAAAGGGTAAAAAGGGCTACAACCGCTTCTGGCTGACTAACTCAGGAGTGGAGCACGAAGTTATAGAATATTCCGAAAAAGAAGCTTACGAAGATTCCGCAAATCCGATTTCGATGCTTCGACATTCACTTGGAACGGATCAGGGAGAAGAGGATTATTCTTCTTATGATTTTGAAAAGTATCTCGTCGCAGATCGTAAAACCGACGTAGAAAAATTCGTAACTAAAAAAGGAATTAAGGATTTAGTATATAAGGGATTAAAAGTACCGATTCCCGCGAGTCATTATTCGCACGCGGTCGGACCGATTCATGCGGGTGTGATCGAGCCGGGGCATTTCCGTTTTATTGTGAAAGGAGAAGAAATTCGAAATCTGGACATTCGCCTCGGGTTTCAAAAGCGAGGATTGATAGAGCTGATCAAAGGAAAAGGTCCGAAAGATTCTTTGCCTTATGCGGAAGCGATTTCGGGCGACAGTACGGTTGCCTATGGAATCGCGTTTTCAAGAATTTTCGAAGAAGCGCTTAAGATCGTAGTTCCACAAGAACTGGATTTTTCGAGATTGATTCTTCTAGAATTGGAAAGAATCGCGACGCACATCGGAGATATGGGTGCGATCGCGGGTGATATCGGTTATTATCCGTTGCAGGGCGTTTGTTCGTTACAAAGAGGAATTCCGCTCGGAGTCATGGAAGCGTTAACCGGCAATCGTTTTGGAAGAGGCGCTTTAGCCCCTGGAAAAGTATTTTTTAGAAAAGGTCTTACTTCCGAAAAACTCGCCGAACTCGCCGAAAGGATCCGTTCCGTTACGGCTGACGTTACGAGCCATTTCGAAAGAGCAGTGGGCGCTTCTACCAATCGGGAAAGGCTTCAGTCTTGCGGTATTATTCGTCAAAAACAAGTAAGACATCTCGGTTTTGTCGGAATGGCGGAGAAATGTACAGGCCTAAATCGAGACCTTCGTCATTTAGAAAAATCTTATGCACTTGGCGGTCCGATTTCTTTGGACTTAAATCGAGATCATATGAGAGGGGATGCGTGGGCGAGATTCTATCTACGTTACGAAGAATTGAAGAATAGTAGTAAGTGGCTTGTTCAGGCGATTCCGAAATTGATTTCCGCCTTGGATTCGAAGATAACAAAGTCCGGTTCCGCAAAGGAGACCGTTAAAAAAGGAACTTATTTTTCTGCGGTCGAAGGCTGGCGAGGTCCAGTGTTGGTTTCCTTGGATCTAGATTCCGATGGAACGATCGAAGAAGCTTATATACGAGATCCTTCCGTTTTCAATTGGCACGCTTTGGAGTTAGCGGTACGAGGAGAATACATCGGAGATTTCCCCTTAAACAATAAGTCCTTCAACCTGAGTTACGTAGGAGTGGACCTATGAAAATTATATTCGAAATATTGAACATACTTCGTCCCGCGAAGACGATGAATTACAAAAAAGTTTCGCCCATCAACTCGAATGCTCGCGGAATTCCGGTGCCGGTTCTTGGTCCGAGTGAATCCTGCCTTTCCTGCAAGTCTTGCGAACAGGTTTGTCCAACACATTCGCTCAAGGTTCTTTCGAAAGATCAGATTCGTTTTGATTACGGTGCTTGCCTTCAATGTGGTCGATGTTCTGAAGTTTGTTCGGACGGAAAGATCATCGATTCCGGCTTTGTGCACGTTTACTCAACGGATCGCGAGGCACTGAGAGTAACGTATACAAACGGACTTCCCGAAGAGAGATCCGAAGTAATTAGCGAAGAGGTAAAACAATTTCGCGAGGTTACCAAACATACGGGCTTTCAATTCAGAGAAGTTGCCGCGAGTGGAAACAATACTACGGAAGCGGAAATCAACGCGAGTTTCAATGCTCTTTTCGACAGTGAAGCAAGTATGGTCCGTGTCGTTGCCTCTCCGAAACATGCGGACGCACTTGTGTATTCCGGTCCGGTCGGTCCCAATATGGAAGGACCATTGGACACGGCTTGGGAGACGATGCCTTCTCCAAAGGCGCTCGTTGCTTGCGGCTCGGAGGCTGTTTCCGGAGGTTTGTTCAAGTTAGGAAAACTTCCGAAAGAACCGGACTTATTTATCGGAGGTGATCCTCCGAGACCGGATGTGATCGTATCCGCATTTCGTTATCTTATGGGAACGAGAGAATTTTCGTTTCGGGCGGAATTGATAAAGTTCGTCCAGGGTTTAAGAGAGAATAAATAAGAACGATTTGAAGCTCGGATAACAAATGAATTAGGAAATTCGAATGTAATCCGAGCGTAAAAGTGTTAGAAAATTCTAATTGAGTTAAGAATCAATTTCGACTTTCGTTGTTTTCGAAGATCAACCGTAAATAGAGACTCCGATCAGAACGATTGCGATCAACGGCGGTAAACCTTGGATGATCGCCGCACGAGCCATTGCAGGTTTGGAAGCAAAAAGAACGAGACCGGCTCCGAAAACCGAAAGACAAGAAAAGATCATAATCGCAGGTGCGTAGGCCGCATGAAGTTCAAAAAAGATCGCGCCATAGAGCGCACCGATCGCAAGAAATAGGTTATAAAAACCTTGATTTAAAAAAACTCCCTTCATAGCTTCCGCTAATTTTTTATCCGTTACACCAAAACGTCTGTGGATTGTCGGGCGCATCCAGAGCACACTTTCCATAAGAAAAATCCACACGTGAAGTGCTCCGACGATACCGGCTAAAATTCTTGCGGCTAAAATCATTCCATAATCTCCTTTAAGATTTGTTTCGGTAGTTTAACAGCTAGCATTTCCTTTGTAAAGGCGCTTCTCCGCCAATTTTCGACGTGATTTGGCCTCCAAAATCTTGGCCAAATTAAAGTTTTCATTGCGATTCCGCCAATCTCTGGTTCCAGTGTCCAATATGGACGTAGTGATTCTTCTGATACCCGGTGCACCGGCTTCCGTCATAACTGGCCTTTTCGAATTCTTTGAATTTGCCGGGATAGATCTTGAGAACCGTCGAAAACCTTCCAAAATCCGGGTTCGCACAGCGGCCATTCAGTCCGAACCCGTTCAGCTTCACGGGAAAGTTCAGATCAAACCCGACCTCGTTGGTCGATGCGAGAAGGTGGATCTTGTGATCGTGCCTGCAATTGGGCCAAACGTAGTCGGCATCAAAAGAAGATGCGGACTTGAGATAGAATGGCTCAAAGAAGCTTCGTCGCAAGGAGTTCGGATCGCGAGTGTTTGTTCCGGAGCGTTTCTACTCGCCTCAACCGGCTTGTTGGAAGGCCGATCCGCCACGACTCATTGGCAATTGGCATCTCTCTTTCGAAGAATGTTTCCGAACGTAAATCTTGAAGTGGATAAACTTGTGATCGATCAAGGAAATTTTTTAACTTCCGGCGGAAGCAATGCATTCTATGATTTGAGTCTTCATGTATTGGAACAATCTCTGGGAAGAGAAATTGCTCTCAAGTGTGCGAAAAATTTCTTACTTGATTCGGACCGAATTTCTCAGACACCGTTTATGACTTTTGCGGCTCAGAAACATCACGACGATTTATCCGTTGCAACGGCGCAAGATATATTGGAGAACGAATTCACAACCGCAATCTCGATGGAAACGCTCGCACAAAGAGTTGGTCTCAGTTCCCGAAGTTTAAAGAGAAGATTCAAACAAGCGACGGGCGATCCCCCTTCTACTTATTTGCAACGCCTTCGTATCGAATGGGCGCGGCGTCGATTGGAAGAATCAGGTGACTCGATCGAAGAGATTAGCTACGCAGTCGGATATGAGAATGTAGGTTTTTTTCGAGTACTTTTCAAACGATACGTAGGAAATACGCCATTGGATCATCGGCGACGTCATTCCGTCAAAATACCGGTCGGACTCAAATAAACTTGCTCATTCTTTCAGTAGCGTAAATGCCTTCTCTCGATTTCAAACTCATGCCGGAAAAGAGAGTTTCGGAATTAATTCCTTCTATGATATTCACAGGATAGGTGATTCTCTTATCTTTTTTTGTGTGAATCGGATAAAACCGTTTTTGATCTCGATAAGAATACGTAGTAAGAACGATCGTTTCCACGTCGTAAAAGACCGCCTCCAAGTTTCTAAGAAGTGTATTCGTTTTGGAAGTGATGTTTTCGTTGATATCTTCCCAGGCTAAAAGTTCTCCCGAGTTTTCGATATTTAGATGAACCAGGATAGGACTAGTATCCGATTTTTTTTCCTTATTCTTTTCCAGAACTTTGCGCGCGACTAGCAAAGCATCGGTATCGTTCCCTCTTCCGGTTTTAACAAGAATCGCTTTGTTTCTCTGAAGAAGTTCGAATCCGTCTCCATAGCAGATCAATTCTTCCGCGTGATCCAATATTTTCCAACGATCCTCTTCGCTTAACATTTCAACCTTTCTCCTCGTATAAAGAGAATAGGCGATATTCCAAAGGGATTGATAAGCTAAGGATGGAATCAGAAGCGGCGGCAGATCTTTTACAGCGAAAAGTTTTTGGATGATCGCATTGAATAAATCCGGTTGAATCAACTTTTGAGAAGCGAAATCGTCCGAAACTACGATCGAGGTAACTTCACGAATCAGATACGATTTCATACAAAGGGTCGTCTGGAAATCTTTGAAAAACAGAGGCTGAGGTTCTAAAAATAATTCTTCCGGAGTCTTGAATCCGACGTACCTCGCTGTGGAAGGATCTTTGAAAGGATATTTTAGAAAAGCCTTATGGAATATTTCGGACGGAGTTTTAAAATCGAAATCTCGGATCATTTCGGAAGTATCCAATTTACTTCCGTCTCCAAAGATCAAGGTCTCCGCCATGGAATCCGTATTCGTAATTCCTTCCATAACGTAGATTCTTTCTTTTTGAAAGACTTCTCTGACCGCCCGTGTCTGTTCCTGAATTGCCTTTCTCGCGGCGCTATCGTCGTGATTGTGAGCCGCACAACCCATTCCCGGAAGATCGGACCTGTGCATATAAGCGATGAACAAAGCCGGCGTATTGGGGGTATTACAAATTGCATCGTTGATCAATCGATCGATCCGATTCCAAAACCAGAAATTATTCAAATTGGTCGCGACGATATTTCCGTCCGTTCTACCGAAACGGATGGTTGTGACGGGATAACCTTTTAGTTTGCTTCCGTGAACACGGCCGTCGATACATTTTGTCACAAGTACTTTTGGAGCTCGAATACTGAATTCCTGAATGACGTGTTTCATTCTTCGAATGGTTTCCGACTGAAGAATGTTTTCCTCTAAGTATCGATCCAAATACTCGTGAATCTCCTGCACAGTAGCCCCTTTTAAAAATGGTTCCGACTCGATCGAATTCAAAATCGATTGGTATCCAGTGAATGTGGAAATTTCTTCTCCATTCTAAGCAAGAGAATGGAAATGTAAAATTCATTTAAGAATCCTTTGAAATTAAATCGTAAAAAGGAAAACAAACGATTTCCCTTTTAGATTCGTAAAATTTTGATCCCTTTCTTCGGCCTGACAAATTTTCATTTTAAGAAACCAGGATTGGAATCCGCCGAATAAAATCATAACTCGATTTTTTATTCCGAAGGGTCGTCGAAACGATTTCTTAGCGTAAAAAAAGAATTCTAAATCGCAACTTTTAGTCTAAGGAATGGATTTTAGGAAGGCAAAAAATGAAGAGGCTGATTCTATTCTTAATTTTGAATATATCATTTTCTATTTATGGGGAAACTAAAAAGATGCAATTTTTTGGAACCGCCACAGATTTAGACTCCGGCAAAATTCTCTATTACGATCATCATGAAGAATTCTGGGAAAACGGGGAACATTCGTATTCAAAGATTCAATACAAAGATCCACAGGGAAAAGTTTTTGCGAAAAAGAAAATCATATTCTCAAAAAATAAAATGATCCCCGATTTTCAATTGGATGATTTGCGGGTCGGTTATCTGGAAGGGGGAACGTTATTAAAAGCAGGATCGGCGAAATTATTCGCACGGAGATCCTCCGAAAAACCTTTGGAAGAAAAGACGATCGCATTTTCGGAGCCCGCTTCTATGGACGGAGGGTTCGATTATTTTATAAGGGCTTATTGGGATTCTCTCATCGAAGGAAAGACGATTCGATTTCGTTTTTTAGTTCCCGTGGAAAGGGATACGTTTGCGTTTTCGGTTTCAAAAACGAAAACGGGAGAATACAAAGGAAAGCCCGCTCTTTTTTTAAGAATGAAAATCGACAACGCGCTTCTTTCCGTTTTTGTAAAGCCGATCGACATGGTCTATGATATAGAATCGAAGAGGATCATGGAATACAGAGGAACTTCGAACATCAATAACGATCAAGGAAAAAGTCTTACTGTAAAAATCGTGTATGATTTTCGTTAAAACCCGATTCTCCAAAAAGCGGTTCCTTTGAGTCGATATCGTTCTACCAATTCTTGGAATTGGAACAGCGATTTTTCGTCCGAGATAAATCCGATTCCATCTGAATTTTGAAGCTTTATAAATCCGTCGTTTTCGTCCGATATTCGAAAACGATTTCGATTTTTTAAAAGACTCTTTTGATCGAGAATTTTTACTCTTTCACCTTGTTTCCAAAAATAACCGTAACGAGGAAGACCCAACCACAACTTCGAGGGAGAAATTTTATTCGATAAAAAGTCCAGATTCTTCTTGGTCCAGGATACGGAAGTTACCGGTCCCGGTTCGGTTTTGGGAGAATGGAGATCGTAGCTCATGAGAACGAACTCGTCGATAAAATCTGCGTTTAGTAGTCCGGCGTGGATTTTAGAATTCGAATTGGGGAATTCGATCTGAGGAAACAAGGCCAATGTCAAAACTTTCTCACGAGGAAGTCTCTTTTTCAATTCTTTTAGAAACCTTTTATAATTCGATATTTGAGAACTTGAGACGGTTTCGATATCCAATTGCAATCCTGATAAAGTAGGATATTGTTCCATAAAATGAATGAGGCTATCGATTGTGTTCTGCATTCCGGTTTCCGTTTTCAAAAAATGCCAACCATGCGGATTGGCGGAAGTAACCAATGGAATC